>CADAOK010000023.1 GCA_902789515.1 Oscillospiraceae bacterium
GCAGTCTCGAGAGCATCCATCTCAACGAGAGTCTCTGCTACGAGTCTGTGGATAATGCCGTGGCAGCAGCCGGGGCAATAATGGAAAGGCTTATCTGTAAGGCCCTTCGTCGGTTCGAAAACAACAGCCATCAGACGATACCTCCTTCTTTTAATGTTCCCTCGTGGATAGCGACTATCTTGTCGAGGATCTCTTTCTGCATCGGCAGGTTACCGCCCATGCGTCCGTGGAAGTAAACAGGCTTCTTGCCGTTTACTGCAAGTCTTACGTCTTCGATCATCTGACCTGCGTTGAGCTCAACGTCGATAAAGCCCTTTACGGAAGGCATATCGGCAGCCTCAGCGATAGGCTTTGACGGGAACGGCCAGAGTGTGATGGGTCTGATCATACCGACCTTGATGCCCATGTCTCTTGCCTGACGGATAACGTTCCTGGAGATTCTGGAGCATGTGGAGAATGCCGTGATAACGATCTCCGGATCATCGTCCATGCAGACAGACTCATAACGGACTTCGTTAGCTTCAACGATCTTGTACTTCTCCTGGAGCTCGATGTTCTTCTTCTCGAGAACGTCCGGATCGATATAGATGGAAGTAACAGTATGGTGGAAGTCATCACCCTTACGGCCGCATGCAGCCCAAGGCTTAGCGATATTCTCGATTGGCTCCTCGTCACGGAAAGCAACAGGCTCCATCATCTGACCGAGCGTACCGTCGCCCATGATCATTACCATCATTCTGTACTTATCAGCGAGATTGAAAGCATCAACAACGAGCTCATAGATCTCCTGAACTGAAGCAGGTGCGATTACGATGTTTCTGAAGTCACCGTGTCCGCCGCCCTTTGTAGCCTGAAAATAGTCTCCCTGGGCAGGCTGGATGCCTCCGAGACCCGGGCCGGCTCTTACGATGTTGACTACGACTGCAGGAAGCTCAGCACCTGCAATATAGGAGATACCCTCCTGCTTGAGTGAGATTCCCGGAGAAGATGAAGATGTCATCGCACGGAAACCTGCGGAAGCTGCACCGTATACCATGTTGATAGCAGCAAGCTCAGACTCTGCCTGAACGAAGTTACCGCCAGCCTCGACCATCTTCTTAGCCATATAATGCATGACTTCGGTCTGAGGGGTGATAGGATAACCGAAATAGTTACGGCAGCCTGCTCTGATTGCTGCCTCGGCAATTACCTCATTGCCTTTCATCAATACTCTCTTCTGTGCCATATTAAACCCTCCGCTTAACTCAGGAACGCTCGACGGTAATTACCACGTCAGGGCACTGCGTAGCGCAGAATGTGCATCCGATGCACTTCTCCGGATCAACGCATGTAGCCGGGTGGTAACCCTTGGCGTTCAGTCTTGTCTTGTCGAGTTCGAGGATTTTCTGAGGGCATGCTTCCACACAGAGTCCGCAGCCCTTGCACAGATTCTCGTTAAAAGTAACTTTACCTTTTGCCACGATGAACCTCCTCAATACATTCACGCACAACAATGCGCACAAAATATTCAAGTATTATAAGCATTAAGAAAAGCCGTTGCAACTATAAAAATAGTTTGATTCAGGCACAGTTACCTACTACTGCCCGGTCAATCTCGAGCGGATCATCCTGACTGACTCCCTGGAGAACCTCGGTATCATCCTGAATGACTGGAAATACAGCTTTGTAAACACCCTCGTATCCTTGAAGAACAGAGGAACGATGAGCACTTCGTATACATATGTGATAAGCGTGGCCAAAGCGGCACCGATGATCCCCATCTTCCAGATAAACAGTACATCGAGCACGATATTCAGTACTGCGGCGGTTACAGCGAACCATTTCTCGTATTTATAGAATCCCTCGCCCGTTATCCATATGGTACGGGTATAACCCGAGATACCGATAAATGCAGACGCAGACAGTATGATCAAGGGTATGTATGCGCCGAGATACTCATCCCCGTATACAACAAAGATGAATATCCACCCGAGGCATGACATCAGCACAGCGAAAACAAATGCCATAAGGTTTACGCCGCCCATGACAAGTTTGAAATACTCAAGGTATTCCTCCCTGGATGTCTTTCTTTTCTCGAGGACGACAGGCCTGGAAGAATCGATGAGCGCCGTGGGTATGAACTGCCAGTATGTGGAAAGCATAACGGCGGCCGAATATATACCGACCTGTGCGGAATCGGACATCTTACCGATAATTATCTTATCTGCCTCCATGTATATGATTATGGATATTGTCGAGATGATGCAGTTATAACTGAGCCTGAGGAGTTCCCCCGCATACTTCCGGCTGAAACGCAGCCTCACATCTGCCTTTTTAACAAAACATGCAGTAATAATGATCAATGCTGCAAATGCCTGGACGCTCAGGGAAAGCGCGAACCACTCTACCGTGGCCTTGTTCACAAGAAGCACTATACGGAAGACGGAAGTAATGGTTATGGCGATGATCATTGCTATAGAGATGTACATCATCTTGAGTTTTATGCGGAACCAGTACACGAGCACATCATATGTCTGGAAGATCATACCGGCTGCCTGAAGTGCGGCAACGGCAAGAAGGATGCGGTTTCCGGGGTTGATCACGGCGACAACGCCGAGCAGCAGCGGATATGATACAAAAGAAGCTGCCAGCCTCATTACGAGCGCCGTCCCGAGATATCCGCCCTCTTTATCCGGGTTCCTTATGATCTCGGATACTATGACGTTATCAAGTCCAAGACCTGCGACAGTCGTAAAGATGGTTATTACGGAAGCACAATAATTGATAAGACCGTAATCAGAAGGGCCCAGGTATCTCGCGATCAGAGCGACTACGGTCAGAGATGTGATCATTGAATATATCTGCTGGATTATCATCCAGACCGAATTAGACAAGATCTTCTTTGAACCGCCGCTCATATCCGGAACTGACCCTTTACTTTGCAAGAAGCAGGTTGCACTGGTTCATGCCATTCTCTTCGGCGACCAGATCTATCTCGCTTATATCCCTGAAACTGTACTTGCCGGGTTCCGCCTGCTCAAAGCATATAAACCTTCCGAAGCATTCCTTCATATCGCTGAGGAATCCGTCATATCTTCCGTTATATTTGTAAAGCCGCGGATTGAACTCGCAGAACAGGACCGCATCGTTATTGCGGAAAGTCTCCATGCCGCTCCTGAACACCTCAGGCTCATGACCTTCAACATCGATCCAGAAGAGCACGGCAGATCCCAGGCTTATCCCCTTGCCGGAGATCAGATTGTCTACAGTATCAAGCGGTACGGTCTCACCTACATAGGTTATATCGCCTTCTCCCTGTACAAGCCTTGCAGTATCAGTCCCCGCTATCTTGCAGTTTCCCATGTTGTCAGGATTGATATCCATCTTTGCTTCCCCAGGAGTCTCTGAGATTCCGCATCTGAAGGTACTGATATCATAGAATCCGTTTACGGCGCAGTTGGCCATCAGCAGGTTATAGTTCTCGGTTACCGGTTCCACTGCATAGAATGCAGCATCACTTCCGATCCTGTCCCTGAAATAGATAACAGATGTTCCGACATTCGCACCGATGTCGATCACTGTATCCGGACGCTTATTGATGCTGTCAAAGTATCCCAGTACATAGTCCATCTCGTCTTTGGACCATATCCGCTTATTCTCCACCATGTAGTTGAGGATTGCATGATCCGTGTTCGAGAAGAAAAACGACAGTCCATCAGTCTGGACACTGATGTAAGGCATGCTCTCCCTGGCCAGGCTGATAAGCTTCAGATCCGGCAGTTTTGTCAGCATTTTCTTTCCGGCTTTATCGATCAGTCCCATATCATTTCCCTGTCTTCCATGTTATTACGGACAACTGGATTATAACATGCCAGCCGCCTTAAGCACCTCGTCCGCCCTACTCTCTGATACAGCAGAAAATGGTGTTTGTATCATAGTCCGCAGGACCTGTTACCGGCAATATCTCGTCCGGCAGGCCTGCAATATCGATCGTATCCGTTTCAAAACCGGCTCTTGCGAGGATCTCCCTGCTGTCTTTTCCGAAAACACGCAGATGATCATGCTGCCCGAACAGTCTGATCCTCTCTTGAACTGAACCGATTGTATCCTCCCTGACCTCATCCAGTTCAGGATCGATCGGGAAACTTATGATCAGCATCCCGCCCTTGCGGATTATCCTGTGAAGCTCCGACAAAGCGAGCTCATAGTCCGAGACATGCTCAAGAACGTGGTTGCAGAAGACGATGTCTCTCGATCCGTCCGGAAGATCCAGTGCCGTTATATCGAGCTTGAGGTCTGCCCTTTTGTCAAACAGATCCGCAGTCTCGACCCGGATCCCGTGACGTCTGAACCAAAGCATCATAGAAAGCTCCGGCGCAAAATACAGTATCTTCGAAGACCTGAGAAGCTCCAGGTTTCTTTCCGCCCATTCGGCTATTATCCTGTGGCGCGGAGCAGATCTGCAGAAATCACATATTACATCCTGCCTCTCCCGGGAGAACATATCCGGGTTGAATCTCCTCACGTCAGCATAATACCTTTCGTCCCGAAACCGCTCGAAATGCTTGCCGCAGCACGGGCAGAACACCTTGCCCTGCCTGTCTTTAAACAGAAATGCCGACACAAAGGAATAGTAGCTGAAATAGAAAGCCGTGTACCTGAGCAGGAATGAGAACATCAACACTGCCAATAATCCGGCAGCGGCTGATATAACCGCCGAAAGCAGCGCATTAAGACCGGCGGCCAGACTGAGCAGACAAAACACCAATGCAAAGACTGCCGAGAACAACACGGCCTTCAGAACGATATTGAACACAGCATTTCTGTCGTATTTGCGCATCTTACTTATCTGTCCTCTTCTTAAGCATAGCAAAGTATATGTGAGGCATAACCGCAAGCCCTGTCAGTTTGGATTTTAACAGGAAAGGAGCCGAAGAGAACACCACTGAGGAATAATATTCCAGAGCCGCCTTCCGGAGATTCCACAGTTCATTCTCCTTACCGTCAGCGATCAGTATGCGCATAAGCCAGAGCGCGGTCTCCGACGCCCTGACGGCTATCATCTTTCTTAGCCGGCGGTCAGACCCGCAGTCCTTTATCTGCCTGCCGAACACCTTGAAGTAATCCCGGTACTTATCAGCAAGTCCCGAGTGCATCGCAGAATCCTTATGCTGTCTGTAAATATACAGCGGAGCATCAGTGCTTACTGCTGTGCCGGCCTTCCTGCAGCATTCGTAGATATAGTACGCATCTTCGTGTACCCTTAGTTCCGGATCAAAGCGGATACTGCCGAGCGTTTCCTTGAGGATCAGCTTGCCCCACACACTGACCCTGATGTATCCGACCGGTCCGGCAAAAAACGCCCGCATGATATCGGCATTATTGCTGTAAACACAGGATGAACCGAATGGATCAGGTGACCTGTTCCCGTCTTCGTCCATAAACACAAAAGAGCATTGTGCTATATCAGCTCCGCTGTCTTCCGCACATCTGACCAGTGTTTCAAGGCAGCCGGGTTCGACTGAATCATCCGAATCGATAAAACACAGATATTTGCCGAAAGCCATTTCGATACAGGTGTTCCTTGCCGAAGAGACGCCTTTGTTCTCAGAGCGTATTGCCCGGATCCTTCCGTCTTCTTCAGAAGCGTTCTTTGCGATCGTATAAGTATCATCATCCGATCCGTCATCGGCGATCAGCAGTTCCCAGCTGCTGTAAGTCTGAGCGGATATGCTCGCAATACAGTCACGGAGGTATTTCCCCGAATTGAATGCCGGAACGATTATGCTTACCAAAGGCGATGCTTTACTGTTCATGATCCAATGGCCCGCTTATCTGTACTGCTTTGGGGATCTTTACGAGTTTGCCGTCTATGCAGTACCTGCATGCTGATATGAAGTCCTTCCTGTCTGTCAGACCAAGAACAGCTTCCCGCAGCTTATCTCCGCTTAATGAGGTATCAAGCAGATCCACGTACTCACCTTCTGCCTCTGGCATCATCCCCAGCCGTATGCCGTGTGCCTGCCTGGGACAAACATAAAGCCTGCCCCTGTAAAGAGATGTGCACAATCTTCTTGCATAACATCCGGCATATTTCCCCTGCGTCTGACGGTCTGTAGCATTATATTTGACAGGTCTTCCGTAATCCCACCAGTACTCATCTTCAGGATTCAGGATGAAGTCTATTCCCTGCGTCCTGCAAAGCTCGGAGAACTCGTCCTTTCTTACGGACAATTTACCGTAATTGCTGAACACGACCGTCAGTCCCGGAGTTTCCTTCATGACCTTGACCAGAGCATCACCCGGCATGATCGTGCCATTGGTAATTATCCTGATCTCATCATATGAACCCCGCGCCTCATCTCTCAGATATACCAGGATCTCAGCAAGGGCCTTCTGGCTTACCAGAGCCTCACCTCCGATCAGTTTGAGTTCATGCACCCGGACAACGCAGAAAAGAGACTTCAGGGATTCGATGATCTCTTGCGGGTCAAGGTTTTCCGGCGACTTATAATACTGCATGAGATTGGAACAGTCCCTGCACTTAAGAGAGCAGCACTCGGTAATCACGACATCGAGATGGACAAGTGTATCCGGGTATTTTCTCCGTCTTGCGCGGTTGAATACTCCGGTCCTGTTTATGGCAGGCCAGAGATGAAGTGTTCTTGCAGTAACGGCTGCGAAATGAAGTAATTGCTTCTTGACGGTCATGATTTGATTCTACCATCACGCCCCGTCAAATCAAACTTATCCGCAAAGCTATCCAAGTTGTAAACAGTGTTTTTATTAAGATATAATCAGTCTATGCTGGTCTCGATAATAATACCTGTATTCAATGTTGAAGATTATCTTCCTGAATGTCTGGATTCTGTCCTGGTGCAGACTCACAGTGACATTGAAGTGATCCTTGTAGATGACGGGTCTTCCGATTCATCCGGGAATATATGTGACAACTACTCCCTCAAAGACAGCCGCATCAGGGTAATCCACAAAGACAACAGCGGTGCGGCCGATGCGAGGAATGCCGGTATCGATATCTCATCAGGCAGCTATATTGCATTTATAGACAGCGACGACCGCGCCGATCCTGATTATATAGAGTATCTTCTCGGGCTCTGCACAGACAGCGGTGCAGACCTGTCCTGCTGTTCGCACAGAGTCCTGAGCAAAGGAAAGGAAAGCCTTTACCGGTTCAGGAAGAACGAACCGGGACTGTACAGCGGCAACCATGAAGTAATGAGAGCTTTTATGTCCACCAGGCTTCTGTCCGCTTCCGTATGGGGAAAGCTGTTCAGAAGAGAGCTTTTCGCGGACGTCAGATTCCCGGAAGGAAGCACATTCTATGAAGATGATGCGACGCTCTACCGTCTTGCAGCTGCGGCGGATTCAGCCGTTCTTGGCCCCGAGCCCAAGTATCTGTATCAGGTTAGGGACGGAAGTCTTGTACAGAGCAACTCCCCTTCAGCCAGTCTCAGGCTTATAGATGTTATGAATGAGCAGCTCGGCCTGATCCGGAGCAGTTATCCCGAACTGACATCTTATGCCAAAGCCAACATCATCATGGCCGTGAATCACTGCGTAATGAAATATGCCGAGTACGGTAAGTTCAGCACAGCACCTATCCCGGAACTGAAGAAGTATTACCGCGAATACGAGAGAGACTTTCTCCGCGGGATTAGCTACATGCCGGCCAAGCTATTCTCCATGACCGCATATATAAGCATCCCGTTAGCCATGAGGATTTACCGCCTCCTCCACAAGTCTTACCGGGCCGAATTGTAAAAAAGCCGGCCCGTGATAATCAGGCCGGCTTAGGTATTCATTATTGGCGGGTTTTATTTTGCCTTTGCAACAACACTATCCGAGATAGCTGCCTCGTCGCCGATTACGACAACATTCGGATGGAGCTGAAGGATCGAAGCGGGAACACGGGGTGTTACCGGGCCGCAGAAAGCCTTCTCTACGATATCTTTCTTGCCTGCACCGGTTGCCATCAGGATTACAGTCTCGGACTTCATGATATATCCGATGCCCATAGTGTAAGCCTGTGTGGGGACTGCGGCGAGGTCGCCGTTGAAGAAGAGTCTGGCGTTGTCCTTAATGGTCTGCTCTTCGAGGTCGATGCACTGTGTGTTGACACAGAAATCGTCAGCGGGTTCGTTGAAACCGATGTGTCCGTCTCCGCCGATGCCGAGGAGCTGGATGTCGAGATGTCCGAGAGATTCAAGGATAGCATCGTAATCAGAGCATGCCTTCTCGGCGTCTGCTTCAAGACCGTTAGGAACATATGTCTTGTTCTTGTCGATGTTTACATGATCGAACAGGTTGGTATTCATGAAATACCTGTAGGACTGATCGTGGTCTCCGCCAAGTCCTCTGTACTCGTCAAGGTTCGCTGATGTTACGCGCGAGAAATCAAGGCTTCCGGCCTTGTACATATCAACAAGATCCTTATAAGTTCCGACAGGAGTGGATCCTGTGGCAAGTCCGATCTTGCAGTCCGGCTTAAGTCTTATCTGTGATGCGATAAGCTCAGCGCATACCATCGATGCCTCTTCGTAAGTCTTCTTTCTGATAACTCTCATGTCATACCTCCCAAATTTAAATAAAAACAGCTCCCCGCATGACCGGGGAGCCGTAATTAACGTTTATTCAGCCGTAAGACCTTCAGCCTTGATCACATCGATAAGCTGGTCGACATACTTCTCACAGATCTCATCGGTCTTGGCCTCGACCATAACACGGATCTTAGGCTCCGTTCCGGACGCTCTGAGAAGCATCCTTCCCTCACCCGCAAGAGCCTTATTGACCTCTTCAACACCGGCAAGGACAGCAGGGTTGTTCTGGGCCGCTTCCTTATCCTTTACCACAACGTTCTTAAGGCACTGGGGATACATCTTCATCTCGCCTGCGAGCATGGACAGCGGGAGCTTCTTCTCAAGCATCGTCATGAGGACCATGAGGGATGTGAGGATACCGTCTCCGGTCGTAGCATACTTCGCGAAAATGATATGTCCGGACTGCTCTCCTCCGAGGACAAAGCCGTTAGCCATCATGTTCTCTGCGACATACTTGTCTCCGACCTGAGTCTTCTCGGTACGGATGCCGATAGCCTCGCACGCCTTGTAGAGTCCCATGTTGCTCATTATGGTTGTAACGATTGTATTGCCGTCGAGCTTGCCGCTCTCCTTCAGATACTTGCCGCACAGATACATGATCTGATCGCCGTTGACCTCGTTGCCAAGCTCATCTACCGCAAGACATCTGTCAGCATCGCCGTCGTAAGCGAATCCGACATTGAGTCCGTTATCGAGAACAAACTTCTTGAGATTCTCGATATGTGTGGAACCGCAGTTTGTATTGATGTTTATGCCGTCCGGCGTGTTGTTGATGATATAGACCTTCGCGCCGAGAGCCTCGAATACGGATCTTGCGATGTTCCAGGAAGCACCGTTGGCACAGTCAAGACCGACCTTCATTCCGTTGAATGCCCTGGTAGGGACAGTCATAAGGTAGCCGATATATCTGTTTCTTCCTGCGGCATAGTCGATTACGCTTCCGATTGCCTCACGTTCAGCGAGCGGTATCTCTTCTGTCTCGCCGTCAATATAAGCTTCGATCTTCTCTTCGATCTCCGCCTCGATCTTCTGACCGTTGGCACGCATAATCTTGATGCCGTTGTCATAGAACGGGTTATGAGATGCCGAGATCATGATTCCGCAGTCAAAACCGTCTGTTCTGCAGCAGTAAGATACAGAAGGTGTTGTCGTTACGTGGAGAAGGTATACATCAGAACCCGAAGATGTGATGCCGGCCGTAAGAGCGGCCTCGAGCATATAAGAGCTTCTTCTTGTATCCTTGCCGATTATGATCCTTGCTCTTCCGTCGTCGTGCCGCTGGCCGTAATACCAGCCGATGTATCTTCCTACCTGGAATGCCTTGTTAGCTGTGAGGGCCTTGTTTGCCTCTCCTCTGAATCCATCTGTGCCAAAATACTTTCCCATTCGTTTGATCACCTTTCAAAAGATATATGGTCAGATTTTATCATAAATACAGGTCATCAATTCTGAATTTTAAAATACCCGTGTCTTTACGGGGAATTATCAGCCCGATGACCGGCCAGAAATAGATAACGACATAAGTGATACTGCTGTTGAAAAAGGCCTGGGCACAGTACGTGATGAACATCCCCAAAAGGATCCATGTGACCGCTCTGCGCTCTTTAGACAGTTCCGTCCAGATACTCTTCACGGCCCCGGCGCCCGTATAGATAAGCAGTGCCAGATAATTGACAAGAGCAGGAATACCCTGTGTGACCATGGTGTGCAGATACTCATTATGTGCTTTATCCTGCAGATACATACCTTCACGGTAACCCGGATCAGATACAAACACATACCGGTAGTTATCCAGACCGACACCCGTAAGCCAGTGTCCGGGAACCTGAGCCAGACCCATTCGCCAGTTATAGATGCGGTCAGATCCCATCTTGTCGGCATCGCCGTTTGCAACTTCCCAATAGGATCTGGTTGTAACTTCAGTTATGTAGTCAGTAAAGAAGAAAGCAATGAGGAACACAAAAGCGAATACTCCCAATAGTATCAGGGATCGCTTTATTGCCGGCTTCAGGACCGACTTATTCTTATCCTTCCTGTACATGATGATGAGTGATATCACATAGAAAACAACAAAAGCAAAGAATCCTACCCAGGCAAGCCTTGCCCTGCTTCCTATCATCGTATAGAAAAGGAAACCCGCAGCTGCGGCAAGCAAGTATTCCTTCAGCCTCGACTTCACGAAAACATCAGCGAAGATAAACAGACCCGAGACGCACGCAAGCAGCAGTATGCACATGCCGCCGTAGAAATTGCTGTTCTGCGTAAGGCCGTAAGCCGTACGGGCGGCGTGATAATAGAGGCTGTAGGATATCTCGATATCAAATGTCTGCAGGAAAGCAAAGATGCTCTCGAACAGAGCCACAGCCATACAGATAAACAGAATGTTCCTCCTGTATGGTCTCTTGTCTATTACCGAACCTGCGAAGAACAACCAATAATATGCCAGGAAATGCAGAGGGTTCTCACAGTAGAAGACATAACCGGCAGAATACACTCCGGGATTGAGGGAGAATACCGCGGAGATCACCATGAACAGGACAAGGGTAAAGTAGAATATATCCGCGATCCGCAGTCTTTTGCGCTTTATCATCGAGTCGGTCAGATATAAGACCGTAAGGAGTGTCCCGACTATACCGAACAGCGAAAGCATCTGCGGCTGAAAGAACGAAGGGATTATCTCTTCATTGAACTTCCCGATTATCTCCGTTATGAATTCCAGCACCGGCATGCCTGCAAGGAGCACCACTACAGTCTTGTAGAATGCTTCCTCCGAGATCAGTCTGCCTAAGCTGCTGTTTGAGGTCATTTGCTCCTGCTCTTTCCTTCCCTGATACCTTCCCTCATCAGTCTGAATGCTTCCGCAGGTTTTATTCCGTCTTTGCAGAAACGTCTCTTTGCAAGGACGAACCGCAATGCCCAGACACCTGCAAGACTTCCGTACATATAATGATACAGCACACCTCTGTCCTTGAAAAACTTGGCATTATATCCACGGAACCATGTGGACTCGCCCGGCACTTCCCTGCCGATCGTAACCGGAACCCCTTTGATAACCAGGCCTGCCTTAAGACAATCCATGAAGAAGAGGCTGTCCTCGCCGCACGAGTACTCCGCACCGCCTCCGAAAAGAAGCGAGAACCTGACTCCCGCCTTCCTGAGACTTTCCAGCCTGGCAGCGGCCGCATAAGCGGGATATCTGCCGACAGACCACTTGTGGACACGGATCTTCCGGTCTATATAATAAGTGCGTCTGTCCTCGGCAACATCGACATTGAACATTATTATGTCCGCTTGGGGATTTGAATCGAAAGCCTGCAAAACATTGCCGGCATATCCTTTTGAATAGACTATATCATCGTCAGAGAACAGCACGATCCCGGCTTCCGCCTCATCAAGCGCTGTGTTTCTTGACTCTCCCACTCCGCGCCCGCGGCTCTCTATGACCCTGACATTTATGCCTTCAGCCGTACTGAATCCGTACCGTTCCTCTCTTGCACCCTGATTGACAACGACCGCATCGCATTCGATGTGCATGTCAGCGGCCAGTTCCCGCGGATCCTTTTCGAGGCTGCTTATGAGCAATTCCAGATTACGGTCCATTCAGTCCCCCCTATCTGAAATGCCTGTATTTGAACAGCCCGTTTACGGCATAACATGTCTGGTAGAAATGCCTTTCAAAGAAACCGAGCTTCAGATATTTGTATGTATTCATGTTCATTCTCGAAGCGCCAATCTTGTTGCCGGTAGACGAACGGGCCGAGATCCTGTATGTTATCAGGGGTTCGTCGATCCCCCGGGCAACAAAGCCTTCCCTTAGCATGCCAAGCCAGCAGGCAAAGTCTTCGTGCATATCACCGTTGCTCTCATCCGGCGGTGAGAATCTGATATAGTCCGTTTTCCTCATAAGCACGGAAGAATTGGATATTATGTTCTGTTTGAGGAGTTTCCTGTAACCGACCTGTTCCGGCACATGCATTATCCAGTCATATCTGTTTCCGCAGTCATCCATGAAGGCAGATGCCGTATAAATAATATCGCAGTCTGTCCCGTCGCGGAGTTTAAGCTGTTTCTCGAGTTTGTCGGGCATCCAGAGATCGTCAGCATCGATAAATGCTATCCATTCCCCGGCCGCATTATCCGCCGCAGTAATCCTGGTCTTAAGAGCCCCGCAGTTTACCTTATTCCTGATATACCTTACCCTTTTATCCTGCTCTGCCAGTCTCCGGCAAATATCCGGTGTTCCGTCTTCTGAAGCATCATCAACGATCAGCAGTTCAAGATGGGGATAAGTCTGTCCGAGAACAGAAATGACCGCTTCTTCCAATGTCGCCTCGCAGTTATAGGCGGGCATAATTACGCTGATAAGTTCGTGACCGTCAGTTTGTGTCATTCTCGTCTCCGCAATGCCATTCCGGTTCCCTGAACAGGACGCGCTTGAAGGTAACCAGTAATATCCTGAGGTCTTCCGCAAGACCTGCATTGGCAATGTAATGCAGATCCATACTGAGCTTGTCATACGGATCTGAATCGTACCTTCCGTACACCTGGGCATAACCGGTAAGACCGGCTCTTACCTGAAGCCTCAGATTGAATTCAGGAAGAGTCTGCGCAAATCTCTCAGCCATCTCCGGACGCTCGGGTCTGGGACCCACCAGAGACATATCTCCCTTAATTATGTTTATCAGCTGCGGAAGCTCGTCGATCCTCAGTTTGCGGATAAGTCTTCCTATACCGGTAACTCTGGGATCGTTCCTGCCGCTGGATATCACGGCTCCTGTCTCCTTCTCGGCGTCGATCCTCATACTCCTGAACTTATATATGTCAAAGACACGCCCGTTCTTTGTAAGGCGCTTCTGCTTGTAGATCACAGGTCCGCCGTCGGATATCTTGATCGCCAGAGCGGTAATGAGAAATACCGGTGAGAAGATTATCAGAGTAAGACATGCCAGCAGTATGTCACTTAAACGCTTAATGAACATGTATTCAGGTGTCGGGCTGTACCGTTCGACAAGCACGACCGGCAGATTATACATATTGAACTGCCTGGAGCTTCTCATAAGGATGTCGCTTATCTTCGGCTCGTCATAACAGCTTATCTCATTCTCAACGCAGTACTTCAGCAACTCATTGCGCTCAAGGCTCGGTATCTCCATAAGGAAGACCGCTTCGGCATCTTTGATCCTGTCTTTAAGCTGATCAATGCGTTCATTGCCGGAAGCATCCCTGAATTCATCGATGTCGTATGCACCCGCCAGAACAAAACTGCGAAGGAAAAGACCGTGTTTGGCGATCTCATTGAGATTATGGATACTGTCATAGATGATGACGGCCCTTCTCTTCTTGAACACTTTGAAGTACCACCAGGATACCGTCACGCACCAGATATAGGAGATGATTATCTGGAATAATACGCACACAGCAAATCTGAACAGTTCCGGCAGACCTCTGATAAGTGCGGCAAGAAGGATGAAGATAATGACATCAGAGATAGACAGCGCAATTATCTGACTGAAAAACAGTTCAGACCTGCTTACCTGGCTTATCTGGAAGGCATCATAGATTCTTACGAAAACCGCATACAGTAAAACATAGACAACGATCACGGCAATATTGCCGGTCATTGAGAACTCACCGCCGTAGATCTGTCCGGAATAAAAAGAGAGCCAGATATAAGCAAAAGGAGCACATATAAAGAGAATGTTCAGCAGCTTAACTGAACGAACGGAGACATCATGCCACAGTCTGCTTCGGTCCATCTTATTATCCTTACTCCCAATCTACCCTCGTTAACATTATATACAGAAGTTAACTTCAAATACAATAAAACGGCCCCGGATCTCTCCGGGGCCGCCGTTAATGCTTAACGCTGTTCTTCTATTACTGCAGAGGGTTTCCGCACTCAGGGCAGAACTTAGGAAGAGCCTGTCCGTCTGCCGGCTTCCATCCGCACTTTGAGCATCCTGCGGGAGCTGCTGCTGCAGGCTGAGGCTTGCCGCAGTTGCTGCAGAACTTACCTGTATTAGCTGTACCGCACTCGCATGTCCAGCTTCCTGCGGGAGCTGCAGGTGCCGGCTGAGGCTTACCGCAGTTGCTGCAGAACTTGCCTGTATTGCCGCCCTGGCCGCACTCGCATGTCCAGCCTGACTGTGCTGCAGGAGCTGCTGCTGCGCCGCCGAAGAAGCCGCCCTGAGGCTGCTGCTGTCCCTGGTTAGCCTGCATAGCACCGAGAGCTGCTGCTGTGGCATTGTTGCCGCCTACGGCGCCCATCATGCCCATGCCCATGAAGCCGTTTACGGCGCCATTTGCATTTGCACCGGCTGCCTTCATAGCCTCTGTCTGGCCCAAAGCAACCTGAGCTGCAAGAGCATTTGCATCCTGACCATAGAGCTTTGCAGTATCGACCTGCTCGATTCTCTCACGGGACTTGTCATCAGGTGTAACGCCGCCGATGGCAACTGCCTCTACGACGATACCTCTGTTGTGGAGCCAATCCTCATCGAGGCACTCCTGCATGCGGTTTCTGAGCTTGGATCTGTTGGAGTCGATGAGTGAATACATGACTCTGTCCTGGGAAGCGAGCATGTTCAGAGCCTCTGTGATGTGGTCGAGGAACTCGATACGAGGCTGCTGCGGCTTCGGAGGTGTACCCATGAACTCAGCACTTGTGTACTCGCCCTTAACGTTACCTGCTACGTTCTGGAAGAATGTGACAGGGTCTTCGATCCTGTAAGAGAATGTACCGTTGAGGCGGATGTAGATGTTACGGTATTCAGGATCCGGATAAGGTACCGGAGAAGCTGTACCGAAGTTCTGATCTCTCAGCTCGAGCATGTTTACGAAGTAAACTCTCTGCTGCTTCGGGATCTCGCCGCCCATTCTGAAACGGTCCCAAGCGTCCTTAACGATCGCCTTTGCATTCTCACCGAAGTTGGTGTTTGCAAGGATAGAAGGTGAAGAAGAGCTGTCCCACTTATAATATCCGGCTTCCTTAACGCACTCGATGATACGTCCGCCGTCTACGAGGAGGCATGCTGTTCCTTCAGGTACAGCAACGATAGAGCCGTTGCTGATGACTTCGGAACTGCCCTTGTTCTTTCCCTTCTCCATCTTAACTGCGCCCTGCTTAACAAGAACATCCTGTCCGAGAGAGTCGCATGTAAAGAATTCAAGATACTGATCTGACACTGCTGAAGTAACAACAGAGCCCGCTACTCCTACTACGTTGCCTGCAAATGCTTTTGCGGCATCTTTAATCAATCCCATATTATTTTTCCTCCTGTTATGTGTTGCGGTCGTTATCGCCGCTCAAAGAAAATATTATCATTAAAATAGTCGCCCGACAATAAAAAACACAAAAACTTTTTATTAAATCAGTAACTGTAAAATATCTGTCTGGTCATCTCAAAGAACTCGGGTGCAAGACAATCCTTTACGCCGGCTTCCTTCATCGCACATGTGCAGATAAGAGGTATTTTCGTGATCTTCGAAGCCTCAAGCATCATCTGCTCACCCTCGCGTACCATCTCCGGAGTTGTCTCCTCAAGAAGATTCGTATTGTGAATGTATCCGTCTATCGGAAAACCGGAGGCAGCCTGAAGTTCTGCCGTCATTACCGCTATCTGCTGAGGATCCGAAGTAAACGGTCTCAATGTATTCACGGCCATATAGATTGCATGATCGGTATTATCGATACGGTGTTTAAGCGAACCCAGTACGGTCGCACCCATATCTTCGCCTCCGATATCGAACACTCCCGTATACGAATCGTCGTCGAAAACGACATACATCTCTGCCGGAAGGACCGGAGCATCGACGTTCGACCCCGCATACAAGGGGGATATCACCTTGATCCCGTTCTTCTCGAGTTCCGGTGCGCAGTCAGCGGAACGGTAGAACGGATTAACTATGTCCATATCTGCTATCAGCAGCTTGCTGTCAGGGTTATCCCTGCGCTGAGCAAGTGACATATTGACCGCGATCTCCGATTTGCCGCTGCCGTATGCACCGATTACTATCGATAACCTGTGGTCGTTATAAAACATCAGCTTAAGTTCTTCTTTCTGAAGATCGCATAGCCGCCTGCAGCAAAGATGGCGGTCCAGACAACCGACTTGATCGAATATGCCACGAGCA
>CADAOK010000024.1 GCA_902789515.1 Oscillospiraceae bacterium
TTGTCGGTTTTTGTCGGGTTTTCTGCCCCTTTTTGCATGCTATCCTTTGTGCATGAAGATCAAGAAGGAAAAACTGAAGACATTCATCTATCCGGCAGCCTTTGTGCTGATAGCTGTGCTAAGCCTTGCATACAAGATGTATACAAACGGAACTTCTGAGACATTTATAAGCACAGTCAAAGGGGAGAGCATTATCGTGCCTTCTGAGAGTTCCGCCTTAGTATCTGAAGAGACTCCGGCTGCGGCTGTTACTGAAGCGGAGACCGTCCCCTCAACAGTGCAGGTGTATGTGTGCGGGGCGGTTGTATCTCCGGGTGTTTATGAACTTCCCAAGGGAGTCATCCTCAACGATGCGGTTGCATGCGCAGGCGGATTTACCGGGAATGCCGATGTTACCAGGATCAACCTTGTTTACTCTATCGAATCAAATGTGTCGATATACATTCCCGAGATGGGACAGACGCAGGAGAGTGTCTCTGAGGAGGTTTTTACCGAACAGGATGCGATCATAAGAGACGAAGACGAGTATGTATGGGGAGACAGCACAGGAAATCAGAGTCAGGAGACAACTCTTGTGAACCTCAATACCGCCAGTCTTGAGGAGCTTATGTCACTGCCGGGAATCGGGGAAGTCACTGCGCAGTCGATCATAGACTACCGGGAGATAACGCCTTTCACGAGCATAGAGGAGCTGAAGAATGTGTCGGGGATAGGTGACGGCAAGTTTGATAAGGTTAAAGCTTACATCACGGTGTGATCAGGTGTAACCGTACAGGCCGCGGACACTGACCTCACCGCTGCGGACCTTCTCTTCATTGCCGGTATCGTCGAATCTGACCTGAAGCGAGAAATCGGGATTGATGTCAACTGCGGTTCCTGTTCTTGGCGTATCAGATGCTGCGCTGTATACCGCGACCTTTGCTCCGTTCGTAATGCATGCACTGCGGTACTCTTCAAGGTAGCGGGCTTTGCCTTCAGGCCACTCAGAAGCCATTATGTCGAGTTTCCTTATAAGGCAGGCTGCAAGTTCTGACCTTGGGAAGCTCCTGCCGTCGGATTCTGCTGAGATAGAGGATGCGATGTCACGGAGTTCTTCGGGGAAGTCTTCAGTCTTCTCATTGACGTTGATGCCGATTCCGATGATGACATTCTCGATGTCGCCGCTCTCGCCGACTATGGAGAGCTCAGTTAAGATGCCGCAGATCTTGTGCCTGTTGAGAAGAAGGTCGTTGACCCATTTGATATCGCAGGCAACGCCGCATACCTCGCTGAGTGCATCTCTTACGGCAACGGCGGTCCAGGCCGTGACCTCGCTGATGTCCTTGAGGCCTGTGGAGGGGATCAACAGATATGACAGGTAGATCCCTGTTCCTGAAGGCGAGAGGAACTGTCTTCCGCGCCTGCCTTTGCCGCCGGTCTGTTCTTCAGACATTACTACAGAGCCCGCAGGAGCGCCTTGCCTTGCAAGTTCCTTAAGAACCGTATTGGTGGAATCCACGGTGTCATATACTTTGATCTCGCCGGGGCGGTCTTCAGGAAGCCTGGCCATCAGCTCGCCGGCATTGATCAGGTCAGGGGAGGATAAGAGCCTGTATCCTTTCCTTGTGGAGGATTCGATGTCATATCCAAGTTCCTTGATCTGCTTAACGGCCGCATTAACGGCTGCTCTGGTTATCCCGAGCTTCCTGCTTATGGCCTCGCCTGATACATAACCGTCCGCAGATATTATCATCGCCAGGACCTTGTCTCTTGTCATAAAACGTACCGGATACCCCTTCGTCGAATTTATAATATTTTAGCATAATGACAATTTGTAATCTGTTTGTAGTAAAATAGATTCATGGTCTATAAGGTATTACTCGGGATTGTTGTTCTTTTGAGCTTCGCCAGCACTTTTGTGCTGCTGAATTATTCAAGGCGCAGTAACAACTACTTGCAGGTCGTTCTATCACTGCTCCTGCTCATAAGCAACATCGGATACTTTTTCCTGGCTTCCGCTACGACCCTGAGCGAAGCTTTGCTTGCCAATGCGCTGGCTTATATCGGCGGCATTTTCCTGCCGATGATGGTTATGTTCATCCTTGCCGATTTCTCCAAATCAGTCTTGCCGCAATGGTTTGTGTATTTTATTGCCACGGTCAATGCCGTAATCTTCTTCATGATAGCCTTGACCGGTAAGTATCCTTTCTTCTACGACAATCTTAAGCTCATCGTCTATTCTGACGGTGTAGCGGATTTCATGTATACTCCGGCGCATTTCTACTATGCGAGATTTGTCATAATCGCTGTTGAAGTTGCACTGTCAGTCTTCTTTACGGTACTTGCGCACATGGGTAAGAAGAAAGCTTCCTTCAAGACGATGTTTATCTATGTCGGAATGCTTATGCTCGGTTTCCTCGTGTATTTCCTTGAGAAGATTTTCGTGAGCAGATATGAATTTGTTCCGTTCTTCTATGCGCTCTGCTCGATCGGAATGGTATACATCAACACAAGGTCGATGCTCTACGACGTATCACTCAGTGTCCAGGAGAAGATAGAGGAACTCAGCCCCTATGCCTATATCGTATTCGACCGCAAGATGAACTATATCGGTAGCAATATTGCAGCCGAGAGACTATTTGATGAAATCAAGAATGCAAAGATCGACTCGCCGATAAAACCGGAGAATTATGCGCTCAAGTCCATTATCTCCTGGGTAAAGGAGAAGGCGGCTCCTTACGATATCCATGAGCGTAATTCCCTTAAGAGACTCGGACTCAATGACAGGAACCCTGAAGAGAGGAAGTTCCTGGACTGTGAGCTCAGTTATATCCATTTCGGTTCGTCCCACCATGTCCTCGGTTATCTTGTCGAGATGGAGGATCGGACCCAGCATTACGAAGATCACCAGCGTAACGACAATCTTATCCATAAGGCAAGGCGTGAGATCGCAAGATCCAACAATGAGGTCACAAGATCACTCCAGAAGATGAAGAGCCTTCAGGAATCGACGATCCTCGGTATGGCTTCTATGATCGAATCACGAGACAACTCCACCGGCGGTCACATCAACAGGACATCATCATGCGTCGCTCTGTTTGTGGACACGCTCCAGACGCTTCCTGCTTATTCTGACAGATCCGAGAATTACTGGTATGCGGTAAAGCAGGCTGCGGTTCTCCATGACCTCGGAAAGATCGCGGTTGACGACTACATCCTGAGGAAGGAATCCGGACTTACTGATGAGGAGTATGCCAAGATGAAGGGCCATGCCGAAGTCGGCGCCGTAATCGTGTCCAAAGTCCTTAAGGAAGTTGATGATAAGGAATTCGTCGCAGTTGCGGTAAATGTTGCCCACTATCACCACGAGAAGTACAACGGCAAGGGTTATCCTGACGGTCTCAAGGGCGAGAAGATCCCTCTTGAGGCAAGGATCATGGCTCTGGCTGATGTTTACGATGCTCTGGCCAGCGAGAGAACATACAAGAAACCCATGCCGCACGACCAGTGCTTCAAGATAATCGAGGAAGAGGCAGGTTCGCATTTCGATCCGAGACTGGTCGAGATATTCCTGCAGCTCAGACCTCAGATAATCGATCTGTATAACAGCTTTGAGGGCACAGATAAGGCCAGGTAATTTACATTTGAATTACAAAAGCCCTGTTTTCCGCGGTTTTGCTTAATTTGGCATTTCCGATTTGTTAGAATCGGAGTATGAGTACAAATATGTTTACGGACATTATCACCGGCAACAGACGCCTTCTCAAAGGCATCTCGTTTGTCATGGGTGCAAGTATAGTTATCTGTTCGGTTAATGCTGCGGATCTTGGCGCTTCGGACAGCGTTGATCTGCAGAGTCCTTCCATGGAACTTACTGTCATGGAGTATTCCTATGACGATTCTCTTTCTTCTGCCGGTAATACTGCTGTAGACATCAATGATTACACTCTTACATTAAGCCCTGATACCGTTGTAAGCAGCGACGGCTTCTCATACGACGGCAAATCCTATTCGATCCTCGGTGAAGGCACGCAGATCCTCAAGGCGGCATCTTCGGATTCTGAATCCATCGGAACTCTTACCGAAGGTGAGATAGTCGTCAGGCTCTCTTTCGATTCAGCGTGGTCACATATCAGGACTGAAGACGGTCTTGAAGGTTATATCTCCAATGCTTATGTCGGTGATGTCCTGGAAGTGGAGATCCCTGCAGACGAAGAAGAGGAAGAAGAGAAGACCGAAGAGACCACACCTGCCAATAACAATACTGAAGAAGAACCGGCACAGCCCGAACCGCAGCCTCAGCCGCAGCCCGAGCAGACTCAGCCTGAACCCGAGCCTGATCCTGAGACACCGTCTTTTACCGAGACTGAATGTTCCATGACTGTTTATGCAAGCTGCAGCCTTAACACACGTACGGGCCCGGGAATCTCATATACCAAGGTAACCACGCTCTCTACTGGTACAGCCATCAATGTCGTTGCACAGACTGACAACGGCTGGTACAAGACTGATTCAGGAAGCTATGTTAAGGCAAGTCTCTGTCTTGATGCTCTGCCGACGGCTACCCCCGTTCCTGAGAATCCCGATCCGCAGCCGCAGCCGGCATCTGATCCCGGCGAGGGCGCATCAGATTTCCCTTCATACTGCAGCAGCTACATCGGAGTTCCTTATGTATACTCTGGAAGCTCGCCTAGCGGTTTCGACTGCTCCGGCTTCGTCAAATACTGCTTCCTTAACTACTATGGCATATATCTGCCTCACAGCGCACACTCCCAGTCACAGCTCGGTACCGAGGTGTCTGCAGATCAGATCGCTGTTGGCGATATCGTATGCTTTGATTATGACGGTGACGGAAGGATCGACCACTCCGGCATCTACATCGGCGGCGACACAGTCATCCACGCTTCGTCCTCAAAGGGCAAAGTAGTAGCTTCGACTTTCTCTGCAATGACGGGTGTCGCTACGATCAGGCGAATCCTCTGACCGCTTCTTCCAGGATATCTATATCCGCCTCAAGATCAGTTAGTTTTCTTCTCTCATTTGCCTGATGGCACTGGTCTTTCTGCCAGGGTGCCTGCATGCCGAAAGCGATAGTGTTGGGCATATGCCTTGCATATGTGCCTCCGCCGATCGCAAGAGGATCCTTGTATATGGAAAGGTATTCTTCCTTGAAGCCGTCGTAGTGTTCCATGTGTCTGCTCCAGATATCCGTGAGCATCTTTATCTCAGGCGTATCCTTCTCTTTATACAGGGGTGCCATATGGTTGGTCTCACACACCTTGAGACCGTATCCGGATGCCTCCTGCGCGAAATGTTCCAATATATCATCCTTGGAAGCCGTTACGGGGTATCTAAGGTCGATCGTGATTGATTCTCCCTCAGAGCCTGCGCGGAGCACGGAGGGGTTGCCCGTGATCTCTCCGGAATCATCCGTAACCGTGCAGCCTGAATACTCGCGGGCATGCCTTGATGCCAGTTTGCTGTTTATATACGACAGAACGGGGGATGCGGACATATCTTCATCACCTAAAGCCTTTACGAGCTCGAAAATGGCATTCACTCCGAGTTCCGGTCTTGATGCATGAGAACACACACCGGAAGCTTCATGTCTGATGCCATTTATCACTGCTTCGGCAGAAGCAGGTACCATATTGGCCGCAGTCCCTGCAAATGCGGTGATCTTTGAAGGTTCATCAGAGTATACCTTCACGTTAAGGATGCCTTTCTCGGCATAGATGACCGGGAACTCCGCATCCGGTGTGATGGCGATATACGGCAGTTCGCCTTTGTCCGCATAGCATTCGACGCAGGAACATGTGCGCTCCTCGTCGGTGCCGAGAATGAGCCTGACCCTGTTTTTGAATTCATAGCCAGAATTGATCAGCCTGCGAATAGCAAAGAAAGCGGCCGCCGCAGGACCCTTGTCATCTACGATGCCTCTTCCGCAGAGGTATCCGTCATCAGTCAGAGTCAGCGTAAACGGGTCCGTCTCCCAGCCTGTGCCTTCAGGGACCACGTCAAGGTGGCATACGATGCCGAACATTTTCGGCGCGTCAGCAGGACCCGCCTCGCAGTATCCGACACGGTTGTCAATGGTGCCCGTGCGCATCCCGCACTCTTCAGCGGTTCTGAGGAAAAACTCAAGGGCACTGAAGGGAGCTCTGCCATAGGGAAGGTCTCCCTCCGGATCCGAACCGGTGCTCTTTATCGCTATAAGGTCTTCCAGAAACTTCATCTCAAATGCATCAAGTGCCATAAATATACCCCGTATTTTGATTTTGAATACATTAAAACACAAATATATAAATTATTAAAAGAAAATGCGCCGTCTATGATATAATTCAGTCTGAATTATCGGCAACACAGGAGATTACATTTGCGTAGTTACTATTTCAATGCGCGAGACGTCGCTGCTTACTTCAAGTATTTCTCGGTCCCGAGCCATCTTGAGGTGTCATATATGCAGTATATCTTCAGCCTCGGAGACCGTGTCCTGGCAAAGCCCCTGACGCGTGATTTTGAGGAGTTCAAGCGCGAAGTGTACCGCGAGCTGTATTTCCTGTGGTCCATCGGATTCGACAGCGAGAAGTCAGATGTATCCTCGATGGTTACTGAAGGCCAGATATCTCTCATCTGTGATCAGGAATGCATCAATCTTGAGTCATACATGAAGCTGATATGCCTGTATCTGATCTTCTCGGGGAACATGCCGTACATCAACCTTGATCTTGCGGGATTGAGGCACGAACTCGGCATCAAGTGCGGGAAGAAGGCTTTCGCCGGGAATGCTGCCATGGTCCTGGAACCGTTGAGACTGAATGTCTCCGACTGCTCCGGCAATCAGTGTGACCTGTCAAAGGGAGTGCCGGAGGGGAACCTCAGGATTTACCTTGAGAGCAGTTTCAAGCAGTCTCTGTCCGGAATGGATTTCAGAGAGAGCCTCAGGATCCGGCAGATGGAGTGGCTGAAGGAACTGAAGGAGAAGTCTTTCAGTGAATTCGGACAGATCCCCGCACGCAGGAAGTCAAAGGCTTCCGCAAGGAAGGTTCCCGCCAAGAGGACCGGAGGATACCGCCCTGACCACACGGTAAGCGCTGACAGCGGCAAGAACCAGCCGAAGGGCTCTCCCAAGGTCGGAAAGAACAAGAATAACTCTAACTGGAGGATATGAAATGGATAAGTTCTATCGTATGGGACTTGATATCGGATCTACGACTATCAAGGTCGTGATCCTGGACGGCGATGAGGTGATCTACAAGGATTACAGACGCCATCATTCTGACGTATCGGGTCTTCTTAACGATTTGTTCGAAGAGGTCAATGAGAAGTTCCCGGGTATTTATGTTGATGTCGTTATAACTGGTTCCGGCGGACTGTCTGTTGCCAACTGGCTCGGACTCAAGTTTACCCAGGAAGTTATGGCCGAGACCGTTGCCATAAAGAAATACCATCCCGAGACGGACGTTATCATCGAGCTTGGCGGAGAGGATGCCAAGATCACATATATGCATCCCGTCCTCGAGCAGCGTATGAACGGTACCTGCGCAGGCGGCACGGGCGCCTTCATCGACCAGATGGCATCACTCCTGCAGACTGACGCGGATGGTCTTAACAACTTCGCGAAAGACTACAGATCGCTCTATACGATAGCTTCTAGATGCGGCGTGTTCGCCAAGTCCGATCTCCAGCCGCTCATCAACGAGGGTGCGGCAAAGGAAGACCTCGCGGCTTCCATCTACCAGTCGGTCGTTAACCAGACCATCTCCGGTCTTGCATGCGGAAGACCTATCAAGGGCAACGTCGCTTTCCTCGGAGGCCCGCTCTTCTTTAACTCAGAACTGCGAAACGCTTTCGAGCGTACGCTTGCCGAGAAGGTCGATTCCTTCTGGATGCCTGACGATGCACAGATCTATGTAGGTCTCGGTGCGGCACTTTCTGCTGACGGCAACAACCCCGTACTGCTCTCTGACCTCTGTGTGAAACTCAAGAACCGCGAAGGCTTCGTGCCTGATATCATCAGGATCGATCCTATCTTCAAGGACGAGGCTGACAAGAAGGCGTTCGACGAGAGACACGCCAAGGATAAGATCCCTGTACTCGATCTTGCCGAACAGAAGGGTGCGCTCTATCTGGGCGTTGACGCAGGATCGACAACGACCAAGGCAGTCCTTATCAACTCCAAGGGTGACTTGGTCTACACATACTATGCTTCGAACAAGGGCAATCCTGTCATGAGTGCGGTGCAGATCATGAAGGATGTCTACTCAAAGATGCCCGCTGATGCTCACATCGCGTATTCCTGCGTAACGGGATACGGAGAGAACATCATCAAAGCGGCTCTCAATGTGGATGAAGGTGAGATCGAGACAATGGCTCACTTCCAGTCTGCCAAATTCTTTTGCCCGGATGTCGACTTCATCATCGACATCGGCGGCCAGGATATGAAGTGCATGAAGATCAGGAACGGCGTCATCGATTCCATCATGCTCAATGAGGCATGCTCATCTGGATGCGGTTCTTTCATACAGACATTTGCAGAGACTCTTGACCTGACGACTCCCGAATTCGCTGCGGCAGCGCTGTCTTCCAAGAAACCTGTCGACCTCGGAACGAGATGTACGGTGTTCATGAACTCCAAGGTTAAACAGGCTCAGAAGGAAGGCGCATCTGTCGGAGATATCTCCGCAGGTCTGTCATACTCTGTCGTACGTAATGCACTTTATAAAGTCATCAAGATCAGGGATACCGAGCAGCTCGGCAAGAACGTCGTAGTTCAGGGCGGTACATTCCTCAATGATGCGATCCTGCGCTGCTTCGAGCTTGTATCGAACCGTGAGGTTATAAGACCGAATGTTGCAGGTCTTATGGGCGCTTTCGGTGCCGCTCTCATCGCGAGGAAGCGTGCCAAAGACGGTGACGAAGGCAAGTCCGGCGTTCTTGGCAAAGATGAGCTTGATTCCTTTACAATGGAAACTGAGAATGCTCAGTGCCCTGGATGCACCAACCATTGCCGTATTACTATTGCCAAGTTCTCCAACGGACAGAGATTTGTCTCGGGTAACCGCTGCGAGAGAGGCGAAGACATCGCTCTGGACAGGGCGACGGTCAAGGATAAGGAGAAACTCCCGAACATCTTCGATTACAAGTATAAGAGGACGTTCGATTATAAGCCTTTGAAGCTCGAGGACGCACCGAGAGGCGAGATCGGTATACCGAGAGTATTGAACCAGTATGAGAACTATCCGTTCTGGTTTACTGTGCTTACCAAGCTCGGCTTCAGGGTGCTCGTATCTGCAAGGTCATCTCATAAGCTCTATGAGAGCGGTATGGAGACGATCCCTTCAGAGTCAGTGTGCTATCCGGCAAAGCTTGCACACGGCCATATCGAGAATCTTATCTCGAGAGGCATCAAGACGATATTCTATCCTGATGTTCCCTATGAGAATGTTGAGAATGGCGGATCGAACAACCACTATAACTGTCCGATCGTCTGCTCATATCCTGAAGTTATCAGGAACAATGTTGAGAACTTAAGAGAGCTTGATATCAGATACATCAATCCGTTTATGCCCCTGGATAACCTGGGTGCCGTATCGGAGAACCTGGTAAAGGCTTTCGAGTTTGCCGGCGTTACGCTTGAAGAGGCGAAGGCTGCGGTCGAAGCCGGAGCGGCTGAGTACGGCAAGTACAAAGAAGATATCAGGGCTGAAGGTGACAGAGTCCTGAAGGTCATGAAGGATAAGGGCCTGAAGGGCGTCGTGCTCGCAGGAAGACCTTACCATATCGACCCTGAGATCAATCACGGCATACCTGAGATGATCAACTCACTTGGTCTTGCCGTTCTTACGGAAGACTCCGTGGCAAGGGCGGGAATGCTCATGAGACCTATCAGAGTCATCGACCAGTGGATGTATCACACGAGACTGTATGAGGCTGCGGCTTTTGTTATCACGAGACCGGATCTCGAGCTCGTTCAGCTTACGAGTTTCGGATGCGGCCTTGATGCAGTTACAGCAGATCAGGTACAGGAGATCCTTGAATCTTCCGGCAAGCTCTATACGCTCCTTAAGATCGACGAGGTATCCAACCTCGGTGCTGCAAGGATCAGGATGAGGTCTCTCGTCGTTGCAATGAATGAGAGAGCCGAGCTCGAACAGAACAATCCGAAGCCTGCAGAGAAGAAAGCTGATAATGACGCTCCTTACACGATCCACAGAGTGGAATTCACAAAGGAGAACAAGAAGAATCACACGATCCTCGCTCCTCAGATGGCACCTATCCAGTTCGAGTTCGTCGAGGCTGTATTCCACAAGCACGGATATAAGCTCAAGCTCCTCAAGCAGGCGACGAGAGAAGATATCGAGTGCGGACTCAAGTATGTTAATAACGATGCATGTTTCCCGACGATCATCGTCGTCGGACAGATGATCAATGCCGTTCTGAAGGGCGAACTCGATCCTGACAACACGACGCTTGCGATAACACAGACGGGCGGCGGATGCCGTGCGACCAATTATGTCGCATTCCTTAGAAAAGCACTCAAGGAGGCAGGTTATCCGCAGATCCCGGTCATAACGATCTCGGCTCAGCAGTTCGAGAAGAACGAAGGATTTGAATATACTCCGGGCTTCCTTCTCGATGCGATAAAGGCGCTGTCTTTAGGCGACATGGTAACTACCATGCTCCTGAGGACCAGGCCTTATGAGAAGGTCGAAGGATCAGCTAATGCACTTTATTCCTACATCAACAGGATCGGAAGAAAGATGCTCAATCCTAAGGGATTGTCAGATGATCTAACCGAGAGATATGACGTGCTGATGCCCAACAGCTATTATTCCAAGTCTGAAGAGGAGCAGAAGGCGATCAAGGAAGTGCTTTCATCTATCGGCGTCGATATCGACAACCCGCCGGAGATTAAGAGATACAAGGCATTCATCAAGTTTGCCGTAGAGAAATTCGACAAGCTTCCTCTTAAGGATATTCCGAGAAAACCCCGTGTCGGCCTCGTAGGAGAGATCCTCGTCAAGTTCCAGCCTGATGCGAACAACAATGCGATAGATGTTATCGAAGCGGAGGGATGCGAAGGCGTTCTTCCGGGTGTACTGGACTTCTTCCTGTACTGCGCATACAACCCGATCTGGCAGGCGCAGAACCTCGGCAGGAGCAAGCAGACCGCATACCTTATGACTCAGGGAATCAGATTCTTAGAGCTCCTCAGGAATCCTATCAACAAGGAGTTCAGAAAGACAGGCGGCAAATTCATGCTGACCGAGAGGATACAGGAACTTGCGGAGAAGTCTTCATCTGTCCTGTCTTGCGGCAACTCATGCGGCGAGGGCTGGTTCCTTACGGCCGAGATGATCGAGCTTATCCAGGACGGTGTTCCGAACATCATATGCGCACAGCCTTTCGCGTGCCTGCCTAACCATGTTACGGGTAAGGGCATGATCAAGGAGCTCAGACGCCAGTATCCGAATTCAAACATTATCCCGATCGACTACGATCCGGGTGCTTCAGAAGCAAACCAGCTCAACAGGATCAAACTTATGATCTCAACGGCTCATTCCGTGAGAAACCGGGAGATCGAGAAAGAAGGCTGATATGGGAAGGCTCTTACTTGTTGACGGCAACTCTATCATCAACCGCGCATACTATGCGGTGATCGGAAGGGCACCGATGACTGCTCCCGACGGAACTCCCACCGGGGCGGTAAACGGTTTCTTCAATTCCGTGCTGGGTGTCATCAAGGAATATGAACCTGACCATCTCTGCATTCTCTTTGACAGGAGAGAACCGACATTCCGTCATAAGATGAGTGCAGAGTACAAGGCAAACCGTCATGGTATGCCCGATGATCTTGCTGCTCAGATGCCTGTTGTAAAGGAACTCCTTGACCTTCTCGGTATGCCGAGGATGGAACTGTCAGGCTACGAGGCAGACGATCTTATCGGAACTCTCTCCAGACAGGGAGAGGATGCCGGAATGGATGTCTTCATCTTCAGCGGAGACCATGACGATTTCCAGCTGATATCAGATAAAGTCTCAGTAGTCATGCCTCAGTCGGGCAAGGGGAAGGAACCGAGGGTTCTGTATGACCGTGCCATGTTTGAGACCACATACGGTGTTAAGCCTGAACTCTTTGTCCATGTTAAAGCCCTGATGGGAGATAATTCAGACAATATCAAGGGCGTCGACAAAGTAGGCGAGAAGACAGCGTTCAAGCTTATTGCGCAGTATGAGACTACCGACGGTGTATATGAGCATGCGGATGAACTGTCTCCCGCACTCAAAGCAAAGATATCAGAGTCCAAAGAACTTCTTGATATGAACCTCAAGCTCTGTACTATCGTAAGGGATGCACCGGTACCCTATGGTGTGGATAAGACAGAATACTCCGGCGTTATTGCTGACAGTCAGGCGCTGGCCGACAGGCTTTCCGGGCTTGCGCTGAAGCAGCTTACCAAGAAGCTCGATCTTGACGGAGTAAAGCCGTCGGCATCTGTTGCCACGACAGAAGATCCGTTCATTGCCGGACTTCAGGCAAGACTTGAGGAAATCATTAAAGACGGTCCCGTCATCAAAGACGGTGCTCCGGCTGCGATGCCGGCAGGTGCTGATCCTGAGCATCTTAATGTGGGATTAGGCTTCGTCAGTGTCAACACCAGATCTTATGTGTTGCTCCTTGATTTTGAAGCATGTGAATTCCATAAGATGTCAGTGCAGGACGCATGTGCTTTGTTCGATACGGATGCAGATGTGTTCCCGGTTTCATACGGGTACAAGGATGCATCAAAGGTCTGCCCGAGAACGCTTAAAGCCGTAAGGTCTGTTTTCGATACCATGATAGCCGGATATGTCACGAACAGGATCGAGGGCAAAGCTGATTTCGAGAGACTGTATATGGCTGTGACGGGTCTTGCGTATCCCATTGAAGAACAGCAGGAAGCAAAGCAGCTGTCTCTGTTTGACGACCTCACGGAAGATGAGGACAAGACTGTAAAGACGGCGGCGCTCAAGCTCTATGCGGATATGGTCATTGCCAGGATCCTTAAGAGGGATATAGACAAAGACGATCAGATGAGCAAGCTCCTGTACGACATAGAGTTCCCTCTGGTCATCACTCTCGATGCAATAGAAAGGAACGGGATGAATGTCTCCTGGGAGAGGCTTAACAGGCTTCACGAGGAGTATTCCAGAAGGCTTGAGGATACCTGCGCCAGGATCTACGATCTGACCGGAACGGAGTTCAATGTCAATTCGCCGAAGCAGCTTGCGGATGTGCTTTTCAGTGAGGATAAGCTTAATCTGCCTCACGGAAAGAAGAATAAGACAGGCGTGTATTCGACAGGCATAGATGAACTCAACAGGCTTAAGTACATGCACCCGGTGATCAAGTACATTATTGAGTTCAGGGAACTGTCCAAACTCGATTCGACTTATGCGGTAGGACTTGTTAAGGCAATATCAGATGACGGCAGGATACACACCAGATTCACACAGGCAATGACGAACACCGGAAGGCTCTCGTCAAGTGAACCTAACCTGCAGAACATTCCTGTAAGAAGTGTTGAGGGTTCCAGGCTCCGCGAGGCTTTTACCGCTCCCGAAGGAAGAGTCCTCGTGGATGCGGATTACTCGCAGATAGAACTCCGTCTTCTTGCGGCACTGTCGGAAGATCCGATCATGTGCGATGCGTTCAGGAAGGGCGAAGACATTCACAGAAGGACTGCGGCGAGGGTTTTCGGCGTGGATGAGGCTGATGTTACTCCCAAGATGAGAGCACAGGCCAAGACTGTCAACTTCAGCATCATATACGGCATCTCGGATTATGGTCTGTCGAATGACCTCGATATAGGCATCAAGGATGCCGGCAAGCTCATCAAGGAATACGGAAACCAGTTCCCGGGCATCATGAACTATCTTGACCGCCTCAAGGAAGACGGAATGACAAAAGGTTATGCGGAGACCTATTACGGAAGAAGAAGGAATCTCGATGAACTTAAGAGCCAGAATAAGAATCTAAAGGCTTTCGGCCTCAGGGCTGCAATGAATACACCTATCCAGGGAACTGCGGCAGATGTCATCAAGATCGCCATGAACCGCGCGTACAGAGCTTTGAAGGAAGAGCTTCCTGATAGCCTTCTCGTAATGCAGGTTCATGACGAACTCATAGTCGAATGCGATGAGAAGGATGCTGCCAAGGCATCAGAGATACTTAAGCGCGAGATGGAAGCGGCTGCGGAATTCTCTATTCCGCTCGTTGCGGACGTGCATACAGGAAAGGACTGGCTGAGAGCAAAGTAATATGTTTATTCTGGGAATCACAGGCGGTATAGGAAGCGGCAAGAGTACGGTATCGGGAATACTGGCAGAAAGGGGACTTTTGGTCCTTGATGCCGACGAGATATCCAGGGATGTTACCGAAGCGGGCGGAAGAGCAATGCCTCTTATTGCTGAAGTGTTCGGTCCCCGCGCCGTTACTTCCACAGGAGCCATGAACAGGAAGTATATGTCTTCTCTCGTTTTCAACGACAAGGCAAAACTCGATGAACTGAGTTCCATGATCCATGCTTTTGTCTTTGAAGAGATGGAAGCCAGGGCTGAGAAAGAAAGGGAGAAGGGGACAAAGTGTATTGTCCTTGATGTTCCGATCCCTGTCAGCAAATTCACTAATATGTGCAATCAGGTATGGGTCGTGACGTGTGATGAAGAAGTCAGGCTTGCAAGGCTGGCTAAGCGAGGACTTGAACCTGAGGAGGCCAAGCGCCGTATTGCAATGCAGATGACCGACGATGAATACTGCGAGCTTGGAGACTATGTGATCGATAATTCATGGGATCTGGACAAGCTTAATGAGAATGTCGACAAACTTATCAAAGAGCAGCTCCATGCCAGAGGCATAAGGATATGAACCTTACGGCAGTGATCATTGCTTCGTGCTTTTTGGCAGCGGGAACGGCTGTTTTTCTGTTCCTTCTGCTTGGGAAGAACAAGCTTACGCAAAACAGAGCAAAGAATTATTTCAGAGCAACGGCAGGTGTGTATCTGTCGGCACTCTTACTGCTCTTTGTCCTGTCGCTTGTTATGGAAGGTCTTCCGACGGAGTTTATCATAATCGCAGAGGTAATGATCGCAACAGTGTTCTCTTTCTCCACATATATCCTTTACAGGGTGGTCATGCAGCTTGATGACATTCAGAAGGATATAGATGCGGGAAAGGTAAGATCAGCCGAACAGGTCGCAAGAGAGGACGCGGAATTTGAGCAAAGATCCGAAGAAGATAAAGAATCCGGCAATAAAGACGTTGATTAAGGTTGCTGCGATAGCAGCGGCTGCCGTGTTCGTCATTACTTTTGCGGTGTATCTGACGGAAGTGTTATCCGTCAGAACAAAGGTGTCTTCCCTTGAGGATTTCGAGACGGACAGGACATATGACTGCATAATCGTCCTGGGATGCGCTGTCTATAAGGACAAGAGCCCGAGCCCTTTTTTGAAAGACAGGCTGAGTACCGCCGTATGTCTTTATAACGAAGGAGTGTCGGATAAGATCCTGCTTAGCGGTGACAGGAATGATGCCGAGGAATACGACGAAGTAAATGCCATGTATGAGTACTGCATTAACAGCGGGGTCGATCCGGAAGACATTTTCGTGGACATATACGGATACTCGACATATGAGACTATGTACAGGGCATACTATTACTACGGTGTAAGGTCGGCAGTTATCGTGACGCAGGACTATCACATATTCAGGTCAACTTATATCGCCAATTCGCTGGGTATTGACGCAGCAGGTGTAAAAGCGGTAAATTCAGGCTATATCATAGCGCCACATAATTACATCCGTGAGTATGCGGCGATGACAAAGGACTTTATTCAGAGCAACTTCAAGCTTGCCCCTGAGCCTTATGGAAATGTCTATGAGATATCAGGAGACGGAACCGCATCCCGGACGGATTACTATTAATGAGGAAGATCAACACATCGGGAATGCCGACATACATCAAGGGATTCTTCACGATGCTTGCCGGTATCATATTCATCGTTTTTCCGGAGGCTGTGGCTAATGTCATAGGTCTTCTCTTTGCCATTATCCTCGTTGTTATCGGATTATCCGGTGCCGTGGATTATGTTGTGTCCATCAATAACTTCAAACAGGCGGGGTACGGTAAGTCGGCCGGCGCCGAGATCGTCCTGGTGTATTCAGTGATCATCCTGATACTGGGCATCATATTCCTGATCAAACCGGAGTTTGTTCTTCAGATACTGACACTGTGCGTGGGCGTGTTCTTCATAATCGACGGTGTCGTCAAGCTCCGTGAAGCAACTCTTATACCGCATGTAAAGAGCTTTTACTGGTGGGTAATGCTAATCCTGTCACTCGCGATCTTTGCCGCCGGAATAGCCATCCTGATAGACCCGTTCAGCGGAACAAAAGGCGTGATCGTCTTCTCCGGACTCACATTCATCGCGAGTGGAGTCGAATCGATCATCCTGAGCTTCAAAGGATTTGACGTTAAACGTTGAATCTGAAGAGAACGACATCGCCGTCCTTCATAACGTATTCCTTGCCTTCAGATCTTACGAGACCTTTCTCCTTTGCAGCGTTATAGGAACCGCATGCCATAAGGTCATCGTATGATACGACCTCGGCCCTGATGAAGCCTCTCTCGAAATCCGAATGGATCTTGCCTGCGGCCTGAGGAGCCCTGCCGTAAGGTAGGATATGAGTCCGAGCAGCGTATAGGAAGCCTGGATCATCTTATCGAGGCCTGCGCTCTCGATTCCCAGGTCATCCAGGAACATCTGGCGGTCGTCAGGTTCGAGCTGGCCTAATTCGTCTTCTATCTTAGCCGAGATAACGACCACTGCCGCATTCTCGTGGGATGCGATCTCCTTAACGACATTTACATAGGGAATGTCAGGGTTCTTGATGTCTTCTTCGGCAATGTTCGCACAGTAGAGGACAGGCTTTAAGGAGATCAGCTGGAGGTCTCTTGTGTACTCAAGCTCATCGTCGGTGAATTCTATCGTTCTTGCCGCCTTCTCTTCAGCCAGGCAGTTGTAGATCTTCTCGTAGCATGCGAGTTCTGCGGCATATGTCTTGTCGCCGCCCTTCATCATCTTCTTGGTGCGGTCGATCCTCTTCTCCATGATCTCGAGGTCGGAAAGGATGAGCTCTATGTCTATCGTCTCGATGTCGGACTTCGGGTCGGCATGACCGTTAACGTGTACGACATCGGGATCATCGAAACATCTTACGACATGGACGATGGCATCGCACTCGCGGATATTGGACAGAAATTTGTTGCCGAGACCTTCGCCTTTGCTTGCTCCTTTGACGAGACCGGCGATGTCGACGAATTCAACCACTGCCGGAGTGTACTTCTCGGGGTTGTACATCTCGGCAAGTCTGTCCAGTCTCTCATCCGGGACTGATACTACGCCGACGTTGGGTTCTATCGTGCAGAAAGGATAATTGGCGGATTCGGCTCCTGCCTTGGTTATTGCGTTGAAGAGTGTGCTCTTGCCCACATTGGGAAGCCCTACTATTCCGAGTTTCATTTTATCATACCTCTTTTTTATTCCTTGTTTTTAGCTATTGCATTATACACTCATACTTTAGTTTTTTGTCGGTTTTTGTCGGTTTTTGTCGGGTTTTTCGGGCCATTTGCTCTGTATGCTTTTTACAGGAGGTGGATTTATGCTTGTTTCCAAAGTCTATTCGTGTTTTAACGACGGAACCGGAGTGGTGCTCTCGGAGATAGAAGTCTCCGTTACTCCCGGGATTCCGACATTCTCGGTATTGGGTCTC
>CADAOK010000025.1 GCA_902789515.1 Oscillospiraceae bacterium
AAACAGTCTTTCAGATTCATTGATGAATCTAGGAAGCTTTGTCTGTCCGAGACTCTCTTCGAGTTCTTCAACCGTTATGTCGAGTCTGTCTCTAAGCTCCGCCATGTTAATCCTCCCGAATATCCGGAAATTATCTTCTTTCCGGAATAAATCTCTTTATGATGAGTACATTCATAAGCCAGTCCCAGCAAAACTGGATCAAACGGTAAGCGAGATAGATAAGTCCCGGTACCGCTACTGCTATTATCATTCCCAACACTGCCACCAGTACGACATGGACTCCGCCCGCAAGGACTCCGATAACGGTCGAGAACGACCCAGAAGAACCTGCGAATTTCTCTGTATATGTCTCAAGTGTTCCGTTGAGACGTAAGCTTCGGCAAAAGCAGGCTGACCGTATAGTCCAGGACCAGATATGAATGGAAAAGTCTTTCCAATAATACAAGTATCTTGCCCCACAAGGGCATTCGATAGTATCTGAAACAGATGAAGGGGTTGGCTACGAACAGAAGGATGAACAATACGAACTGTATCGCCCCGAAAAGGAAGATCCCCGGGAAGCTCTTGCCCAGAAGGTAAGCATAAAGGATAACCACATCGCAGAGCAGACCGTAAAGAACAAAAAGACCGATGTGCTTTCTGTTCTCAAAATCCGTATCACTCCAGAGTTTTCCGAGGAAAAGTCCTTCGATATAGTCCAAAACCCGTCTCCTTAATATATAAATAAAAAGTACGGGGTTATTTTACCACAAATGGAAATAAGATTTCAGTGCAAAACAAAACTGCAGCCGGTTATCTTCTCGATAAGCGCCCTGAGGCTGTTCCAATCCTTCGGGAAATACTGCTCGGCACCGCTGCTCATCTTGGTGTTGTCATCGAACTCGACCGTTATCTTCCACTCACCGGGTACAGGCGTCTTGCTGCCGAGCTCATCGGTCAGTCCGTCGTTATATGCCATCATCCACTCGATCACACCGATCTTGGGCAGATTCTGCTGTATAAGAGTACATGCGTCATCGCTTATGGCGCGCGTGAAATTATTGTTCCACATATAGTAGTCGCGCCAGGACATGATCTTGCGGTTGAGGTTGAATTTGACCGAATAGCCTTCATTGGCAAGCGTCATTATCTGAACCTCGATAACGGCTATTGAATTGTACTTCCCGCTAAGATCCATTACCGCTCCTTATCAGCTTATTGCAATACCAAATACGCTGCCGGATGTAGATCCGACTATCATCATGCCCTCATAGACGATCGGCGAAGCTTCGAAGCAGATGCCCGTGGTCGACTCTTCCGGGGTGCCTGCATGCTTTACCGCCTGAAGCACCGTGATTCTCCTCTCCTCGTTGGTCAGGGCAGAATTGGCCGCAGCATCGATCAGATGGATCTGGCCCAGGCTGTCGCAGATAACTATGTACGCATTACCCTTCTCATCGTAGAAATCCACGGGAGAACTATAGGTGTAGCAGTTCATATTATATTCCCAAACAACGGTACCCAAGTCCTTGTCATATGCCACAAGTTTATTTCCGCTTGCAAGGCCGTTTGTCATACTAAATGAGAAGATGACAAGATTGGAGATGTTGTATTTGCCGATGATCGGATTGCCGAAGCATCCGCCGCTCTGATCGGTCTCTGAAGTCTCGCCGTTGTAGGTATAGCACGGTTCGGAAGACTGCCAGACAGTCTCGCCGGTAAGTCCGTTGATCTTATAGATGTATGCAGCACCGGAATACTGTCCGGTTCCGCCCTGATTGTCCACTTCCGTTCCGATATAGACATACGGTATGCCGTCTTCCTCATCGATGACCGGAGTGACATCGGAATCGTCACCTAACACCTTTGTCCATACCATCTGCAGAGTGTTGAGATCAAGGCAGCACAAGTTCATCGTGTTATCCACGAAGTAACCGTAATTGCCGTAGCATGCTATCGAACTCTCGACGCCCATACGGTTGCCGGTGTTGTCGCTGAAGATGTACTTGTATGCTGTGCAGACCGGCGCAATGGATATGGTGGAACTCTCCGGCGTATAGTTCGTGTTAAGATCGAATGTATAGATCATTCCGTTCTCACAGGGCCAGATGAGCGTATCCGTGGCACCGTCGATTATCGGCGACGAATCAAATGCGTTCCAGTTGCTCCTGTAAGCACCGTCGGAAGATCCGTCATACGAGTACAGGCGCGATCCGTCGATAAGCGAATAGATATAGAAACCGAATGTCGTGTTGTCTCCGTTGTTGTCGGTCTGTCCGACATAGAGCAGAGGATATCCTCTCGGATCGAGTGCCGGAGTTCCCTTGATAGAAGAACCTACATCGATAGGGTCTCTTGTGGGTTCGCCGGTCTGAAGATTGAAGAAATAGATCTTGCCGTCAAGTGCCGCGACGATGACCTCAACAAGTCCCATCTGCTGCTTGGCACTGTCATACATGTCCATGACGGATCTCATGCCGTCTGACCACTTGATGCACAGGGGCTGGCCCGTCCATCTTAAGCCCGACCACTCGAAATTCATCGTGGACGCGAGCATCGTTCCTATCTCATAGTATTCCCAGACCTGCGTAAGATCTCCGTTGATCAGTTCCGTATATCCGAAGGATGCGCAGTTCCTGAAGTTGTTGCCTCTGTATGTGAAGATACCTTTCGCTTCGCCGTAGTAGACAGGGTCGGTAAACCAGATGGGGGTCTCCCTGCTGTAGCCATCCTCTGCGATAACGCCTGCCACCGTAACCTGCTCGGCTATGCCCCTGGAAGCAGGGTCACATTCCGATACGACAGGATCGTCAGTATATGTGTTGACGGAAGCACTCTCGGGATAGAGTATCGGGTTCTGATAATCTGTCATCGGGGGGATCGGTGAAGGTGTCGGGGATGCGACGGAGATAAAGCCCGTCTCATTCGGATAGACTTCCGTATAAACGATCTCACCGTCGGGACCGATATAGGACTCGATCACGGTCTGCCCGGTAACCAGGGTCTCCTGTACACTGTTCTTATTGAAATAGACCACAGCCAGGATGCCCGTGAGAAGGACAAACAGCGCTGTCATTACGACCACCAGCTTCAGCGTTCCTTCGCCCGGATCGCGTGAAGGCTTATAGTAGCTGTTATCGGGTTCGATGTACTGTTCCCCTCTGTTCATCAGCCCGGACCTTGCGGTCACCCTCCAAGCTCAAAAAATAAAACCTATTGTAACACGGCTGACATATTATCTCAATCAAGGGTTTTTGCCAATTCCGCGAGCTTGGAAAGCCTGTGGCTCATGCCTGATTTGCCTATCGGGGGATCCATCAGCTGGCCCAGTTCCGCTATCGACATCCCCGGATTCTCAAGCGCAGCCTTCGCAGCCGCCTTGAGTTCGGGTGTGAGCGTAGCCGCCTTCTTGGAGTCCAGGAGCTTCCTTATGAGGCTGTTCCTGGAGACGCCGGCATCGGCAATCCTCCTGGCATTGTTCTCGTCGCAGTTCATGGCTCTGGCAACACCGCCCGAGACGGTCTTCTCAGCCCTTATGTTCTCAAATTCAAGCATTGCGCCCGTTGCACCGGTATGGCCAATGAAGTCAGACACCATGTCCCCGGTCTTGAAATACAGCGCCGTAAACCCGTTCCTGTCCTTGAGTACGGGTTCGATATCCCATCTGGACAGCATCCCGGCACAGAGCCTGACGATGGCATCGTTCTCGAGGTGGAATTCGATGCGGTAGTTCTTCGCCGGATCCGAACAGTATCCGGATGCGAGGAATACGCCGCGCATGAACCCTTCGGTAAAGCCGGCGTCTTCCGGCAGGAATCTCAGGCCGTCATCCGTAAAGCACTGCCCGTAAAGCTCTGCAAAGAGCTCCCTGGATTCGGCTGAAACATATATGCGTTCCTTATCGATGCCGAAAACAAGCCCCTCTTCCTTGAGCAGGGCTCCCACGTGTTCTCTGATCTCGGGTATGACCTTGATCTCCAGCGACGGCTCATCTGCGCCCTTCTTCGCTCCGGCGCAGAAAAGTCCTGCGATGACCGCCTGTCTCGCATTGATATTCCTCGGACGTATCCGTGACAGTTCGAGCTTTATCTTTACCGAGAAGCTGGCTTCCTCCATTATGATTCTGCCTTTTTGGTGTACCTTGAGGCTTCCTTGTCGACATCCCTGTGGCGGACCGTGGCTTTGACGCCGTCTTCAACCAGAGTCCTGCACAGTCTCTCGGCAAAGTAAACCGATCTGTGCCTGCCGCCGGTGCAGCCGATACCTATGTGAAGCCTGCCCTTGCCTTCATGTATAAAACTCGGGATGGTATATTCGATCAGATCCGCCATCTTGGAAACGAATTCCGATGTCTGTTCAAAATCTTCAAGATACTCTGCGATGCCTTGGTCTCTTCCCGTCAGGTTCTTAAGCTCCGGCACATAATACGGGTTCGGGATGAACCTTGCATCAAAGACATAATCACAGTCGACGGGCACACCGTACTTGAAGCCGAAGCTCTCGACAAACACCGACATTCCTGTCCCGTCATCATTTGCCAGCATCTCATTTAAGACCTGCTGGAGCTTGGCCGGATTAAGGAACGACGTATCGATGACGCCCGTTGCCATGGTCCTGATATTCTGCAGCCTCTTGCGTTCCTCTGCTATCGCATCCGTAAGCGAAGCATTTTCCGCAAGCGGGTGCTTGCGTCTCGTCTGCTGGTATCTGCTGATAAGCACGCTGTCGGAAGCCTCCAGGAATACAATCTTGTACGGGCATCCGACGGTATCTTCGATCTTGTGCAGGGCATCTTCAAAGCCGTCTAAGAATTCCTGCGATCTGACGTCGACAACAAACGCAAGTTTCTCGATGCCGAATTCCTCGGTACCGGTACTCTTGACGAAACTGCTCACGATATCGGGGAGGACATACGGAGGGACGTTGTCCATGCAGAAATATCCCCTGTCTTCAAGATAATCCACGGCCTGGCTCTTGCCGGCCCCGCTCATTCCGGTCACGAAAACGATTTCCATGACACGTCTCCTTTCCCCTTCAGAACTTTCCTATCATCCGGACTTCGGGCTCGATCTTCACGCCCTGCTTCTCAAGAACAGTCTTCCGGACATATTCGATGAGCCTTAAGATATCTGCCGCGCTTGCGGTTCCGCCGTTGTTGACGACAAACCCGCAGTGCTTTGGCGATACCTGGGCACCGGAATCATCGAGCTTGAATCCTCTGAGCCCCGAATCGTCTATAAGCTTGCCGGCAAAATAACCTTCCGGTCTCTTGAATGTCGAACCTGCGCTCGGGACATCCAGCGGCTGTGAAGAAGTCCTCTTCTCCTTCAGCTGATCGGCATATGCCCTGATCTGTTCCGGATCGCCCTGACCAAGTCTTACCGTGAGGCTTAATATGACGGCATCTTCCTTGTCTGCAAATATACTGGTCCTGTAACCGAATGCACATTCTTCGGCATTTACGGTCCTGATCTGACCGTCTTCTATGTATCTTACCGATACCGCAATGTCCTTTATCTCCCTGCCGTAAGCGCCTGCATTCATGAACACTGCGCCTCCGACCGTGCCCGGTATGCCGCAGCAGAACTCTGCACCTTCGTATCCGAGCTTAACGGCGGTATTGCCAAGAAGAGACAGAGGTGCGCCGGCGCCGGCTGTGATGACGGCGGAAGCCGCATCTTCTTCTATATCGATCCCGCCGAGCTTCTTGCCTATCCTGATAACAAGGCCGTCGAAGCCGTTGTCAGATACCAGGATGTTGGAGCCCAGACCGAGGATGAATGTCTCAATATCATTTGTCTTCGCGTATTCAAGAAGAGACACGAGTTCTTCCTCTGAAGAAGGTTCGGCAAAATACTTAGCAGGTCCGCCGCATTTGAAAGTGGTGAACTGCTTTAACGGAATGTCTCTTTGTATGGCCGGCTCAGACATACTTGTCCTGCCCCGGGTATACGCGTGACACAAAATCCTGCGCAGCATTATAACCCATCTTCTTGACACGGTAGTTGATCGCCGCCGCCTCGACGATGATCGCGAGGTTACGTCCGGGACCTACCGGTATGGTTACGGAAGGAACCTTGATTCCCAGGATGTCAGTCGTCTCGTCGCCCAGGCCGAGCCTGTCATAATTCTTCTTCTCATCCCAGAGTTCGAGATTGATAACGAAGTCTATGGCCTCCTGCTGCTTTACCGAGGAAACACCGTAGAGCTCTTTTACATCCAGTATGCCGATGCCTCTTATCTCGATAAGGTGCTTGATGATATCGGGAGCGCGGCCTACGAGAGTCGTCTCCGACACCTTGCGGATCTCGATCTGGTCATCGGCTATAAGTCTGTTGCCGCGCTTAACGATCTCCAATGCCGTCTCGGATTTTCCGACGCCTGAATCACCCAGGATGAGGATACCTTCGCCGTAGACTTCGACCAGAACGCCGTGCATATATACACGGGGCGCTAGTTCAACACGGAGATACTTAACAAGCTCGGACACGAAATCTGATGTCGACTGGCTTGTCCTGAGGATCGGGGTCTTATACTGTTTTGCTGCCTCGAAGATCTCTTCGTGTACCTCGTGGTTACGTGTAATAACAAGAGCCGGTATCTGCTTGGCAAAGAGTGCGGATACAGAAGCAAGTCTCTGATCAGGTTTCAGATGATCCAGGTAGGCATGTTCCATGTTCCCGATGATCTGGATTCTGTCAGGACCGAAATGGTCATAGTACCCCGCGAGCTGAAGACCGGGCCTCGTGGCATCCGCCACCTGAAGCTCACGTTCCTCTATATCTCCGGAATCGTAGACGATCTCCAGTTCGAACGCTTTGACTATCTCGGAAAGGAATACGCTTGATAACGGCATTTACATCACTTCCTTAGTCGAAAACAACGTTGATCTCGTGCGCCTGTCCGTCAGTAAATACCGGTATTCCCGTGCCTTCGACAGGATTGCCGTCAGCAGTGATCTTAACGCCGTCCTGAACTCTTCTGAATCCTTCAGGCTTGGTTATATGGATATCGTATTCAGCTGAGACACTCTTGACCTTAACATCGAGCTTGGTCTCGTCTTCTCTGAGGATCGGTTCACACTTCAGGAAATCAGAAGTGAACTCCACGCCGAAGCACTGGAAGAGTGACAGGAGGAGCCATGTTGATGTTCCTGACAGAGTAGGTCCGATATTCTCGCCTGAATCGGAGTTGTTGTACTGTGTGCACCATCTCGGGTTGCCGCAGACCGTGAAGGGAGCCTTGAGTGTGCGGAAAGGAACGATCATGTCGATGATCCAATATGCAGTCTCGGCAAGACGCTTGGCAAGAGCCTCGTCCTTAACCGTCTTTGCAGCCTTGAGCATAGCCGAGCATGCCATCATGTTCGCATGCTTGAATACGCCGCCGTTCTCACGGTCGCCCGGATAGTAAAGGGCAACGTCGATCTTCGGAGCGATCCTCGGATAATCGACTGTCGAGCAGAGTCTGAAGCCGTAAGGAGACTTGAGATACTTGTCGAGTGAATCGAGCATCGTATTGATCTGTTCCTCATCAGCGACTTCCGCAAGGAGCGACCAGGAGAATGCGTTGAGGAAGTATGCGCCGGGATGGCCTTCCTCGAGTGCGAGTCCGTCGCCCTGAGCACCGAGATACTTAAGGTCGGGCTTGTCTGATCTGTTGAACAGAAGTCTGCAGAAGAAGTCACCCTTCCAGCAGTTCTCACGGAGAGATGCAGCAAGTTTATCAGACATGTCGCCGAGTTCTTCGGAATATGCATTATCGCCTGTCTTGGCAAACATTGTCTTTGCCGCATCGATCGCAACCTTGAGAAGGAATCCGTTCATGACAGACTCCGTGAACTCGGACTCGAAAGGAACATCGCCGTAGCTTGCGCCCTTAGCCGCAAGCTGCTCTTTGTACTGAGCGATCTTGTCTTCACCGGAGATGGAATCCGGATCGACTCTGAGGCAGTCGTTCCAGTCAGCTCTGTCGATGAGCGGAATGCCGTGCTTGCCTACCGATATCTTGCAGCTGTATGTGATGATGGCCTTGACTGTCTCGCGCAGAGGTCTCTTGATGCCTTCGTCCGTAAGAGTCTTCTTTGTGCCTGCCATTACGTATTCCTCATCGAGGAAAGCATAATCGCCTGTAAGGCCGAGATATCTGTCGAGAGCCTGGATGAGCCAGAGTCCGTCATCTGACCACCAGCCGGGTTCCTTGCCGATCCAATAGAAATTGTGGTTGGTGTAACCGTCTTCATAGACGTTCTCGATCCATCCCGCGAGCATCTCCTTGATGAAGGATGTCTTGCCCATGCCTGCGAAATAATACATCGAAGCATAGATGTCCTGAATCTCTCTGAATCCGATCTCACGGTAACCCTTCTGAGTCCAGTCGAGTGATCTCGATACAAACGTCTGATAGAAGACCTGGAACGGGAGGTTGTTGTTTACATATGCCTCGAAATCCCTATCATCGCTGTCGATCTGCATGTAAGAAGAATACTGCTTTGTGAAATCGATAACGGTGCTGAGATCATCTTCGAGCTTGGAAGGATCAGTATAGTAATTGCATACCGCTTCCATCTCTACTGCAGGTGTCTGCTCGACGACGAAATCCTTGTTGACCGCGTCGGAAGAAAGACATGTGAAGCTGTCGATCCTTGCGGTATCTCCGGCCTTTACTGAGAAAGGTGCGGAAAGCGCGAAGAAACCGGGTCCCTTACGGGATGCTCTGCATGCGAGAGGTGCGATGAACTCAGGGTTCTCGAGTGAGCCGGAACCTACGAAGTCTCCGTATCTTGCGCAGTATTCGTCAGGATATACGGGACCGTTCTCGGAATGAGCTATGAGTGTTGCGAACCTGATGTTGTTCTTTGTCCACTTCGGGTTAGGGTTGAAGCTTACTGCACGGAGTTCGCCGTCTTCGTTATAAAAAACTTCGGACTGCTGAACGACAGTCGTGAAGATGACATCTTCAGACAGTGCGTGTGTCTCTCTTGTACCGAACATGCCGGTAACGACGATCCTAAGATCCCTGTCAGTTGTTCCGTCGTTAACAACCTCGATAAGCTGTGCTTCTGTCGCAAGAGGAAGTCCCTCATGCTGGGGAACGATGAAGATAGTTCTCTTGACCTTGAGGCCGCAGTCGAGATCATAAGTGATAACCGTGCGGTTCTGTGAGTGAATGGTGCGTACTGCCTCAAGGCCTTCTGCGATCGCTGCGCCGGACCAGAAGATCTTCTTGCCGTTCTCAACGATATAGAACTGTCTGTTTGCAGGGAAGCCGTTCTCTTCGGGAAGGTAATCCCAGCGTGTTGCCAGAACCTGTGTGTCCGCATGAGCTCTGAATGAACCGCCGCCCAGTCTGTCCACCGCACTCTTCGGAGTTGACTGCAGAGGTCTGTCGAAGCCGATCCTGTTTCCGATCAGCATATTCGTATAGTAATGGGGACCCGGAGCGGGTGATGAGGGATCGCAGATAAGATCGCCCGATCCCGTAAGTCTGCCTCCCCAGAGTTCTGATTCCTTGATGAGTCCGGCGATAGCTTCAGTTATCTTGTCGCCTGCCTCAAGAACCTCGACTTCACCGTCAAGCTCAACATAGATAACAGGAGTCTCGCCTGCAACTATGCATACACTCTTATTCTTTGCCGCAAGTGTGGAGAATGCGCTGTAGAGTCTCTCGTCTCCTGCCATTACACTGATGATCGGAGAGTCAAATTTGAGGCCTGTAACGCCTATTACCACGGGCTTCGTGCCGAAAGCCACGTATTGGGCGGACACACCGCCGTTTATATCTACCTTGCCTCCGAACTTCTGAGCAAGGAGCTGTGCTGCCGTAAGCTGGACCTCTCTGGCCTTCTCACCTCTGTAACCCATAGAACCATATCCTCCAAGACAGGAAATAATAAAACAGTAAAATTATAACAAGAAACCCCGCTGTTCAAAAGATGAAAGCGGGGTTTTGCTTTAATTTAAATAATTATTCGGTGTTTGTGATATTCCTCAGCCGAGGGTTACCTCTACCTTGTGAACGGCACCGTCGCCGAAAGCGGGGATGATGCATCCTTCGATCTCGTTGCCGTCAACGGCGATCTTCTTGACACCCTTATTAACGTGATCAGGGTTCTTGACCTCGATCTCGTATGTGTCGCCTCTGAACTTACGCTCAGCCTTGAAGCCGTCCCATGCTGAAGGAATGGAAGGATCTACTCTCAGACCGTCGAACTCAGGCTTGACGCCTAAGATGTACTGGGAGATGGCAACCATGTTCCAAGCAGCCGTACCGGTAAGCCAGGAGTTCTTGCCCTGACCGAAGTTCTCTGCATCCTTGCCGCCGATCATCTGACCATAGACATAGGGTTCTGTCTTGTGGATATCGGATGTCTCCTCTGTGAAAGCGGGAGCGATCTTCGAATAGTACTCGAAAGCCTTATCTCCTCTGCCGGCATAAGCCTCGGCACAGATGATCCATGCGTTGTTGTGTGTGAAGATACCTGCGTTCTCCTTGTATCCGCCCGGATATGTGGAGATCTCACCATACTGGATGTAGTACTTTGTGAAAGCGGGGTTGTTGAGAACAAGACCGTACTCGCAGTTGAGGTACTTGTCGATGGAATTGAGTGTCTTGATGTCAGCGCCCTCTTCCTTGCCGATCTCAGACATGACTGCGAAGCCCTGGGGCTCGATGAAAATCTTACCTTCCTCACACTCGTGTGAACCCATCTTCTCACCGTTGGCATCGTAAGCTCTGAGGAACCACTCGCCGTCGAAAGCAGACTCCATTGTGTTCTTCTTCATCTTGTCGATCTCAGCCTGAGCCTTGGTAGCCTCATCAGCCTTTCCGAGGTGCTCGAGGATGCCTACATAAGCAGGACCTGTGTATGTGAACAGAGCTGCAACGAATACGGATTCAGCGATCTTGGAGTAGCCGCCCTCTGCCTTGAACTTCGGGTTGGTGTATGTCTGGAATGATTCACCCGGTGTATCGGAGAAGCATGACAGATTGATGCAGTCGTTCCAGTCAGCACGCATTGCGAGAGGCAGTCCGTGAGGTCCGAGGTTGTTGACGATGTGATAGAAAGATACATCGAGGTGCTCGAGCATTGTATGCTTGCCTTCCGGATCGTCATCGAAAGGAACATTGGCATCCAGGATTCCCCAGTCACCTGTCTCCTTGATGTAAGCTGCGACAGAAAGGATCATCCAGAGCGGGTCATCGGAAAAGTCGCCGCCGATGTCTGCATTACCCTTCTTCGTAAGAGGCTGATACTGGTGATAGCATCCGCCGTCAGAAAGCTGTGTGGAAGCGATGTCGATGAGTCTCTCTCTTGCACGCTCGGGGATCTGGTGAACGAAGCCCAGGATATCCTGGTTGGAATCTCTGAATCCCATGCCGCGGCCGATTCCTGACTCGAAGTAGGAAGCGGAACGTGAGAGATTGAATGTGACCATACACTGATACTGGTTCCAGATGTTGACCATGCGATTGACCTTGTCATCAGGTGTATCGACCTTGTAGATGGACAGGAGGTTGTCCCATGTTGTGCGGAGCTCTTCAAGTCCTGCAGCAACCTTCTCAGGTGTGTTGAACTTGTCGATCATCGCATAAGCCTTCTCCTTGTTGAGGACCCATGCCTCTCTTGTAAGAAGATTAGCGGGCTTCTCGGAAGCGAACTTCTTGTCCTGCGGATTCTCGGCATAACCGAGGATGTAGATGAGCGTCTTGCTCTCACCGGGAGCGAGAGTGATCTTCTTGTAGTGTGAAGCAATGGGAGACCAGCCGTCTGCAAACGAATTGGAAGCCTTGCCTGCCTTGACTGTCTCCGGGTTGTCCCAGCCGTTGTAGATGCTTCCGAGGAATGCATCACGGTCTGTATCGTAACCGTCGATATCGTCATTTACCGTATAGAACGCATAGTGGTTACGTCTGTCTCTGTACTCTGTTACGTGATAGATGGTAGAGCCTTCGATCTCGACGCGGCCTGTGGAGAAATTTCTCTGGAAGTTTGTGCAGTCATCCTGTGCATCCCAGAGGCACCACTCAGCCATGGAGAACAGGCTGAAAGACTTCTCTGAAGCGCTGTCATTTGTGAGAACGACCTGCTGAACTTCGCCGTCGTAATTCTGGGGAACGAAGAAAGTAACTTCAGCCTTAAGGCCGTTCTTGGAACCTGTGATAACTGTGTAGCCCATACCGTGACGGCACTCGTACGAATCGAGTTCTGTCTTGACCGGTGACCAGCCCGGATTCCAGACTGTGCCGTTGTCATTGATGTAGAAATAACGTCCACCCATGTCGAGAGGTACGTTGTTATAGCGGTAACGCGTAATTCTTCTGAGTCTTGCATCCATGTAGAAACTGTAGCCGCCGGCAGTGTTGGAGATCAGGGAGAAGAAGCCCTGGTTGCCGAGGTAGTTGATCCACGGATAAGGTGTCTTAGGAGTGTTGATGACATATTCTTTTCTGGTGTCGTCAAAATGTCCGAATTTCATAGAGAATTCCTCCGTAAAAATGAGAGTGATTAGTCGAAAACAATCTCATCATACACCACAAAGAAGGTGGTTTGTGGAAGGTCTTTAAAACTTTACAAATGAAACCGATTGCGCACAAAGATCGCGCTTGTCAGACTATTCCGAAGTCCTTGAGTGTCGCCTCGAAATCAGCCTTGGCATCGTCGATCGAGGACACCTTTCCTTCGCAGTATGCCTTGACCGCAGCATCGAATGCGCTGTTGATAAGAGTATCATTCTCGCCGATCTCCGAGTTGTCCACGGAAAGGGCCGTGTCCAGCAGAACGGGATACGGGTTCTGTCCCCCGAGGTACTCCGGAACGATGTTCGGATCCTGGGCTTTCGAGGTCATAACACTGACGTTGTTGACGAACTCACCCGTACTGTCCACCATATCCTCAAGATTCGTCTGGTCTATGGCAATGCTCCTCATTATCTCAGCGCAGGAAGCTTTCATGTTGCAGCTTGAGGAAGCCATTATCCATGTGCCGCCCCAATAGTAATTCGAAGGACCCGATGTAAGTGCCCAGTTGCCGTAACTCGGATTGTCTTCATCGTTCAGACCGAGGATAAAGGCCGTTTCGATGGGGCCCCAGTATGAGAGCACGGTGCCGTCCTCAGCACCTGCGTACCAGCCGTCAGTCCACTGCCCTGTCTGGAAAGTGAGATCGTTGGTGTAGAGGTTTTTTGCTATGCTGAAATAATCCTCGATAACAGGCTCGAATGTGAGCTCGCCGTCAACAACCCACTGCTCGGTTCTTGAACCGAGATAAGGTATATATATATCTTCAGGGTCAGCTATGATCTTTACCGTTCCGCCTGAAGCCGCATTCACGTCTTCAGCTGTCTGCATGAACGCATCCCACGTCGCGAAATACTGTCCCACTGCTTCGGGATCCGCCGTGCCGAGATACTCCTGGGCAAGCTCGGTGTTGTACCAGACTCCGCCCGGGCATGCTTCCCAGGTAAGACCCTTGATAACATTGTCGCTGTCGGTCGCCCATGTTGTCGTATAACTGAACATGGTGTCCACGAACTCGTCGTATGAGATGCCCAGATCATTTACCGGAATGGTATAGTCCGAAGCAAGGTATTTTTTTGCATAAGAGGCATCACACAGGAAAATATCGGGAGCCGCATCCGTGTCGTTGCTGGCCAGGACGGCATCGAGCTTGGCGGCATATGCGGCAGGTTCAGATAACACCAGTTTGTATTTGATGTCCGGACAGTACTTATCCATAAGCACATCAAAATCACAGCCGTACCAGCCGTATATGACCACAACATCATCCTCATCCGTGACGTCGGTTGCTACCGTAAGTTCAGTGAAATCCTCGGCGGTTACCTGTTCGGTCGTTTCCGTCGGATCAACAGTCTCTTCCGTCTCCGGGACGGACGGTTCGGACGAAGCTTCAGGAACGGAAGGTGCTGCCGTATCGGTTGGCTCCTGGTCTTCCGCCGTTACACAGGCGCAACATAAACCTGCCGTCATGATAAACGACAACAATAAAGCGACTGTCTTTTTCCTTTTCATCCGACTCTCCCGCAAGACCTTACGCTCAACCCTCGATGAAGAATATCTGCTTGCCGAAGCGGTTCAGATAGAGCGCATAGTCGTTAAGATTTACTGCTGTATTATAAACCTTTCCATCGGCTGTTCCATATACCGTTACAGTCGTGGTGCCAGCGCCGGGCTGCTGGGCAGCAATGAAGATGTCGGTAAAGTCTTCTGCTTCAAGACCTTCTCTTGCTTCTTTGTCTTCCTCTGTCTCGCCGATCTGATCCGGAAGTGATGCGATATCGTCAGCGAGCTTCTCCTTAAGGAGATCCTCAAATGCGGTCACATCATTTGATATGACGGCAGTGGTAATGTACTGACCGGTAAGCATGTCAAAGCTTGCATATTCCGTATTTACCGTCTCTTCGCCTTCTATATCCACAACGGTATAGCTCATAACTACGGACAGGATCCTTCCGTTGTCGGAGTAATCAAAATCAACTGTCACAGATGCGGGAGACTCGGGTTCTCCTGCAAGCAGATAAGCTGCTTCCGCATCAGAACAGCAGCGTGTATACAGACCTGCAGCCTCCTGGTAGAAGCCGTCAAGTATCATGTTGATAGCTGTCTGGACCGCTTCGCTCTGGTTATCGGAAATGACCAGTCTCTCACCGGAGAATGTCGCAAGGAGTTCTTCGGTATCTGTGTTGTAGCTTTCCAGGAATTCCTCTGTATTAACAACAAAATCCGTTCCGATGCATTCTTCGGTAAGTTCTGAGAATTCGACCCTCTCCGGCTCCGGTGCAGCGGTTATCACAGGGGTGGGTGTAGGTGTAGGTGTGGGCGTGGGTGTCTCAGCCGGTTCTTCAACAGTCTCTTCGGCAGGCTCCTTGGCAGGTTCCTCCTCAGGTGTCACAGCAGGAGTTTCCTCCGGTGCGGTCTTGTCTTCAGACTTGTCTGAATCACCGCTTGTCTGTGAGCCGGAAGATCCGTAGTACAGACCTTTGCCGATATCATACAGACCCTTGTTCAGCCGGTCATAATCGACCGTGCACGCAGCGAGAAGACAGGAACAGCAGATTGCCGTGATAATAACCGCTGCCATACTCTTTTTGAAAGCTTTTTTGCCGAGACGTTTCATATCCATTCCCTCCCTTGATTAATCTGTCATGCTTATGTTTCCCTTGCGCAGAGCAGCCGAGAATATGACTCCCGATGCCCCTCCGCTTCTCCGGAACAGTATCTTTCCTCCGGACGAAGCGAGAAATGCCGCTGAAGTGGCGATATCCGACTCGCGTTCCGGAGCGAATGTCATCTTGAGCGGGAGCCTTACATTCGACAGTTCCCTTCCCTCGTAGAACACCACCGGCACACCGAGCTTATCCGATATGGTCCTGATCGCCTCACTGTCCCGTGCTGACTGGGATACCGCAACTACCGAGACCGCCTTCGGATCTATCAGGTGATTCTCCAGAGAGCTCCTGACCGTGTCTGCGGCATACTGCGGATCCGCCTTTGACTTGAGTTCGACTCCTATGCAGACAAGTCTGGGCATGAGTACGAGAACTTTCCCTTTGCCTCCCTCAGGAAGCTTTCTGCAGGTAATGAATACCGCAGGGTTCGGTCCTTCGGAAGAATCGAGTTCTGTGTACTTGCCGATAAAATCGTCGTGCATCTCCTGCGAATACTTGTGAAGCTCGAAAACCATCTGATCCAGGACCGGTTCTTCGAATGTTACCGGAAGATCGCTGTATACGCTTACTCTTCCGCCGCTCCTGATATGTGCGTTGATCTTATCGTAGAGGGCATCATCGGACACCGTCATAGGCACGGATTCCGTCACTACCGAAAGGTCCTTGGCGATGTCGCTGATACTGCCGAAACCGGTAAAGCAGGCGCTGCCGAGATTGGCTGCGATGCTGTTTACCGTCTCTGATACTTCTGAAGGGATGCCATTGCCGTATCTGAGTGCTGCCGCAAAACTGCCTTCCGGAGACACACAGATAACGGGCAGCGAAGCAAGCTCCGAAGAGAGGCTTCTCGTAAGGAGTCCGCATGCCGCCTCGAGCGGAAGGACCAGGACCAGACAGATCTGTTCATTCTCCGGACTCTTTATATCTGAAGCAAAGAACTCTGTGCTGTCTATCTGTCTTCCGCTCAATCCGGAAAGAACAGTCTTGATGATACTCTTGGATTTGTCAGATCTGCCGTAACAGAGTAAATACATCCTCAGCCTCCGCTATATGTTTTATTATAAAACATTACCACACTTTGACGAAAATCTATAAAATGTTTCTATATTGAACGATCAGACGGAGGAACAATAAAGTGATAGTAGTACTTGACGGACTTGCCGCAAATCCGGGCGATATCTCCTGGGCACCGCTTGAGCGTTACGGTGAAGTCAGAGCTTATGACGTGACATACCCGGATGAACTCATCGAACGGGCCAAAGGATCGGAGATCGTGATCACCAACAAGACGCCGTTCGATGCAAAGACCCTTGAACAGCTCCCGGATCTCAAATACATCGGTGTGCTTGCGACAGGCTATAACGTGGTTGACATCGACGCCTGCAGAAAGCGCGGCATAGCAGTAACGAACGTGCCCGAATACGGTACATATGCGACCGCCCAGATGACCATTGCTCTCCTTCTTGAGATAGCAGACCGTGTCGGACTCCATTCAGAATCGGTAATGAACGGCGAGTGGATCACAGCACCCCAGTTCAGCTACTTCAAGGCTCCGCTGATCGAGCTGGCGGATAAGAGACTTCATATCGTGGG
>CADAOK010000026.1 GCA_902789515.1 Oscillospiraceae bacterium
CACTTCGTTGCCCGTAACGAGCTTATACTCGCCCGCATTGTCTTTTACCGCGATGCCGCATCTGTCACTGTCGGGATCCGTCGCGAGAAGGAGGTCAGCACCGGTCTTAGCCGCATATTCCATACCGAGCTGCATAGCCTCTTTGATCTCCGGGTTCGGATAAGGGCATGTCGGAAAATTGCCGTCAGGCTTCTCCTGCTCAGATACTACCGTGATATTCGTAAAGCCCGTCTCCTTCAGCGTTCTTGTTACAGGCTTAAGGCCTGCGCCGTTGAGGGGCGTGTATACGATGGCGACATTCCTGTCGATCTCGTCTCCGAAGAGGACCGACTGCTTCTTTACTTCTTCGACGAAGCCCGTGTAAACGTCCTCACCGATGTATGTGATCCTGCCTTCAGCGACGAAGCTGTCAAAGTCGCCCGTCTTAACGCCTTCAAAGATGTCCACCGCCTCGATCTTAGAGAGGATCTCAGCCGCAGCTTCCGTCGTGATCTGGCAGCCGTCTGCGCCGTAGACCTTGTAGCCGTTGTATTTCGAGGGGTTGTGTGATGCCGTTACCATGATGCCCGCATCGCATCCAAGTGCGCGCACAGCGTAGGACAGGCAGGGTGTCGGCATGAGCTCCGTATAGAGATGGACCCTGATGCCGTTTGCGGCGAATACCGCGGATGCCGTCCTGCTGAACAGGTCGGACTTGATCCTGCTGTCGTATGAGACTGCGATGGAGTGATCTCCCGGCTTGGAGTTGACGTAGTCAGCGAGGCCCTGTGATGCTTTCGCGACCGTGTATACGTTCATGCGGTTCGTGCCGGCGCCGATAACGCCCCTGAGTCCGCCCGTGCCGAAAGCGAGGTCACGATAGAAAGAGTCTTCTATCTGAGCCTCGTCCATTGCTTTAAGTTCTTGTGTGAGATCTTCGTCTGCCGTAGCGTTCTTAAGCCACAGCTCATATGTTGCGTTCAAATCCTGAGCCACTTTATCTAACCTCTCCGAATTTTAATCCCATATATTTTATATTAAATAATATAGGAGTTCAACGAGGGGTTGGTTCAGGCCGCCCTTTCCCTGCGCGCGAGCCTTCTTGTGCGGAGATTCTTAAGAGCGATCTTCGCCATCGTGATGATGTACAGATATTCAGCGGGTGTCATAACTTGATCTTGTACCTCAGCAGGATCTTGCCGCCTGCCTTCTTGATGTAGATGGACATGTACGCGGGTGTCATAACTTGATCTTGTACCTCAGCAGGATCTTGCCGCCTGCCTTCTTGATGTAGATGGACATGTACGTCGTCTCGGGATCGTAGTCCTTCATGTCGAAGGAGCACGCATACGACTTGGACGCGCTGTCGAAGACGAGCTCGTAGTAATCGGGAGAGTCTACGTTATCGGCATCCCAGACATAGAGGTCTGCCGTACCCGTGTTGTTCAGGTTGATCTCGCTCGCGACGTCGTTGACCGCGACGTTGCATCTGGTGCCGAAGAAGTTCGTGATGGTATAGGATACCTCTCCGCCTGTGCACTCGGGTGTATAGCTCTTGTAGTAAGTATCGAAAGTGGCAACGTCGAGCACTTCGCCTGTCTGGTTGTCGACCACGACAAAGCAGAGTCCCCTGAGGCCCGGTGCGTAGTTGACGCCGTCTACGAGGATGGTGGAGAACTGCGCGTCGTCCTTGTCGTAGCCCGTGCCTGCGATCGAATATGTCTGGCCGCCCGGGAGCGTGCCCTCGGATGAGATGACCTGCTCTTCAGCCGAGCACCCTTCAGCGATGACCTCGCCGCCGTTTGTCGCGACGCCGTACCATGCCATGCCGAAGCCCTCGTCAAAGCCTGCCTCGAGGCCGAAGTTGTCTCTTAAGATCGCGAGCGTGGAATCCGCGATGTGCCTTGAAGCGTCCTGCGAAGTTGCCGCGAGTATCGTAACGTCAGGCTGACCGTCAACATAAGTAAGGAAATCGTCGATGTCCCTGTTCAGGTAGAAGTACGGATCGTTGAGATCCATGTAGTTCTCGTATATGAGGTTAACGTCGCCGTCCATGTCCGTGACGGTGATGGTCATTCTCTCTGTTGTGGCATCTCCGAATCTCGATACGTCGAAGTCCGCCGTATACGACAGGTCGCCCTGGAGCGCCATGTCATAGGTCGTTACGTCCGTGCCGTACTCATTGGAGATGGTGAGCGTCATTGCCTGGATCGGCTCGTCCGTTATCTCGATGCCCTCGAGCTTGATCGTGGCCTGATCGACCCTGCCGTCAGCGATGACCGGATCGTAGGACAGCTGCAGGACGGAATTGGTCTTGAAGACCTCCGCATCGAACGGGTTATATGCCGCGATGACGTCCTTGATAAAGTCTGAATTCTTCTTGAGCTCGCCGTTCACGTAGTTCGTGCCGTACTCTTCGACCAGGGTCTTCGTGTCCGAATACAGGTTCGTTCCAAGCCCCAGCCGGTCTCCTTCTATCGTCCAGCCCAGAGCCGCGAGTGTCGTCGGGAAGAGGTCGAAGGTGGAGAAATACCTCTCCTCGGCAGGCTCTGCGGGGACTGCGTTGAGGATGACGCAGAACGTCTTCCTCTCGTACGACGGCTCTATCTTCTCGCAGAAGTTCGAGTCCATCGTGATGTGGTCGCCGCAGATGACAATCGTCGTGTTCTCGTAGAACTCCTGCGCCTTGATCCACTCTACAAACTCATATACCTGCTTGTCGGAACAGGATATAACGTTGGCGTACTGGTTGCCGGGGTACTTGTCCTCACACAGGTCGCACACCCAGCCGTCCTCGAAATGCGTATCGACCGTGAGCATCGTGAAGTTGAACGGCTCCGGCTTGGAAGCAAGATCCAATATCTCCTGCTTCGCGAAATCAAACAGCTTCTCGTCTTCGTATCCCCACCAGACCTTATAACCCTGGGGGATATAGCCGTTCTCCATCGCATATACATAGTCGAAAATCTTATAGTTGCCGTGACCTGAGAAATACTGCGCTCTGCCGCCAAAGACCGCGTCGGAACCTACGAGGAGCTCCTGGTTGTAGCCCTCTTTCGCGAGGATGTCGCCTATGGTCGTGGCACCGGGATAGAAAGTGTCCTGCGTGCCGGCAGCGTTGCCGACCTCCTCCATCGCGGGAAGGCCTGCGGTCTGGGCGACCATCGCGCCCGAAGTGAATGTCGCGCCGTGCAGTGAGAGCGCGCCGTTCAGCTTGCCCGTGCTGCCGTTGAAGCAGCAGCCCTCGTTAAGCGCATAGTTGGTCAGGTTGGGAATGTAGTTGTCGTCATAAGCTCCGCCGCTGTTCTTGTCGGAGTATGTTGCCTCCATCGACTCGAGGAAGATGTAGATGAGATTCCTCTGCTCGCCCGGAGCCTGGAGCACGACCGTGTTGGGGTCGACGTAATTGTCCTGGATGAAGTCCGAGCTCTCGCCGATGTTCTGGAAATACCCTACAACGTCATACTTGTTGCAGAAGCAGAACGTCGTGATGCCGAGGGAGACTACGAGTACGAGGCTTACCGCCACGTTGATTATCTTCACAAGCTTCTGCTTGTTTGCTTTCTTCTTGAGCACGATGTTGAGCGTTACGAGCGCAGCCGCGATAAGAAGCGAAGGCGTCAGCGCACGGAAGATGAAGCTCCAGATAACGTCGGGATTCGTGCCCTTGATCGGCGCGAACAGATGATAGACGATCTCATCGAAGGTGATGTGCCTCCAGATGTCCATCGTCCACAGCATCGCAAAGATCAGAAGTCCAAGCACCAGTGCCAGAACTCCTATGCCGATTATCCCTAGAATGTGCCTTACTTTTTTCATTCCGCGATAATAATAATGGAATTCCCGCTTGTAGTAGACTTGGTAAAAATCTGATTTGCACAAATGCGTGGGGGCGGTTTTTGTGGAATTTGCACCAACGGCGGGGTTTCCGGGCCTGCTTCCGGCCTGCTCTTGGCCTGCCCCTGGCATTCCCGGAGCCTGTCACCGAGCCCGTTAGACAATTTTTAGCCTTTTGGGGCTGTTTTTTTCTAAAAATTGGCTAAATTAGCCTTTTTTTAGATTTTTTCGCCCTTTTTGGCTAATTATTTTCTAACACGGTCACCCAAGCACAAAAAAAGGGCCGACTCGAATTGAGTCAGCCCTTATGGTGGAGCGGGATACGAGACTTGAACTCGCGACTTTCACCTTGGCAAGGTGACACTCTACCACTGAGTTAATCCCGCGTGCTTGAATATTATATGAGGTGCTTGAATATTATATGAGGGAGGTCCTCATTTGTCAACACCGATTTTACAGCAGCCTCAAACACCCGCCGCAGCGGGCCTCCGCAGCCCTTAATCGTCGCCCAGGTCGCTGATGTCCGCGTCGAGCGAGACCTTGACCTCGTAGCCGGGTGCGACTTCCTTGACGTCAGCCACTATATGCTCGTAGAGCTCCTTGATGTTGGCCTCGTCAAAATCGATGACGATATCGAACGTGATCCTCTTGCGCTTCTCGTCAATATAGAACCCGTGCATCTGGATGACATTGTCGTGCTCCATAACGAGCCTGGTAATCTCGTTGCGGATGCGCATCGCCTCGTCGTCGCCGGTGTTCCTGGAATACAGGCCTACCGCCGTCAGTATGATCGCAGTCTCTTCGTAGACCGCCTCGACGATGTCTCTTGTCAGCTGGTCGAACTCCTTGGCGGTAACGGTATCGTCGACTTCGACATGCAGCGATCCCAGGAACCTGTCGGGGCCGTAGTTGTGGAGAATGACGTCATAGACGCCGTAGACACCGGGTATCTTGCCGGCGATCTCCTTGACCTTCTTGGTGTACTCACCCTCGACCCTGTGTCCGAGCATGTCGTCGATCGCCTCGCGGATGAGCTCATAGCCGGCCTTTAGGATAAAGATCGAGATTATAACGCTGACGTAAGCCTCCAAATTTAGACCCGTGCCGATATACACAAAAGCCGAGATCAGCACGACCGTTGACAGTACCGCGTCGAAAAGAGCGTCTGTTCCACTTGCCTTGAGCAGCCCTGACTTCGCCTGCTCCGCCCTCTTCCTGAAGAACAGACCGAGGAAGATCTTCACCACAACGGCGACGCCGATGATGGCAAGCGAGACGGCAGTGTGTTCCGGCGGCTCCGGTGTGATTATCTTCTTAACGGACTCGATGATCGCCGTTATGCCGGCATACAGGATGATGACCGCGACCGCCATCTGGCTTAAGTACTCGACCCTGCCGTGGCCCAGCGGATGCTTCTTGTCCGGCTTCTTGCCGGCGATTTTCGTGCCGACTATCGTGACGACCGAGGAGAGAACGTCGGTAAAATTGTTGACCGCGTCCAGGACCATGGCAATAGACCCCACGGCGAGGCCCGCTGCCGCCTTAAAGCTTGCGAGCAGGATGTTCGCCACAATTCCTACGATGCCTGTCTTTACTACTATCCGTTCTCGGTCTTCCATGCGGACATTATACCTCAAAAAACGCGCCCCCTTGCGGGGAGCGCGAATCCAACTCAAATTTATCCTACTTTACTCTGCCGGACTGAACATATCCTTTCCGACTCCGCAAATGGGGCAGACCCAATCTTCGGGGATGTCCTCAAATGCTGTTCCGGGTGCGATGCCGCTGTCCGGATCTCCAAGCGCCGGGTCGTAAATGTAGCCGCATGCGCCGCAAACGTATTTCTGCATAGGTGGGTACCTCCTTGTTTTTTGTTTTCACCCTATAAGTTAAGTGTATACGATAAAGTGTAATAAAGATACACCCGCAAGTGAAATATTTGTTACTTGCCGGTAAATAACACATTCCGGCGGGCAGAGAAAAACCCCGCGTTTCACCGACGCGGGGTTTTCTTTCTCAACCCATTTCCCCTTATTCCAGGTTTTATATATCCCTGCGCCTGTATCGCCGGCCGCCTGCGGTAACCATTGCCTTGGAGGAGGTTTCTTTTGTTTACGCCTTAATGATATATTCTATCTATCGGCGGATACATATCCGTTGGCGCGGAATACCACCCCGGTTTTCCGCAAACTTCGCGAAATAGAGGTGCAACCATGGGCAGGCAGTCTACTAAAGAGAACAAGAACATATACTTCAGGAGCCGCGAAGCAGCAGGTCTCACCCGAGAGGCTGCCGCTGATCTTATGCCCGGCATGGGTCCGGACCGTATCGAGAGGATCGAATCCGAGAAGGTCGCACCCCGTCCCGAGGATATCCTGACAATGGCTGACGCATATAAGAAGCCGGAGCTCCTTAACTATTACTGTACAGCCGAGTGCCCGATCGGGAAGCGTACTGTCATTCCCGTGGATGCCAAGGAGCTCTCTCAGATAGCGCTCTCAATGCTCAAGTCCCTGGGCGAACTTGAGGCGCGGAAGAGCAGACTGATCGACATTGCCGTTGACAATAAGATCGACGACGGTGAGCTCCCCGAGTTCGTAGCCATCAAGGATGCACTGGCTGATATCGCCGTAACATCGCATACCATGCAGCTCTGGGTGGATAAGATGATAGCCGCAGGCGAGATAACCGAAGAAGAGATGGAGGAAGCCAGACGCACGAAGTGAGCCGCTCCGCAAATGGCCGCTAATCGACCCGGTCGCTGAAAAGTCGCTGAATTTGCCTTTTTCAGCGACGATCCGGCGAAATTAGCTGAAAAGTCGCTGTAATCGTGATTCTCAGCGACGATCCGGCGACTGACAGATCCATGACACAAAAAGACCCGCGCGAGCGGGCCTTTTTCGTGTGCGTGTAGCAGTAATGCGTCCTTATGCCAGTCCGAAATACTTTGCGATGACCAGAGCCTCGTCTGCAGCGAGCTTCTTGAGGTTGTCGTCGTTGAGCATCCAATTGGCGGAATTCGCGTTCGTATAGAAGCTGTGCTCAAGGAGAACGCCCGGAACACCGACAGAAGCCGCGCCCCTGAGGACTCCGTAGTAGTCGCCGTTCTCGCCGACTCTGTGATAGAGCATGGCATTGGCGACGCCCATATCTTTCTGGATGACCTGCGCAAGCTGCATGCCGATCGTGTCGGCGCTGCCGTTGATGCAGCAGTATGCACTCGGGTTGGACAGCGATGTGTTGGTGCTCGCATCGGAGTGGATGCTTATGAACAGATCGCACCCCTGAGCCGCCAGGCCTCGTTCGTAGACGCCCATGGATTCGTACTGATCGCCTCGCGTCAGGACGACAATGATACCGTATTTCTCAAGTTCTTCCTTGAGGTAGAGGTGGAACTTCCAAGTAAAGTCTGACTCATAGTACTCGGGTACTGACGGGCTCTGGTTGTACTTGCCGATATGGCCCGCATCGAGGCAGACGATTATTTCGTCTCCCGGGAGAGAGGCTTTTTTGTATGTACTCGTAATTCCTTTGAGATTGCCGGGAGCCGCGCCGCCCTTTGCGACAAGAACGATCTGGATGGATTCGAGTCTCTTGCCCATGCCTTCCGTTCCTGCAAATTCGCCGTTCTTAGCCCAACCAAGCCAGCCGAAACACTCACAGTGAACCCTGTAGTAGATATCGTAATGATCCGCGACTTCACCTGTCAGCTCGATCTTGATGCCCTCGAGCCTCTTGCTCTGTCCGGATGTGCCCGACAGCTGGCCGTCGGTCTTCCAGCTCTGCCAGCCGATGTCCTGTACGTGTGTGCAGTACTTGACGCCGCCGGAATACTCGGTACCTACGTAATCAATGTAGATGCCTTCGAGTCTTCTGCCCAGACCGGTCGTGCCTGAACATGCTCCGTCAACGGCCCACTGCTTCTCCCAGCCGACATCCTGGATGTGTGTCTTGTATGCCAGCAGGCAATCTGTGCCCGAATAGGTCTCATCGGTGCTGACAAGCCTGACATGAAGCTTCTCAAGACGCTTGGACTCGCCTGTGGTACCTGCGAGCTGGCCGTCGGTTACCCAGCCCTGTGAATCGCCGTAATCCTGGATGTGTACCCAGTATTCGATCGAATAGTGGTTTGCGAGCTCGCCGGTCAGCTTCATGTAGATGCCTTCGAGACGCTTGGCCTGTCCGCTCGTACCTGCAGCGCTGCCTGCCTCGACCCAGTCCATCCAGCCGATATCCTGGACATGGACCTTATACTCGATCGTGCCCTCGTATCCCGTATTGTTCTCGAAATTGATCGTGATGCTCTCGAGACGTCTGGACAGACCTTCCGTACCGAGCACGAGCTCGCCCGTGGACGGATCGAAAGTACCGGGTGTATCGCCCTGGTCCTGAACATGAGCAATGCCGGAAAGTGCGTACTTAACGGAATCCGCTTCCGCCTTCTGCGGGAAAAGCTTAAGTCCGGTAAATGTGACTACTGCCGCCATCGCAATGGAAACAGCACCCTTAACAAATCTTTTGATCATAAAAGTCACCCTTTGATTCTTAGTACTACGATTTTATATAACGCTATTATTATATGCCTGGGAAAAGGAAAAAATGAGTCAAATATGTTGCAAAATGGAGCGGGTTACGAGGCTCGAACTCGCGACATTCAGCTTGGGAAGCTGACACTCTACCAACTGAGTTAAACCCGCATGCACAAAGATTTTAAAGCAGAGCGCCCCGCAAGTCAAACTCAACGGGGCGCCCGGTCACTTACTTGTTGCCGTTATAACCTGCAGGTTTGGCGGGTTTTGATCCCGGCTGCTGCATCTTCCTCTGGAAGTCGCCGAACGGGTCGTGAATGTCCGAGATGTCGCCTCCCAGATTCTGGATTGCGGACATCATCTCGTAGAAAAGCTCACGGTCGATCGTATCCTGGTGGCGGTTTATGTAATTCTTGAACATCGCAGCTGCACGCTCATCGCCGTAGTCAGCCAGGCACAGCACCGCATAGATCTTGTTGTTCATGTAGCGAAAAGCGCGGCGCAGAGCGTCGTAGATCTCTTCGGTCGGGTGCTCTTTGCCTATGGCGGTCAGCATGATGACAACGTCCTCGCAGGGGCCCTCCAGCCCGGTGTCTGCCTGCGTTTCGATGATATACGTAAGGAAAGGCACGGACACTTCCGGGAAGGCCTCGATGTAGCCTGCGATGGAATCTGCCACGAAATCCTTCGTCTGCGGGTAGCTCATGAACCTGTCTAATACCGCCTTGACGTAGCACGCCTCGCCCATCTTTGTCAGAACCTCGAGGCAGGATTTTGCCTTCTGGAACTCCATCTCGAAGATCTTGTCATCGTCGCCGAGCTCGTCGTCGGTCCACGCGGATTCCCCGATGATCTGCGCGCATTTGTATTTCGCACCCTCGCGGTCTGGATCGTCTGCGATGGCCGCTGCCAGGCAGGCGGGAACGCTCCTGTCAAGTTCGGTCGCACAGTACTCCAGCGCCTCGAACTTCTCATCCAGGCTCATCGCATCGAAAACCTGATGCATGGACTTGCCGTCAAGCCTCTCGTCCGGTTCCTCCTCCAGGACCTTCGTGGCCTCGTCGATCTCGTCCTTTGCCAGGCGCTGGATATACTCCTCGAAAGTCGCATCGTCCGTGTCTTCCGGCTTCTCGCCGATCTTGTCGCCGAATTCGTCGATCTTCTGCTCGAGGATGATCGCGGAAAGCTCGTCGTAGCGCTTCAGGATGTCTTTGATCGCGTCTGTCATAAAGAGGCCTCCTGCCTGATAAGAAAAAAGCACCGCGGTTCGCGCGATGCTCTGGTTTTTGGAGGTACCACCCAGATTTGAACTGGGGATCAGGGTTTTGCAGACCCATGCCTTACCACTTGGCTATGGTACCGTGTGGTGACCCGTACGAGAGTTGAACTCGTCACTCCGCCGTGAAAGGGCGACGTCTTAGCCGATTGACCAACGGGCCTTAATGGTAGCGGCAGTGGGATTCGAACCTACGACCTGCCGGGTATGAACCGGACGCTCTGGCCAACTGAGCTATGCCGCCATATAAGTGCTTGAAAATTATAGCGGGTACGGCCTGCTAAGTCAAGAGATTTATGCAGCAGGACAGTCAAGATTCCTCATAATCAGTGCCGTAACCTCGTACTTTATGTTCTCGGGGTTGAATGCGATCCCGCCGCCCTCGTATGTGTAGATGATGTCCAGCCCCTCGATAAGCCCGTAATCGCTGTAAGCGCGGTGGCTGCGCTCCTTATCGTGCCGGTATCCGGGATCGCCCATCTTGCCTTGGTGCTCATGATAGAAGACCCGCCCGGTCAGTCGCGAGAAAGCCGTAAAATCCGGTGTAAACATAATTCCGTTTATGAATATCGGTGTCTCGTACTTGACCTCGATCCCCAGCTCGTCATAGACGCGCGCGATCTCCCGCTCGCTCTTGGACTTGTATGCCACACCCTTGTACGACAGCTCCGGGCTGCCCTTGTGATCGTTCATCTCCGACGGCAGGTTCTCGAAAAACTTCCGGTCCATCGTGAGCTCCTCATTGATCACCCTGGTCACAATGTGCGGGGCTAATTCGGGGATCTGTGCATCTCCGTATTTGGAGCGCCAGGCTGTCATAAGAAGGTCCTGAGCCTGAATGAGCTGCTGCCTGAGTTTTCCGACTGGAAGGAGTTCGCGGCCCTTCGGGCCTGTGGATACATATTTTTTGCCGTCCAAGTAACAGAATTCAGCCGTTCCGCCCTTGTATTTAATGTTCTTGATCGTAACAGCGTCCAATTCTGCCAGTTTGTTCCGGCAATAGTTGATCAGGAGCGCGTGCATTTCAAATGTGAGTTTCTCTGCTATTATCATTCCCTAATTCTAATACCCGAGCCTCGTAAAAGCGCCCCCTCGAGCAAAAGTTGAGACTTTTGGGCGCTTGGTCGCTGGAAAGTCGCTGATTTTCTCGTTTTCAGCGACGAACTAGCGAAAGTAGCCAAAAAGTCGCTGAAAATGACTTTTTCAGCGAAAATCCAGCGACTTGCCAATTCTGAGCCCCGGAAACTGGGCCAAAAACCCCTGACCGCCCCACCCGGACACAAAAAAGCCGGCCCGAAGGCCGGCCATTTGTAAAACCGATTCAGTAAAAAGATTACTTGAGCTCGAGTTCGCCGCCGCAATCAGCAAGCTTCTTCATAAGCTCATCAGCCTCGTCCTTGGAAACGTTCTCCTTGAGGGCAACAGGTGCCTTCTCAACGAGTTCCTTAGCGTCCTTAAGACCCATGCCGAGTGCGTCCTTGACAGCCTTGATAACGCCCATCTTGGAATCACCGAAGCTCTTGAGCATAACTGTGAACTCTGTCTGCTCAGCTGCGCCGCCTGCTGCGCCGCCTGTTGCTGCGCCTGTAGCAACTACTGCTGCTGCAGATACGCCGAATTCTTCTTCGATAGCCTTCTCGAGGTCGAAGAGTTCCATAACTGATAATGTCTTGATCTCGTCAAGAATTGCTGTAACTTTCTCACTAGCCATTTTATGCGGGTGCTGCAGCCTCTTCAGCTGCCGGTGCTGCTTCTGCAGCGGGAGCCTCAGCCTCTGCCTCGGCAGCGGGTGCTGCCTCTGCAACTGCTTCAGCTGCGGGTGCGGGTGCTCCTTCTTCTTCCTTCTTCTCAGCTACTGCCTTAACGAGCATTGCGAGCTTTGTGAAAGGGAAAAGCAAAGAATAAGCAACCTGGGTGTAGAGAGTCTCGGTGTCCGGTACCTTGGAAAGTTCCATGATCTCGTCGATCGTAGCGATCTTGCCGTCGATGATGCCGCCCTTGATCTCCATCGGTTCATAATCTTCAGCATACTTTGCAAGGATCTTTGCGGGAGCTGTGATCTCGTCAGAGTAAGCTACAGCCGTAGGACCTTCGAAAATCTCATCGAGTCCTTCGAATCCGAGCTTCTCGAAAACTCTCTTCAGAGTAGTATTCTTGATAACTTCGAAATTAACTCCTGCCTTGCGAAGATCAGCTCTCATCTGCGTGTCCTGAGCAACTGTAAGACCACGTGTGGATGCGAATACATAAGTAGCTGCACCCTTCAGTGATTCAGAAAGCTCTTCAACGCGCTGCTGTTTTGCTGCAAGAATCTTCTCACTGGGCATATTCGGTTTTCCTCCTTGTTAGTTTTCATATTAAAACCCCTGTACCGTGAAGACAGCACAGGGGCAGAATACTCTTGAATACAAGATAACTCTTCCTCGGCTGGCAGCATCCCGTAAAGGAACACAATTGAGGGGACGATCCCCGCCTGCTGTCTTAGGCAGAAAGGTATTTAATTGTTAAATATCAGCCGAACTTCTGGGCGTTGACTCTGATGCCGGGGCCCATGGTCGTAGCGATAGAACAGTTCTTGATGTACTGTCCCTTTGCTGCGGACGGCTTTGCCTTGATGATTGCTTCCATCAGTGCCTTGAGGTTGTCGCCAAGCTTCTCCTCACCGAAGGAAACCTTTCCGATGGGGCAGTGGATGATGTTGGACTTGTCGAGTCTGTACTCGATCTTACCGGCCTTAACTTCTGTTACAGCCTTGCCAACTTCCATTGTAACGGTGCCTGCCTTCGGGTTAGGCATGAGTCCCTTAGGACCGAGTACCTTACCAAGACGACCGATCTTACCCATCATGTCGGGTGTTGCGATGATAACATCGAAGTCGAACCAGTTCTCTTTCTGGATCTTCTCGATCATATCGTCGTCGCCTACGAATTCAGCGCCTGCTTCCTTAGCCTCATCAGCCTTGGGTCCCTTAGCGAGTACGAGGACTCTCTTGGAACGGCCTGTACCGTGAGGAAGTACAACTGCGCCTCTAACCTGCTGATCAGCGTGACGTGAGTCAACACCGAGTCTTACATGAAGTTCTACAGTCTCATCGAACTTAGCCTTACCGGTCTCGATAACGAGCTTTACGGCTTCAGAAGGATCATAGAGTGTAGATCTGTCAACGAGCTTTGCAAGCTCAGCATATCTTTTGCCTTTTTTCATGCTCTATTCTCCTTTCTTAGTCCTTGACCATTCCTTCGACAACGATACCCATGGAACGTGCTGTGCCTGCTACCATTCTTGCGCAAGCGTCGATGTCTGAAGCGTTAACGTCAGGCATCTTGATCTCAGCGATCTTCTTGCAGTCTTCCCATGTTACTGTTGCGACTTTCTCTACGTTAGGTCTGCCGGAAGCCTTCTCGATCTTTGCAGTCTTCTTGAGCAATACGGGTACCGGCGGAGTCTTTGTGATGAAAGTGAAGGAACGGTCTGCATAAACCGTGATGATTACAGGGATGATAAGTCCTGCATCCTTCGCTGTCTTCTCGTTAAACTCTTTGACGAACTGCGCGATGTTGATACCGTGCTGTCCAAGAGCTGGTCCTACCGGCGGCGCGGGTGTTGCTTTGCCTGCAGGTATCTGAAGCTTTCTTATTACCAGAGCCTCACCAGAAGGCTCTCATAACCACTTTTACTTAGATCTTCCTGACCTTTATGAAATCGAGCGTCAGCGGCGTCTCTCTGCCGAACATGGATACGGTAACCGTAACCTGCTGCTTCTCTGTGTTGATGTCCTTTACGATAGCCTTGCTGTCCTTGAAAGGGCCGTCGGTAATGATGATGAGATCGCCGACCTCGTAATCAACTTCAACTGTTGTAGGTACGACAAGGCCCATCTTGATGAGATCGTCCTCGGACATCGGGGACGGCTTGTTCGGATCGGGTGCAACGAAACCTGTAACACCGTTGGTGTTGCGGATCTTGTACCACAGTTCCTTGTCAAGCTTGTCGTTATTGCCGTATACGAGCTTAAGGAACAGATAGTTCGGGAAACGCAGGACTTCCTTCTCCTTGCGCTTTCCGTTCTTTGTCTCGACTACTACATCAGTGGGAAGGAGGACTTCCTGGATGATATCACGAAGACCCTGCGCATCCGCGTAGTTGTCGATAGCCATCTTAACTTTCTTCTCATATCCGCCAAAGGTATGAATGATATACCACTTAGCTTCGTTATTCTCCGGCATTATAAACTCCTAGTAATTATCAGCCTTCGCTGCTTGCTGCGGGTTCGGTCTCAGCCTCTGTCTCGGAAGCGGCAGGAAGCTCATACTCCAACTCGCCGACAGTAGCGATAGTAGGCTCCGTCTCTACAACATCGTAGAATCCGATCTTATCCAGGATCCAGCGTCCGCCGGTTCCGATAAGAGTCAAATATACGGCAAAGAACAAGATTACAAGCAGTACGACAGCGGAAGTCTTCGCAAGCTTCTCCTTGGAAGGCCATGTGACCCTCTTGAGCTCAGCGATGATATCCGTGAACTTCTTGCCTATACGCTTAAAGATGTTATTCTTCTTATCTGCCATCTTATATTCCCCTGGGATTACTTGGATTCCCTGTGAACAGTGTGCTTACGGCAGAAAGGGCAGTACTTCTTCAGTTCAAGTCTTTCTGTATCGTTCTTCTTATTCTTGAATGTCTGATAATTTCTCTGCTTGCATTCTGTGCATGCAAGTGTGATCTTATCACGTGCACCGGCCTTTGCCATGGTCTGATACCTCCAAATCTTTTATCCTGGCCCTTTTGCTTAGGCCTCGGAGCGCAAAAAAGAGCGCATTAAAAAAAGACCTCTTGCGGGTTTAGCTTGAAGATTTTATCACGGTCAATATGATAAGTCAATCAACTTCTGCGTGATCTGAGCTCTGCTTCGACATCATCCAAGGTAATGCCTCTGTCAGCCATCAGCACGAGAAGGTGATACTGCAGATCCGCGATCTCCTCGATCGTCGCCTTGCGGTCGTTGTGGGATGCGGCGATAACCACCTCTACGGCCTCCTCTCCAAGCTTCTTGGAGATCTTGTCCGTTCCCTTGTCGAAAAGGTAGTTCGTGTACGAACCCTCGGTCGGGTTCTGCTTGCGGTCCATTACCACACTGTAGAGTTCTCTTAAGATATCCATTATTGAATCCTCCTTTAATCTGATCCCAGATCCCAGCTGTCGAGCGGGGTGTAAAAACATGTCTTGTTGCCGGTATGGCAGGCTGCTCCGGTCTGCTCTATCTTATACAGGAGCGTATCCCTGTCGCAGTCTATCGAGCACGAGACCACCTTCTGCACGTGGCCCGATGTCTCGCCCTTTTTCCAGAGCGTTTCGCGCGAGCGGGAATAATAGTGCATAAATCCCGTCCTGCATGTAAGGTCGAATGCCTCGTAGTTCATATAGGCCATCATGAGAACTTCGCCGGTCTTGCTGTCCTGGCATATCGCGGGGACCATGCCGTCGCTGTTCTTTTTCATGTGAGCCCACATATCCATGCTCTCGGAGATCTTCCTGACGGGGATGCCCTCGCCCTCAAGATAATCCTTGAGGTCCGATATCTTTATCTCGCCGAAATGGAACAGGCTCGCCGCGAGCACCGCATCTGCCTTTCCTTCAATAACGGCGTCCCTGAAATCTGCCATGGATCCCGCACCGCCGGAAGCGATTACCGGTATTCCGACCGCCTCGGAGATCATGGAAGTTATCTTATTGTCGTAGCCGGACTTGGTCCCGTCCTTATCCATGGATGTCAGCAGGATCTCGCCGCATCCGAGTTTCTCGGCCTGCTTTGCCCACTCGAGAGCATCGATGCCGGTGGGCTTTGTTCCGCCTGCGATGACCACTTCGTAGCCTGAGGGGAAACCCGTATCCCTTGCCTTAACGTCAATTGCTACAACTACGCACTGTGAGCCGAAGATCTCGGCCGCCTGGCTGATGAGCTGCGGATTCTTGACCGCCGCAGAGTTGAGCGATACCTTGTCTGCGCCCGCTTCGAGGATACCTCTGATGTCCTGGACCGACCTGATGCCGCCTCCGACCGTGAACGGGATGAACACCTCCGATGCGACGCGCTTTACCATGTCGATGGTAGTGTCACGCGACTCAAGAGTTGCGGTGATATCCAGGAACACGAGTTCGTCGGCACCCGAGAGGTTGTAGGTTTTCGCGCACTCGACAGGGTCTCCCGCATCCCTTAGGGATACGAAGTTGACGCCCTTAACGACTCTGCCGTCCTTTACGTCGAGGCACGGGATTATACGTTTTGTAAGCATTTTGCCAGATCCACCCTTCCCTCGTAGATGGCCTTGCCGACGATTACGCCTGCGCAGCCCGATTCCCTTATCTTCATTATGTCTTCATCCGAGCCGATGCCGCCGGATGCGATGACCGTAAGACCGGTCTTGTCGACCATCTCGCGCGTCGCCTCCGTCGCGGGACCCGTGAGCATTCCGTCCCTTGCGATGTCGGTAAACACCACCGTGGACGCTCCTATATCCTTCATCATCAGCGCGAAATCAACCGCCTTCAGGCTCGACTCCTGCGTCCAGCCGTCGACGGAAACGAAGCCGCCCTTTGCATCTATTCCTATAGCTACTTTATCTCCATACTTAGCGATGGCCTGCTTCGTGAACTCCGGATCCTTTACCGCAGCGGTCCCCAAAACCGCACGGGATACACCGTATTCCTCGATCCACTTCGACAGAGTATCCATGTTGCGGATGCCGCCGCCCGTGTCGACCTTGAGGCCCGTCTTGACCGCGATGTCGCGGATGACCTCGTGGTTGGCCGGAACTCCGGATTTCGCCGCATCGAGATCCACGATATGGATCCACTCCGCGCCCGCATCCTTGAACTGCTGTGCCTGCTCGAGCGGGTCGTCGTTATAAACGGTCACGTCGTCATATCTGCCCTGCCTGAGCCTGACGCACTTGCCTCCGATAAGATCTATTGCCGGAAGTATTATCATCTTGCGGTTCTCCTTGCGAACTTGGACAGGATCTGAAGTCCTGCCTCACCGCTCTTCTCGGGATGGAACTGTGTTGCGAAGATATTGCCTCTCTCGAAAGCCGCACAATACTTTATGCCGTAAGTGACATAAGCCGCGGCGTCAGACTTATCAACAGGATCACAGTAATACGAGTGCACGAGGTATACATAGTCGCCCTCGGAAAGGAGCGATCCCGTTACATCCTCTAACTTGTTCCAGCCGATCTGCGGAACCTTGAGGCCGCTGTCCGGAAATCTCTTAACTCGTCCGGGAATGATTCCGAGACCGGGAAGGGGGTCTTCGTTTGCCCAGAGGTCGCGGCACTCATCAGATCCGTCCATCAAAAGCTGCATGCCGAGGCATATGCCGAGGAGCGGCTTACCCGCTTCGGCCACCTCTCTGACTGCGACATCGAGCTTCTTGACCTGAAGATTCTCAACAGCCGCTCCGAAAGCGCCGACACCCGGAAGCACCACGCCGGAAGCCGCCTTGATGATCGCGGGATCCGAGGTGATGACGGAATCATACTTCAGGTGATCAAAGGCCTTCTTTACAGACCCGAGATTGCCCATTCCATAGTCGATTATGGCTATCAAGTTCAGATTTCCTTTCCGGTGATCCTGCTGTAGCACTCTCTGTACTTCTCAGCAGTCTTGTCGATGATCTCCTGAGGGAGTGTCGGTGCAGGATATGTCTTATCCCAATCGAGAGTCTCGAGCCATTCTCTGAGGAACTGCTTGTCGAAGCTCTTCTGTGCCCTGCCCGGCTGATAGTCGTTAAGATCCCAGAATCTTGATGAGTCGGGAGTAAACATCTCGTCGCAGACGGTAAGAACGCCGTCGATCTTACCGAACTCAAACTTTGTATCAGCAAGGATAAGGCCCTTGGTAAGCGCGAACTCGGATACCTTTGTGTAGAGTGCAAGCGAAGCGTCACGGAGCGCCTTTGCGTCTTCCTCACCGATGAGGTCAACGAGCTGCTCGTATGTGATGTTGATGTCGTGGCCGGATTCTTCCTTAGTGGAAGGTGTGAAGAGAGGCTCGGGGAGCTTATCGCCCTGGAGCAGTCCTTCGGGCATCTTGATGCCGCCTACCGTGCCGGACTTCTTGTATTCCTTGAGAGCAGATCCTTCGAGGTAGCCTCTGACGATGCACTCAGCGGGGAGCATCTCTGCTTTCTTAACGAGCATCGAACGTCCTTCAAGCTCTTCCTTGTACTGGTCAAAACCTCCCGGGTACTTGGATACGTCGGTGGTGATAACATGGTTCGGGATGATGTCCTTGGTGAAATCAAACCAGAACGCGGAGATGGAAGAGAGCACTCTTCCCTTGTCCGGGATCAGCTCGTCGAAGATGACGTCGAATGCGGAGATCCTGTCGGTTACGATCATGAGGAGAGAATCTCCCGTGTCGTAGATGCTCCTTACCTTGCCCTGCGCAAGCACGGGCTTGTCGATGAAGCTTGTGTCTTTAATAAGCATATTTATATCCTCCGAATAGTGATTACTTAAAGTACGCCTTTGGTCGAGACCACCTGGCCCGCGAACCTCGGATCTTGCTCGGTTGCCTCTCTGAGAGCCCTTGCGAGCGCCTTGAACATCGCCTCTGCCTTGTGGTGGTCGTTAGCCCCGTAAGGAGCTGCGATGTGCAGTGTGATCATCGCATTGTACGCGAACGATCTGAAGAACTCCTCGAACAGCTGCGTGTCCATCGTACCGCACATGTCGCCTGCGAACTCCGCGTCGAATACTATAAACGGTCTGCCGGAGATGTCAATAACTGCCGTGCCCAAAGCCTCGTCCATCGGGATGGAAGCTGCGCCGTATCTCCTGATGCCGACCTTGTCGCCAAGAGCCTGTGCGACTGCCTGACCAAGCACGATGCCGACATCTTCGACTGAGTGATGAGCGTCCACCTGGAGGTCGCCCTTGCAGGTAATGTCCATGTCGATGCCGGAGTGTTTCGAGAGAGCCGTGAGCATGTGGTCGAAGAAACCGATGCCGGTATCGATGCTGTTAGCACCTGTACCGTCTAAGTCGATCTTAACGCTGATGTCTGTCTCTTTTGTCTTTCTTGCGATCTCAGCTGTTCTGGACATTTGCTATCTCCTCCGTTATCGCTTCGATGAGCGCTCTCATCTCTTCATCGGTACCTATCGTGATCCTCAGGTGATCGCGGATACCGTCCTTATCAAAATACCTTACAAGTATACCCTTAGCGCGCAGGCTTTTGTATAACAATCCTGCATCAACTCCTGCGGGCGGCTTCGCGAAAACGAAATTTGCAGAAGACGGCGGCATGGTAAAACCGATCTCCTTCAAAGCATCCTCGGTATACTTTCTCGTCGCGATAATCTTCGCGCGGCACTGTCTGTGATACTCCTCGTCCGAGATAGCGGCTGCCGCGACCTTCTGCGCGAGCCTGTCCGTCGGGTATGAATTGAAAGAATCCCTTGCCCTCTTGAGGCCCTCGATCAGCTCTTCGGAAGCTACCGCATAGCCGATGCGAAGACCTGCAAGCGAGTACGACTTCGACGTCGTCCTTACCACGCACAGGTTCGGATACTTATCAAGCAGGCTTACCGCCGTCTCATAGGGTTCAGCGAAATACGCATATGCCTCATCGATGATGACGACCGAGTCCGGGTTCTTCTCACAGATGTAAGCAACATCTTCCAACGAGATCGCTCTGGATGTCGGCGCATTCGGATTGGCGATCGCAATGCCGCAGTTTGGCACGCCCTCGTAGTCCGTCTTCTCGAGACGGTAGTCCTCCCTAAGGGGAATCGTCTTCGACCTCAAGTCATAGAAACTCTCGTACACCGGATAGAAGCTGTACGAGAACTCCGGGGTCAGCACGGGCAGGTCGGTATTCCCTTCCTTCTCAAAGAAGGTCTGGAAACATATCGCCAGCACCTCGTCCGAGCCGTTGCCGCAGAAGACCTGGGAAGGCTTGACTCCCTCCCTGTCCGCGATAGCCTGCACGAGCTCACCGCCATCTGTATTCGGGTAGAGCCTGAGATCGGATATGTCAAACTGCGCAAGAGCCTCAGCCACCTTCGGCGAAGGCGCATAAGGGTTCTCGTTGGTGTTAAGCTTTATGACCTTTACGCCTGCCTTGGGCTGCTCGCCCGCGACATAAGGCTCCGCGTCATTTATCTTTTTGTTCCAGTATTTACTCATCTTATTTCTCGAATCTGACTCTTGCTGCCGCTGCGTGGCATGTGAGTCCCTCGCTGTCCGCGAATGCCGCAACGTCCTTATAGACCTGCTCTAATGATTCGCGGTTGTAGTTTATTACGCTCATCTTCTTGTAGAAGTCGCCCGTGTTAAGAGGCGAGAAGAATCTTGCCGTTCCGGAAGTCGGAAGCGTGTGGTTCGGTCCTGCGAAATAGTCTCCCAAAGGTTCCGGCGAGTAATTTCCGAGGAACATCGCGCCGCAGTTATTGATCTTGCCTGAGAATGTCTCAGGGTCTTCCACGCAGAGCTCCAAGTGCTCGGGAGCGATCTCTTCGGAGAATCCGACTGCGGTATCGAGCGAATCGCAGACGATTATCGCGCAGTAGTCTTCAAGAGACTTCGCGAGAATGTCTTTCCTCTCGGCAAGCTCTGACCTTCTGTCAACTGCCTCCAAAACCTTCTCTGCGAGTTCCTGCGAATCAGTCAGGACTATCGCGGAGGCCATCTTGTCGTGCTCTGCCTGCGAGAGCATGTCGGCAGCAACGAACTCAGGATCAGCGTTCTTGTCTGCGATGATAAGGATCTCGGAAGGACCTGCGAACATGTCGATGTCGACCTGGCCGTAGACGAGTCTCTTTGCCGTGTTGACGTAGATGTTGCCGGGGCCGCAGATCTTATCGACTCTGGGCACGGTCTCGGTGCCGTATGCCATAGCCGCGATCGCCTGTGAGCCTCCCATCCTGTAGATCTCGGTAGCACCGGCGATCGATGCTGCCGCCAGGATAACCGGTGCTATCGTGCCGTCTTTCCTCGGGGGCGTAGCGAAAACGATCCTCTTTACACCCGCAACGGATGCAGGGATGACGTCCATCAGCACCGTCGAGGGAAGAGGTGCCGTACCGCCCGGAACATAAACGCCCGCAACGGATATGGGCCTAACCCTTACGCCGACTTTCGCGCCGGAATAAACATCCGTCATGAAGCCTTCCTCTTTTTGTTTCTCGTGGAAGGCGCGGATGTTTGCTGCTGCCCTCTCCATAACAGCGAGAAGCTCAGGATCCACCTGAGCCTTGGCATTAGCTATCTCTTCTTCTGTTACCCTAAGCTGTGAAGCCTCGAGCTTTACGCCGTCGAACTTCTCAGTGTATCCGAGGAGTGCCTTGTCGCCGTTCTCTCTTATGTTGTCGATGACCTGCTGCACCGTCTCGATAACGGGCTTTAAGTCCATCTTTCCCCTTATACCTAATTTCTCAACGGTTGCCTTCAGGTTGTCCTTGGTGCCGTTTACAAGTTTACAACGCATCTTATTCTCCTTGCTGCAAAGCAATCTTGAGCTTTGCTATCATCGGTTTGATCTCGTCTTCCTTCATCTTCATCGAGACGCGATTTACGACCACTCTCGCCGAGATGTCCGCCACGGTCTCGAGCACATCCAGCCCGTTCTCGTAAAGCGTTCTTCCGGACTCGACGATATCGACAATCACTTCGGCAAGTCCGGTGAGAGGTGCGAGCTCGACAGAGCCGTTCAGCTTTATGATCTCGACGCTCTCGTTCTTAACCTCTTCGAAATAATGCCTGGTAATATTCGGGTACTTTGTTCCTACCCTCTTGTTCGGGATCTGATCGAGCTTGTCTTTGAGCTCCGCAGGTCCTGCGACGCACATCCTGCACTTGCCGATTCCGAGGTCCAATACCTCATACAGTCCGCGGCCTTCCTCGAGGAGCGTGTCCTTGCCGACTACGCCGAGATCTGCCGCACCATATTCGACATATGTTGGTACGTCGGACGGTTTCGCGAGGATGAACCTCAGTCCTGCCGCCTCGTCTTCGAGGATAAGCTTTCTGGATTTCTCCCTTGCCGCGGAGACGTCATATCCCGCCTTCTCCATGAGGTCAAGCGTCTGGTCTGCAAGCCTTCCCTTTGATAATGCGATGGTAAGCATCAGGCTTCACCTCCGTTCATATACATAACTGTTGCGATGCCTTTCTTCTCGGCATATTCATTAAGTTCATCTTCCGTCATTCCGGTAGTATCCAGGACAGCCGCAGTTCCCTCGGATCTGAGCGTCTCCGCAGTTGCCGCAGCGATCGCGAAATCTCCTCCGACGATGACCTGTGCACCTGCAACGGGCGTGAACTTGTCCTGTCTCATGAGAGCCGTGATCGCGAGTGTCAGCGAGATGGAGAAACCTACCGCCGACAGGTCCGCGCCGAATGTTTTCGAGATGTTGTCGTATCTTCCGCCGCCGATGATCGGGAAACCGACCTCATATGTGTAGCCCTTGAAAACGACGCCGGTGTAATATCTTGCGTCTTCCATGAGACCGAGATCGACCGTCACATACTTAAGGAATCCATAGCCGTCTAAGATGTCCAGGATCTCCTTTAAGTTCTCGAGCGCCTTGATAGCACCCTCGTCAGTGACTCTCGGCATGAAACTGTCGATAGCGTCATATGTTCCTGAAGTCTCAGTGAGCATGAGGAGCGTCTTCTTGTCCTCGTCGCTGATATCCAGATTCTCGATGATGACGGAATTCATGTTGGCGATGGCATCCTTGACCTCCGCAGCGTCGTCCTCACTGAGACCCATCTGTCTTACGAGACCTGCGAAGAAACCGATCTGTCCTACGGATACCTGAAGGTCCGTGATACCTGTCTCGAGCGCTGACTTGATCGCGATCGCGATTACCTCGGCATCAGATGCCGAACCTGTAGCGCCCAGAAGCTCGATACCTGCCTGGGTAAAGCCTGCCTGCTTGCCGCCGCCGACCTGTCCCATGCGGAACATGTTCTCGATATAGGAAAGCCTCAGGGGCAGGGCCTCGGAAGAACCTGCCGCAAACCTTGCCGCGGGGATCGTGCCGTCAAATCTGGTGCAGAGAAGTCTGCCCTTGGTGTCTGTGAATTTATAGAGATTCTCTTCCGCGACGAAATTCTTATACACGTCGAGATACTCGATGCCGGGTGTCTCGATCTCCTCGTAACCGTTAAGCATAAAGAGGTTCCGAAGACGTGTCTCGAGTTCACGCTTGAAAGCGCAGACTCCGGGAAGCTGGTCGGTAAATCCGTCCGGTGTGTAGTATTTATTGGCCATATAAGCTCCTTCTGTATTCTCTTTAGTCAACTAAAGTGCTATCTTTGACCTTGAAATAGTACCACACGGATTTTCTTTAGTCAACTAAAGTTTTAACCAATTAACGGGCGCGTCAGATCCTTGTCAATTCCGTTCTTTGCATTGAGGTCAGTCTTGGCCACAAAGAAACATACGGCAAGTCCCACTATGAGCAGGACCGTATTGAAGATGTTGTCTGCGAAATACCAGGGGAAAAAGTACCCGAGGATCGTTGATACTCTCGTGAATGCAGCCTCTGTGATAGTAAGGCTCCTTGCCTCGGCAAGCTGCGATGCAAGGCAGAAATACATTGAGCAGAAGAAACCCATGAATGCAGCGACCGTAGCACAGATACTTCCCGCGATCCCGCGGCGGCCCTTCCATGCGTAAGCGCATCCTGCAAAAATCGGGGCCAGAGCATAAAGCACCGGATATTCCTCGCCGGAGAAGATAATGTCGCCGACGTTGATGAGAAGTCCCAGGATGCAGACAACGAATGCAAGAAGCGTTCCGACGACGATGTTGCCGGATTTGGCACTCTTCTCCTCGCCATCCAGGACTGCATGCTCGTAGCAGCTCCTGTGAACCTTAACGAACTGACCGTTATAGAAACCTGCAAGATCGCAGCCCACGCCCTTGCAGTACGGGCAGGTCTGTTCTGCATAATAATCCGCAAACAGTACGGGGATGCTTTCCCTGATCTGCTGATATGTTTTCACGGGGTTGCCGTTGGAGATGGTGAATGCGACCTGTCCGTTCTGGTAGCTCGCAAATCCGCCGGGGATCTCCGACTTGATCTTCTGGTAGTAATCCTGGGAGCAGACGACACCTGCCTTTGCATAATTATTCAGGAAAGATATCTTTACCGGGATGCCTTCGACCACATCCGTCGCGAAATTCCCCTTAACCGTAACACCGAACTCTCTGTTAAGTTCTGCAAGAACACTGTTCATGGCTGCCTCCTATTTGTGGTACTTCTCGCCTCTGGCGATCTTGAAGCTCCTGTATAACTGTTCCGTAAGTATAAGTCTCGTCATTAAGTGTGTAAGCGTGATGTTGCCGAGACAGATCCTTCTGTCCGACCTCTCCCTTACTTCCGGCGCGAGCCCGTTGCTCCCGCCGATCACGCAGGTGAGGCTCCCGCCGCCGCGCTCGATATCCTTTATCAGATATTCAGACATCTTCTCTGAAGTTACAAGCTCGCCTTTAAGATCCATTGCCCAGACAACTTCGCCGGGCTTGATGTGGGATAAGATCTTCTCGCCTTCGCGCTTCAGCGCTTCGCCCACCGGTATCGAATCGGGGCAGTCGTCGACTTCGATTATCTCGAGCTTCGCGTATCTCGACAGCCTCGTCTTGTATTCTTCCATCCCGTCTTTGAGCCACTTGTCCTTCATGTGTCCGGGACAGACGATCTTGATCTTCATAGATCGTAGCCCTTGACCGGACCCAGCCTGCTCGCGGTCTGGACCTCGTAATCGACTCCCTGCTTAATGCCCCAGCTGTCCAATGCTTCGACAAAATATTCAATGGCGATCTCCTCAGTATTGTTGTGTGGAGATATATGACCGAGGATGAACTTGTGCGTTCCGTTCTCTATGAGTTTTTTTGCCGCCGCAGCACATCCGACGTTGCCAAGATGTCCTTCGCCGCCTGAGATCCTCTGCTTGAGAGATGCCGGATACGGTCCGTTCTTGAGCATCTCGGGATCGTAATTGGACTCTAAGAGTACTGCGTCAACACCCTTTACGAAACCTTCCATCGAAGGGGTAAATCTTCCGAGATCCGTCATGACTGCGACCGAAGCCTTGGTCTTTGTGTTGTTGATGCGGTAGCATACCGAACCGTTGATGTCGTGGGGAGTCGGCAGCGCCCTGACTTCCGCGCCGCACTTGAGCGTCAGGATGTCATTCTCATTGATGACCGCCACTTCCGATGCGATATCTCCGATCTTATATGCCGACGTCATGGTGCAGAAAACAGGTGTGTGATACTTCTTAGTGAACACGGGGATCCCCGATATGTGATCGGTATGGCCGTGAGTTACGAACACGGCCGCAATATCATCCGGATAGACTCCGGAATCAATAAGCGCATTCGATATAAGCCTGCATGATTTGCCCAGGTCTATGAGAAGATGCGTTCCGTTTACGGTTATGAGAGTGCAGTTACCCTCGCTGCTCGAATACAGCGGCTTTATGGACAGATCAGCGCTCATGCCTCGGTGTCCTCGCTGTATTCCTCAATATTTACGCGCTTTATGGTCGCGCCGAGATCGGTGAGTTTCTTTACGATGTGCTCGTATCCTCTGTCGATCCTGTATGCATGTGCGATATACGAAGTGCCTTCAGCGGCAAGTGCGGCACAGACGAGCGCAGCACCGGCGCGGAGGTCGGTAGCTTCGACCCTTGCGGCACGGAATTTGACCGGTCCGTTTACCCAGGCGATCCTCTCGTAAACATTGATGTTGCCGCCCATCTTCGCAAGCTCGGGAACATATTGGAAACGGTTCTGCCAGACATTCTCGTGCATCCTGCTCTGTCCTTCCGCGGTGCAGAGAAGCACAACGGTCTGTGGCTGGAGATCCGTCGGGAATCCCGGATACGGCGAGGTCTTGACGCTCGTCGACCAGATCTCGTCATCGGGGGAATTCTTGTATACCCTGATGGATTCGTCCCCCTCGTCGATCTGATATCCCATTTCGCGCATCTTTGCAGAGAGCGGTTCCATATGGGTCGGGATCAGGTTGTGGATGGTGACGTCTCCTCCGGTTACCGCTGCAGCCACCATATAAGTGCCTGCCTCGATCTGGTCGGGGATAATGGAATATGTGAAGTGTCCCGGAAGCACCGGAACGCCTGTTATCTTGATAAGGTCTGTACCTGCGCCCTTTATCCTCGCTCCCATCGAGTTGAGGAAGTTGGCAACGTCAACGATATGCGGCTCCTTAGCGGCATTGATGATCTCGGTCTTGCCCTCGGCTTTGCATGCCGCGAGCATTGCATTGATCGTCGCGCCGACACTGACGATATCGAGATAGATCTTCGCACCGTGCAGAGGCTCTGCCGTGAGATTAACGATACCGCTGTCGATGTCGGTGGGCCTTGCACCCTTGGCGCCCATAAGCTGGAATGCCTTGAGGTGGAGGTCAATAGGTCTCTGTCCGAAATTACAACCGCCCGGAAGCCTGATAGAAGCCTTGTGGCAGCGTCCCAAAAGTGCGCCCATGAGATAGTATGACGCCCTTATCCTGGATACCAGCGGACCTGATGCCTTGTAGGTATTGATCGTCGTCGGGTCGATAACGTAAGTGTGCATATCGACCTGATCGATGGTGGCGCCTATCGATCTGCAGAGTTCCATCATGACATGGACATCTGATATGTCGGGAACATTCTCCAACGTGCACGGACCGTCAACCATCATGGCTGCGGCTATGATTCCGAGTGCGGCATTCTTGCTGCCGCTAATCTCAACATTACCCCTGAGGGGCGTTCCTCCAATAACCTCATATGCGTAAGGCTTGGATCTGTTAAATTCTTTATCGTCTGCCACTAAGTAAGGCTCCAGTTAATTATCGTGTTGATCAGGAAGGGGCGTGGACCCGTCAAGCACCTGCTTGAGCGAGGATTTGACCTGCGGAGTATCCGCTTCTGCCGGCTCCTGTTTGTCGACCTTGTCAGCCGCTGTATTGTTCCGGGCGACAATGTCGTCCATATTATACCTTTTTCTCGTCACTGTTGGGTGTATTACGTGTTTTTCTTTATTATCTTTTGCAAGTTCTGCCGCATTCTTCTTCGGCTCGGAAGGATTCTGCGACATCTGGAGCACGGGGCGGGTAAGAATCGCGCGCGCTTCTTCCTTTGCAAGGCGCTTGCTCTCCTCTTCCTGCCTTCTCTTCTCTTCGGCTTCCTGCCTCTCGGCTTCTCTGGCCATCTGCTCCTTCAGGATAGCCTCCTGTTCGATCTTCTCCATGACCTGCTGTTCGCTTCTTCTCTTCTCTTCTTCCCTGAGCCTTACTTCTTCGGCGGCAGATGCTATCCTCGCGAGTTCCTCCTCGCTTGCGGTAACCTCGAAACTGTCCACCGCATATGCCGCTTCAGGTATAGCATCACCTGCAAGCGAAGACTCTTCATAGGGTTCTTCTTCAAGTCCCGTGAGAGGTCCGTCTTCTTCGAAATCCTCCACATACAAAAGCTCGTCTTCAAGTTCAGCGAAACGCTCTGCTCCGAATGCCGCGATCAGCTTGGCCAGGAGCTTGTCTCTTCCGAGGATATCGGTCTCTTCCTTGGCCTCGTATTCTTCTACGAGAGGCAGGAGATCCTCATAGTTCATGGATCTGGCAGCCTCGCACATCTGAAGTCCCAGGAAGTACGCAGCAGCACGGTAGAGTGGTTTCTCAGAGATTATCCCGGCTCTGGAATCCGCGAAGACTCCGTCAAATACCGTCTTTCCGGAAGGCAGGCTCAGCGTGAATGTCGAACCCGAACCGAATGTTGAAGTGACGCTGATCGCACCGTCATGCATCTCTGCGATCTCTTTTGCGATCGCAAGTCCGATGCCTGATCCGCCGACCTCGTGGTTGCCTGAATTATCGACCCTGTAGAACCTCTCGAACAGGTGCGCTATATCCTTCGCGGGAATGCCTCTTCCGTTGTCTTCCACCTGAACGCCGATGCGGTCATCTATGGTAACGATGCTGATATGTATCTGGTTCGGTTCGGTCTTGCCGTCATATTCGATATACTTGATGGCATTTGTAAGCAGATTTATGACCGTCCTCATGATCAGCTTGGAATTGCCGTATACCAAGGGATACGGACCTTCCTGAGGCATCGAGAAAGTGACCGAGGCCCTGCCGGGATACTCCGACACATTCGAGCACGCCATGTCCGTTATATCCTTGATGTCGAAAATCCCCATGACGCTCGTATGCGAACACTGTGAGAGGACAAGGAAATCGTTCACGATGTCCTGCATCCTGGTCGCATTTACCTGGATCCTCTGAGCCCAGATCATGAGATCGTCATGCGCGGGCATGCCGCCGTTCTCACCGGATTTGAGAATCGAGAATACTGAATTGTTGACTGATGTAAGAGGAGTCTTAAGCTCATGCGATACATTGGCCGCAAGGTCTTTCTGCCTTCTCTCGTCGTCTTTTACCTGTGTGATGTCGTCGATGATGACTATCGAGAGTTCTTCTCCCGCAAAGAACTTGCTGTCCTCGGTAGCCTTCTTCTTAAGGATCTTGATCTCGTAGATCCTTCCCTCGACGAAGTAGTTTACCCTTATGAGATTGACGCCGTTCTCGCAGCTTAAGATGTAATTGGATTTGAGCTGATTGCCGTTGTCATATGCTTCGAGGAAAGCATCGAGACTGTCCGGCAGTCCCCCGCCCGTGATAAAGCCCGGAAGCTTTGTTATCGCTTCGTTTGCGAATATCGCCTGTGTCTTATCATATACCACGATCCCCAGGCCGACGTTATCCAGGACAGCCTTCTGGATCATCTGCTCACGCTCAAGTGAATTGATCGATCCTGCGACATGCTTCCTCAAGGAAGTGTTGCCGATCAGGTAGCCGGCAATAACGCCCAGCATTATAAGTATGAGCGAGAAAACAACGACGAGGACCCAGTTCTCGCCGAGGTTCTTAAGCAGTTCCTGTACGGATAATATGCAGATCAAGTCAGATCATTCGGGAAGAAGTACCCGAAGCCTCTTCTGGTTACGATGTACTTGAAGTTCTTCTGGTCAGGTTCGATCTTCTGCCTTGTTCTCTTGATGGTAACGTCGACAGTTCTCTCGTCGCCGAGGAAATCGAATTTCCATACCTGCTTGAGGAGCTCCGATCTTGAGCAGACTCTGCCCTTATTCTCTTCGAGATACTGAAGGAGCTGGAACTCACGGTTTGTAAGATTGCAGGATTCCTCATGCTTGAATGCCTGCATGACATCACCGTCGATGATGAGCTCTCCGTCACAGTATTCATGCCTCTTGGACACGCCCTTCTTGCCGGACTGTGAGTATTCAGATCTTCTGATCATGGCTCTGATCCTCTCGATGAGGACACCGGGATCGGAGCCCTTGGACAGGTAGCTGTCAGCGCCTGCGCTCAGCGCTTCTATCTGATAGAGGGGAAGATCGCCCTTTCCGGTAAGGAAGAGAACAGGTGTCTGATATCCCTCTTTCCTGTAGTCTGTGATGAACTGAAGACCGTTATAATCAGGCATCATCCAGTCAAGGATGATAATGTCGGGCTTCTCCTTAACAGCCATTCTGTAACCGGTTCTGCCGTCTGTTGCAGAGATAACTTCGAAGGAGATAGCCTTGAGCATATCAGCAGTAGAGTTAACTACTGTAGGATCGTCATCAACTATAAGGATCTTAGCCATATACCAACACCTCTATATATAATAAATACCAAATACAATAAATATTGTACCAATAAAACATGCCTTGTAAATTGTAATATTACATTTTTGTTTCAAAAATAAGCATAAGAAAAGTCCCTCCACGTTACTCCGTGAAGGGACTTATTTAATCCGGCAGCAACCTATCTTCCCGGGCCGTTGCCAGCCGAGTATTGTCGGCACCAGCGAGCTTAACTTCTGTGTTCGGGATGGGAACAGGTGTG
>CADAOK010000027.1 GCA_902789515.1 Oscillospiraceae bacterium
CAGGACGGCAGCCGCGAGCTTCCTTCAGGCAAGATCGACATCTTCGTCGGTTTCGGCCAGCCTGACGCAAGGACCGAAGCACTTACCGGCAAGAAAGCAGTCGAGCTCTCGATCTGATTTTGATAAACATACAGATCAAAAAGCCCCCGACAGGTTCGTGGGCTTGCTTTTTTGCTTTAGTCAATCTCAGTTATTCTTATCGTGGATGTTGTCGAACCTCAGCTCATCGTCCTTGTTGTGATCGATCGCCCAGTCGACTGCCCACTCTGACTCAAAGAGTACAACAGGCTCATCGTCTCTGTCTAATACTAGGAGCGACGTTGATGTCAGCGTCATCTCCTTGGCATCGAAACCATCCTTCGGGGACTTTACCCAGCGCGCAAGACGGTAGGGGAGCGCAGTCCTTACGATGTCGACGTTATACTCGGACTTAAGCCTGTACTCGAGAACGTCGAATTGGAGGATACCGACAACGCCCATGACGTATGTCTCCGTACCAATGCCGGGCTGCTTATAGAGCTGAACGGCGCCCTCCTGCGAGAGCTGCTCGATGCCCTTGAGGAACTGCTTTCTCTTCATGGAATCCTTAGGTTCGACGCGCGCGAAATTCTCAGGCGCGAAAACCGGGATGGGGTCGAACTCGAACTTGCGGTTGGTGGAGATGAGCGTATCACCGATCCTGAAGTTGCCCGGATCGAAGATACCGATGATGTCACCTGCGTAAGCATCCTCGGCGATCGCTCTGTCCTGCGCCATGAACTGCTGGGGCTGTGCGAGTGTGATCTTCTTGCCGGTACGCATGAGGTTGACCGACATATTCTTCTCGTAGTGTCCGGAGCAGATCCTGATGAAGGCCATCCTGTCTCGGTGCGAAGGATCCATGTTGGCCTGGATCTTGAAAACGAAGCCCGAGAACATCGTATCGTCGGGTTCGATTATGCCGTCAGTTGTATGGTGCGGGCAGGGAGAAGGCGCCATCTTGAGGAAGTGGCGAAGGAACGGCTCGACACCGAAATTGGTGATCGCCGAACCGAAGAATACCGGAGTAAGTTCTCCCGCGAGGACCTTGTCCATATCCAGCTCGTCGCCTGCCATGTCGAGAAGCTCGATGTCAGATCTTAAGGTCTCCAGATGGCCGGGCATGAGGAGTTTGTCCTTTGTCCAAAGCCGGATCGTCGATACCGGATACGCTCTCCGTTACCATGGACGCACCGTGGTCATTGTTTTCTTTGTCGAAGAGCATTACGCTCCTCGTTGCTCTCTCATACACACCCTCGAAATCACCATCCGTGCCGATAGGCCAGTTGACGGGGGTGGATCTTATACCGAGGACCTTCTCGAGTTCGTCCATGAGGTCGAACGGATTCTTGGTCGCACGGTCCATCTTGTTGATGAACGTGAATATCGGAATACCGCGTCTGCGGCATACCTGGAAGAGCTTTATCGTCTGTGCCTCGACACCTTTCGCGCCATCCAGGACCATGACTGCCGCGTCAGCAGCGCAGAGCGTACGGTATGTGTCCTCGGAGAAGTCCTGGTGTCCGGGGGTATCGAGGATGTTTATATGGCAGCCTTCGAATTCGAACTGCATTACTGATGATGTTACCGAGATACCACGCTTCTTCTCGATCTCCATCCAGTCGGATGTGGCGTGACGTGCCGCCTTACGCGCCTTGACGGAACCTGCCTGATGGATCGCTCCGCCGTAGAGGAGGAGTTTCTCCGTGATGGTGGTCTTACCGGCGTCCGGGTGCGAAATTATCGCGAAGGTGCGGCGTCTTCTTATCTCGCTCTGGTCATTCATTTTGAACCTCGATAATGTATAATGTTATCTGACTTGGAAAAGCCAAATAATTATATATAAGAATGAGGGGGAATACAATGAGACGCGGTGGCGGAGTGCTTATGCATATCAGTTCGCTTCCCGGTCCGTTCGGGATCGGAGTCTTTGGAGAGGAGGCAATAGCTTTCGCGAAGCAGCTGGCTGACCAGGGAATGAAGTACTGGCAGGTGCTTCCTTTCTCGTATCCGGGCATGGGCAATTCACCCTATCAGAGCTTCTCGGCCTTTGCCGGGAACTGGCTGTTCATAGATCCGAGAAGGCTCATGAAGAGAGGGCTTCTCACACCCAATGAAGTGGTTGATGCGGAATATTCGCAGAACAAGTGGAGGATAGATTACGACTACCTGAGGACCGCAAGGGACGAGATGCTCAGGAAAGCTTTTGACAGATGCGATGCGAAGACTCTCAAGGAAGTGGACAAGTTCCTTGATGAGAATCACTGGGCAGCGGATGTCGCGGCATATCAGACGGTAAAAGACGATAATTTCGGCAAGCCCTGGTGGGAATGGTCAGACGACCGACTCAAGAATTACGATCCCAAGGCGGTATCGGAGCTCAAGGGCAGTGTCAACTACAAGTACCATGCTTTTGTTCAGTACCTTTTTGTTACCGAGTGGACAGAAGTAAAGAAAGAGATCAACGACCTCGGAATATCCATCATCGGCGACATGCCGATCTATGTATCGGGAGACTCAGCGGACGTCTGGGCTTCAAGAGAGATGTTCAAGATGGCTGCTCCTTCCAAGGTCAACAAGATCCTGTCCGATTATGAGAAGGCTATGGCCAAGTTCAGGAAGGAATCGGAAAAGGCTGAAGGCAAGACGGAAGAACTCAAGGAGCCTTCCAAGCCGAAGCCGGAGGCACTCGTTTTCGACAAGGTGGCAGGCGTGCCGCCGGATTATTTCACGGCAGACGGACAACTCTGGGGCAACCCTATATACGACTGGAAGAAGATGAAGTCTACCGGTTATTCCTGGTGGATAAAGCGCATCGAGATGAACTTCATGCTCTATGACTATCTGAGGATCGACCACTTCAGGGCATTCTCTTCCTACTGGGAAGTTGATGCCGATGCCGAGACGGCCAAGTTCGGCGAGTGGTGCAAGGGTCCCGGTCTCGAGTTCTTCGATGTAATGGATAAGAACGGCGTGGACAGGTCAAGGCTCATCGCGGAGGACCTGGGCGAAGTCACTCCGGATCTTGCAGAGTTCATGAGCAAGGTAAACATACCCGGAATGCGCGTAATGGAGTTCGCTTTCAACCCGGGCGACGACAGCTCGTTCATGCCTCATAACTTCGATAAAGACTGTATCGCGTATACAGGCACACACGATAACAACACTCTCCTCGGATGGCTCTGGGACAGTCCGGAGAATGTCCGCAATTTCTGTCTTGAGTACTGCGGCTTCACGGGTGACAACTGGGGCGACGGCGGCACAAGGAGCGGCTCATGCCGTGCGATCATCCGCACGCTCTGGATGAGCCACGCAAACGTTGCGATAATCCCGATCCAGGATATGCTCGGCTATGGCGGCGACACGAGGATGAATGTCCCCGGAACCCCGACAGGCAACTGGGCGGTAAGGTTTACCAGGGAAGATCTGGATTCGATAGATAACGAGTGGTACAGGAATCTCAACAGACTCTATTACAGGTGATGTCTATGGATTACATTCTTTGCATCGATCAGGGCACGACTTCGACAAAGGCTTTCCTGCTGGATCAGGAGGGCGTCCTTTCCGAGGGCTTCCATAAGGAGTTTGCCCAGCACTATCCCCAGCCGGGATGGGTGTCTCACGATGCGGAGGAGATCTATTCTTCGGTGCTCTGCGCCGTGGCGGGAGTCTTGAGGGAACACCCTGAGGCGATAGGTCACATCAAGGCGATGGGCCTTACCAATCAGCGCGAGACCACACTTGCTTTCGACACGAAAGGCAGACCCGTAACCGAGGCTATAGTCTGGCAGTGCAGAAGGACTTCAGACATCTGCAGAAGACCGGAGATCAGGAGTGAAGACAGATACATCAGCGAGGTCACGGGCCTCAAGGTAGATCCTTACTTCTCCGCGACGAAAATGCTCTGGCTCTTCGAGAACAACGAAGGTCTGAAGGAACGCTGTGAGGCGGGCGAGGTCTATCTGTCGACCATCGACGGCTTCCTTGTCTGCAGGCTTACCGCAGGTGCATCTTTTGCTTCCGACTATTCCAACTGTTCGAGGACCATGCTCTTCGATATCGAAAAGAAAGACTATGACGAACATCTCCTGACGCTGTTCGGCGTGCCGCGTAAGGCTCTTGCAAAGCCTCAGGAGTCATGCTCTGATTACGGCATCATCTCGATCGATGAAGCCGACGTAGAAGCAGCAGGTCTTACCGCACAGGATAAAGATAATCTCATGAGCCTGAACGGCGTTCACATCACGGGAGTGATAGGCGACCAGCCTGCTGCGCTCCTCGGACAGAATGCCATACACGAAGGCGAGTCGAAAACGACCTACGGCACGGGAAGCTTTACTCTCATGAACCTCGGGACAACACCGGTGTTCTCCAAGAACGGGCTCCTTACATCGTGCGCATGGTCATTCAAGGGAGTGACGGCATATGCTCTGGAAGGAAGCATCTTCCAGGCAGGTTCGGTCATCAGCTGGCTCAAGGATGAGATGCAGATGATCGACAGTCCGTCTGACTGCGATAAGTTCTGTGAATCAATTGAAGATACCGGTGGGGTATATCTCGTACCCGCTTTCACGGGCCTTGGCGCACCCTACTGGAAACCTGACTCAAGAGGTGTCCTGACAGGTCTTACCAGAGGTACGGGAAGAGCCCAGATAATCAGAGCAGGGGTCGAGTCCATCGCTTATCAGGTAACCGAACTGGTCAACCTCATGACTGACGATACGGGCATCAAGGCTAAGCAGATGAAGGTCGACGGCGGCGTATGCGCCAGTTCGTTCCTGATGCAGCTCCAGTCTGATCTTCTCGGTGTTACGATAACACGCGCTTTAAGCGATGAGATGACTGCTAAGGGCGCAGGCCTTGCTGCAGGACTTGCCTGCGGCATGTTTGATTCAATAGAAGATACGGGCAGATTCTACGATTCGGGAAGACAATACGAACCGTCGATGTCCGCGTTCGAAGTTGCTGCGAAGATGGACGGCTACAGGAATGCCGTACGCGCAGCTCTGGTTACGAACGGCGACTAGGAGCATCTGATGGAACAGGTATATATTGTCTTTTTCAAGATATTCATATTCATGCTGCTTGGCTTTATCCTCAACAAGACCAGGGTAATAGACATGCGTGCCGAGAAGACTCTTACCGAGATCCTGCTCAAGGCGGTCCTGCCGTTCTCGATAATCGCATCAAGTCAGTTTAAGTTTTCTGCGGAGGCACAGACGGGCATCATTGCGGTCGGTCTGATGGGCATCGCATACTATGCGCTGTCGCTCCTGGTAATAAGGCTGATAATCTCGCACACGAAGTTGGCCAAAGACGACGGACGAATAATGACCACATGCATGGTCTTCGCGAACACCGGCTTCATCGGATTCCCGCTGATGGAATCGCTGTACGGCGACTACGGTCTGCTGCTCGCGGCGATATTCAATCTTGTGTACAACATGTTCTTCTACACATACGGTGCGCACCTGCTCTCCGGACAGCCGCACTTCAAGGTGTCGGAGATGTTCACGAGCACTGTGTCGATAGCATCGGTGCTGGCGCTGATCCTTTTCGCGATACCGTGGAGGATGCCGGTATTCATTCATGAGACGATCAGCCTTGTGGGTGACATGACAGTTCCGATGGCAATGATGATAATGGGGTCGATGTTAGCCTCGATAAATCCGAGAAAGCTCTTCCTGGATCCGAAGCCGTATGCGGTGTCTTTTGTAAGGCTCCTGCTGCTCCCGGCGCTGGTCATGCTGGCGGTATGGGGCATATCGAATCTCGTGCCGCTCTCGCATGAGGCGAAATGCGTTACCGTTCTCATGTGCGCACTCCCTTGCGGAAGCATGAATGTTATGTACTCCGAGAAGTACAATACCTCGCCCGAGTTCTGCGCAAGGACCGTGGCGCTGTCGATGGTGTTCATGATGGCGACGCTACTGCTGTGGACAGGTATGACCAAGATGTATTTTTGAGGTGGAATAAATGGAGATCGACAGAATAGAGAACAAAGCGCTGGTTGAGATCATGGGCAAGGTGCGCGAGAGCGGGACCGAGCAGAACATGATAGAACTCCTGAAGCAGGTCGCAGGTGCGACTTTGCTCGTGCCCGTTGACGGTGATGAAGGAAGCTACAGCTTCCATGCCGTGGCGGATAAAGACGGCAGGAAGTACATGGCCGTGTATTCAGATTCCGACAGTTATGAAGTCGCTTTCGAGAACAAGCCTTATAAGCAGAAGGGTGTTACCGCAGGACTTGCGGATATCCTCGATGTTGTCATGGCACCCAAGATGGGTCTGGACGGCTTCGTGATAAATCCCGGTGTTGAGAATATCCTTTTCGGAAAAGATATGCTTAAGCTCATAGCGCAGCAGATGGATATCGGAGGCGATGATACCGCAAAGGTGGGAGAGCCCGATCACTATCCTCCGGAACTTAAGGACAAGCTCGAAGAATACCTTCTTGACAACACACAGGTCTCATCCGTCTGGGTAAGACTTCTCAAGGAGAACCATACCGAAGTCCTTCGCTGGATGATAATCTGCGAGACTGATCTTGAAGGTAATGAACTGCAATATCAGATGGATACTCTCAAGAAGTTTGTGAGACCGTACCTGGACGGACTTGATGCCATTGTGGTGTCTTCGAAGGAGGATTTCTCCAAACAGGTCATCAAAGGCATTAAGCCATTTGCCGGCGCCGGGAGCAACTGATGGAACGCAGAAAAGCATTTGTGACGGTCATAATCGGAGCAGCTGCTTTCCTGCTGCTCATGACGGGTCTGCTGTATACTGCGTCTTCCCGCAAGAAACAGAACATCGCCCTGGCCAACAAGGTCTCCTATGCGGCATCGAAACTCGCGTCCAAAGATGATCTCATGATCTACTGGATAGGCACATTCCCCGCTGAACTAACGGAGATGTCCAATGTGGTAACGGTCATCGCTCCCGGGGAGATCACGGAAGAAAACATGCCGGTCAAGAGTTCGACCTTCAAGACCACGGAATACGACGAGTTCGGCAATGTGATCAAGGAGATCGTCCCGAGGGATTACAAAGACAATATGCTCATCGTCATTTATGACGTGGAAATGATGTCGGAGTCAGAGAAGGATGTAATATTGAACTGCATCGCCCAGAACAATGTCCCGGTCCTGGCCATCGGAAGGAACTCGATCACTCTTATCAGGCAGACGCTTATGTATACGGACGGCACCTTCGAACAGAACGATTCGTTCTACTATAAGCTCGGAGAAGGTTACAGAGACCATGTGCTTGATAATTCGGCGATATCCGCGGGCGGCAATGACTTCGCGCTCGACCTGATGAATTATATCTATTCACTGTTCTATGAATACGATCTCGAGGCAGAAACTTCCCAAATGGCATTTGGAATCATCAATGTGGTAATTCATACGGAATATGGCAATCGATAAGACTAAGACAGACAGGATCAGGGAAAGATACGAGGAACTGACGGGTACTCTTGCAGACCCGGCGGTCGCATCGGATCCCGCCAAGTATGCGAAATATTCAAAAGAGCTTGCCCAGCTCAGTCCCCAGGTGGAAGCAATAGAAAGATATGACGCCTGCGGCAAAGAGATCTCAGATCTTCTGGAGCTTCTCGGATCTCCCGAGGTTGCATCGGACGGTGAGATGAAGGAGATGGCGACGAGGGAACTGTCAGATGCCAAGGCACGCCTCGAACTTCTCGAGAAGGAACTTATGTTATATCTGGCTCCCAGGGATCCCAGAGACGGAAGATCCGTCGTGCTCGAGATAAGGGCAGGTGCGGGCGGAGAGGAATCCGCACTCTTCGCATCTGACCTTCTCAAGATGTACAAAGGCTATGCAACGAGATACGGATGGACGGTAACGGAGATCGAATCAAGTCCGACCGAGCTCGGAGGATATCAGAAAGTCGTTGCTTCCGTTGACGGGGCAAACGTATACAGCAGGCTCAAGTTCGAGAGCGGCGTCCACCGCGTGCAGCGCGTTCCGGTTACCGAATCGGGCGGAAGGGTCCACACATCCACCGCGACCGTGGCAGTCCTTCCGGAAGCCGACGCAACAGAGGTCCACATCGACCCGAAAGACTTAAGGATCGACAGGTTCAGGTCCTCAGGTGCCGGCGGACAGCACATCAACAAGACTTCATCCGCCATCAGGATCACGCACATCCCGTCAGGCATAGTAGTAACCTGTCAGGACGAGAGATCCCAGATACAGAACAGGGAGAAGGCCATGGCCGTTCTTCAGAGCCGTCTCTGGGCGATCGCCAAGGAAGGCGACATCGACGCCGAGAACTCCGAGAGAAGGGCCCAGGTCGGCACCGGAGACAGATCCGAGAGGATAAGGACATATAATTACCATCAGGGCAGGGTTACCGACCACAGGATAGGGCTTACGCTCTACAGGCTGGAGGATATCCTTGCCGGAGACTTAGACGAGATAATCGATGCGCTCACACTGGCCAAAGCGGCAGAAGAGGAAAAGAATGGAACGGATTAAAGAATACGACAGCACACTGCTCATCTCCTCGAATGATGAGGAAGGAATCAAGGACTGCGCAGAGCACATAAAAGCCGGCGAGGTCGTGGCATTCCCCACGGAGACTGTGTACGGCCTCGGGGCGAATGCTTTCGACAGCAATGCGGTAGAGAAGATATTCAAGGCAAAGGGCCGCCCCGGCGATAACCCTCTCATCTGCCACATCGCGGACAAGTCGCAGATAGCAGACATTGCAGCAGAAGTAACGCCTCTGGCGCAGAAACTGATAGATGCTTTCATGCCCGGACCGATCACGGTCATCATGAGAAAGTCGGATAAGATCCCGGATACTGTTACGGCAGGACTTGATACCGTCGGTGTCAGGATGCCTTCGGACAAGACCGCAAATGAATTTCTCGCTGCATGCGGCGTGCCCGTAGCGGCACCTTCGGCAAACCTTTCGGGAAGTCCTTCTCCTACTGACGCGCAGTCGGTCATGGAAGACATGGACGGTTATGTATATGCGGTCATTGACGGCGGAGATTCGGTCTTTGGACTTGAGTCGACGGTCGTGGATGCTACGGGAGAGACTCCGGTCATCTTAAGACCCGGTGCCGTGACGGAGGCTGCGATAGAGATGGCATCTTCCAGCGCGCCTGCCGAGGCGGGATCACTGGAGGCAGGAGACACGCCCAAGGCTCCCGGCATGAAATACCGCCACTACGCACCTGTTGCAAAAGTAGAGATAACGAAAATGCCCGATGCGGCAGAGCTCATCAACGATGACTTTGACGGCGATATAACTTCAGCGCCGGAAGAGGTAACTGAAGAGATCGATTTCAAGAAAATGGACGATGACGCCAAGCAGGCTTTGGTGGACATAGCAGCGCCTTTTATCTTCGGTGTGCAGGAACTTATAAAGGAGAATCCCTTTGCGCGTGCCGGAGTATACTGCGGTGCCGAGGTAAAGCAACTTTTCGGAAAGCTCGGCGATGAGATGGTCCTTAAGCATGTGAACTTCTTTGTGTACGGAAAGAGCCTTGACGTCCGTGCGGCATCGCACTATCTTTTCGGCGGCCTGAGGCACCTCGACATGCAGGAGGTCGATGTGATCTTCGCACAGGGTTTCGGAGGCACCGGTCTGTCGAAAGCGTACATGAACCGTCTTACTAAAGCTTCGGGCGAGACAGGCGAGACCGTTCCCGGAATGCCCGCTCCCGCAAGACCTGCAAGAAGACAGATCCCGCTTGATCACTTCAGGGATACATACACCGCTTCGATCCTGTTCGTATGCAATGACAACAGGTGCATGTCGCCTGCATGCGAAATGCTTATGAGGGACATTCTCGAGCAGCAGGCTCCGTACAGGGTCGAGGGAAGGAAAGACATCGGCTGCGAGATCTACTGCGAGTCCGCAGGAATCTATGCTGCTGCAGGCGATACCGCCGACGCGAAAATGGCAGAGCACATCAAACCTCTCTCCGGAAGATCCATGTCCTCTTACAAGGCTGTCCGTGCGGAACCTTCAGTGTACGATGCAAATGACCTGATACTGACGGTAAGGGACGAGCAGGCATTTGAGATAGTAAGCGCTTTCCCCGAGATAAAGGACAAGGTGTTCTCACTGTCGACCTTTGCCGCTTCGAACGGACTGGTGTTCAAGAGCGACGACGGCAAAGTGATATCATTCTCGATCCCCGATCCCGCCGGCGAGAATGATGCGACATACGAACATACGGCAAAAGCCCTTCAGGCATATCTCAGACTGCTGTTCCCGTATATCCTCAAATGGCTCGGCGCGGAGAGATGCTGAGAAGCTCTGTAACATAAAGTCTCAATCTTCGCGGAGATTCGAACGAATGTTTGAAATCCGATGGACTTTTACCTTTCCCTGTAATAGAATATCAACGTAAGAATTTGGTTTTGGACACGGACGATTACGACAGTGGAAAGGCTCCATTTTACTTGACTTTAAGGTGTCTGCTGTGTTATTCTCTTCGTTGCCGCATTTTACATAGGTAAGCGGCGATCCTTGTCCGGTACTTAAGATACCGGACCGAATAGTCCAGAAGGAGGTGAATGATATGGCAAACACTTATCGTTTGGTCGTAGTACTCAGCGCCGCATTAGGTGATGAGGGCACAGCTTCTCTTACTGACACAATCAAGGCAAAGGTTGAATCCGGAGCTACACTGAATTCTCTTGATACTCTTGGTGTCAAGGAACTCGCTTATGAGATTGAAGGTCAGAAGAACGGTTACTACGTACAGGCTAATTTTACTGCCGATAGTGATTTCCCGAAGGAACTTGAGCGTGTTCTCAAGATCACCGACGGTGTTATCCGCTTTATCGTTGTCCGTGTCGATGAGTAATCACTCATGACATGTTCAAGGAGTAGACAATGAACAGAGTAGAATTGGTAGGAAGAATTACTAAGGATCCCGAAGTCAAACTGACATCGAACCAGACGCAGTACTGCAACTTCACTGTTGCGGTAGACCGTAAGTTCAAGGATCAGAATGGCGAGAGACAGTCGGATTTCATCAACTGCGTAGCCTGGAGACAGACAGCCGGTTTTATCGGCAAGTATTTCCACAAGGGCAGCAGGATCGGAGTCTGCGGAAGCCTTCAGACCAGGAGCTATGAGAACCAGGGCGGACAGAAGGTCTTCGTAACCGAGGTTGTTGTAGACGAAGCTGAATTCGTGGACAGCAAGGGCGGCGAAGGCGGCAACGGCGGATATTCCAAGCCCGCATCCAAGCCTGCTGAGTCTTTTACTCCTCCCGCACAGGGAACGGCAGCAGCATCTGCGCCGACGGCTCCTATGACAAAGATCGAAGATGATGATTCCGGTGACAGCGCATTCGGTCCCGGAGATTCCGTTAATCTTCCGTTCGAGCTTTAATTATTAAGGAGAACAAACAAATGGCTGAGAATAGAGCCCCCAAGACCGGTGACGGCAAGTTTTCCGGTAACATGAGACAGAGACACGGCCGCAGGAAGGTATGCTATTTCTGCGCTAACAAGGTAGAGACCATTGATTTTATGGATGATGCTCTTCTGAAGAAGTTCATTTCCGAGAACGGAAAGATCCTTCCCAAGAGAATGACAGGTACATGTGCCATTCATCAGCGCGAGCTCACCACATCGATCAAGCGCGCTCGCCAGATTGCCCTTCTCCCTTACACAGTTCAGTAATGTGAGGAAAGTGGAAAGATAAGGCAAATCTTAAAATAGATGAGCTGAATACCGGGCATGACGCTGGCATATAATATGTTCAGCGGGTCAGCCCGGTTTTTATTTATAATCAGCGGAGGTCTTCTTATGAAGGTAGTATTGTTGGAAGATGTAAAGAAGGTTGGAAAGAAAGGCGAAGTCGTTGATGTCAGCGACGGTTACGCAAGGAATTTTCTCATGAAGAAGGGCCTTGCAAAGGAAGCCAATTCCGTGAGCCTCAACGATGCAAAACTTCAGGCCGGAGCCAAGGCTGAACATGAGCGCCGCGCACTCATCGAGGCTCAGGAGACATCCAAGAGACTCGGAGGACAGACATTCAATGTGGTTGCTAAGGGCGGAAGAGACGGAAAGCTCTATGGCGCCGTGACCACTGCGGACATCGCTGAGTGTCTTGCAAAGGCGGATTATAAGATCGATAAGAAGAAGATAGTGATCGACAGCCCCATTAAGAACGTCGGAGTCTTCAAGGTAAGAGTAAAGCTCCACCCGAAGGTCTCCTGTGACATCAACATCGAAGTAACATCGGAGCAGTGATATGTCCGACAATTACGGGTACATGGATAACCTGATCGAACCTGAGAACGACGTCATGCGTGATGTCGGAGTCGAGAAAGCGCTTCTTGCACTCTGTATGAGGAATGAGAGATCCGTTCTGGAGATCGTGGGCAACGGTCTGGACGGTTCTGATTTTTCCGACAGCCGCAATGCGGTCATCTATAACGCGATAATCGCTTTATTCTATGAGAACCGCAAGGTCGACAGATATTCTTTGACGGACTGGCTTGAGAAGAACAATACGATGGACGCCGCCGGCGGTCTGATGTATGTATACGGCGTTGCTGATGAAGTTGCCGTTATGTCCAATCTCGACACATACCTTTCTTCGATCAGGGAGAGAAGCAGCAGGCGCAAGCTTATCGGCAAGGTCGACGATATCAGGAAGAGAGTCCTGAGCGGAGAGCTTGAGTCAGGCAAGGCGGTTGACTTTGCGATCTCTTCCATCTCAGAACTCAAGCGTGACGAGGATTCGAAGGGGTTCGAACAGCTCAAGCCCATCCTCAAGCGCAGCCTGAACAACATCAAGACAGAGATCAACAGCAAAGGGGACGGAGGCAAAGTCAAGACGGGCTTCAGAAAGCTCGACAACATGCTTGGCGGTCTCAGACCCGGCTCACTTAATATACTTGCGGCAAGACCCGGTATGGGTAAGACCGCTCTGGCAGTCAACATTGCATCGAACGTTGCGGCGAACGGCATTCCCGTGGCGATCTTCTCGCTGGAAATGTCCAAGGAGGAGATCGGCAACAGACTGCTCTCTTCCTGTATGGACCGTCCTGTAAACCAGATGATCTTCGCTCACAAGATGAGCAAAGTCGAAGAGAAGCAGCTTGAAGCGGCACTGCAGAAGCTGTCGGAATTCCCAATCATAATTGACGATCATTCGAATTCGAATCCGGCAACGATGAAGTCCAAACTCACAGAGCTCTTCATAGATCCGGAGACAAGACCGGGTCTCGTGATCATCGACTATCTCCAGCTCATCACGATGCCGGGTTACAACGGCAGATCAAGGAACGAGGAAGTATCTGCCATCTCGAGGAATCTCAAGCTGATTGCGAAGGATTTCGGTATTCCGATCCTTGCGCTGTCGCAGTTGTCGAGAGGCGCGGCACAGCGAGATGACCATACACCGCAGCTGTCTGACCTCCGTGAGTCCGGCGCTCTTGAGCAGGATGCTGATACAGTCATGTTCATCGACCGTCCCGACTACTATAAGAAAAAGGACGAAGGCGGTGAAGCGACCGTCAATAAAGACGCCGATGTGGTCGAGGATGCATATATCTACCTTGAGAAGAACAGACACGGTGCGACCAAGCGCGTAAAGGTATGCTGGATCGCCAAGAGAACGCTGTTCTACGAACCTGACGATTATGTTGCCGAAGAGAAACCCTCTTCCCCGTATACAAAGACCGTTGATAAGGATGCCTCTGCGCAGAATTACGATTTCGACCGTGATGATGATCCCGGGCCGGATGAACCTGAAGAGGAACCTGCGGAGGATACGGGCGATAACGATATGGACTTCTCGGCAGCGCATGACGATTTCCCTGACACATGGAACTGACGGATAAGGTCCTGGAATTTGCCGGCAGATACGCATTGCTTGACTGCGATGCGGTTATAGCGGGTTGTTCCGGCGGGCCGGATTCGATGGCGCTCCTGGACATCCTCCATGAGGCAGGAGTAAACCTTTACTGCGTACACATCAATCACAACCTCAGGCCGGGAGACTGCGACGCTGATGAGGCTTTGGTAAAGTCTTACTGCGAAGGCAGGGACATTCCGTTCGTATCCTACAGTTATGACGTTGCTGCAATTGCCGCACAAGACGGCGTGTCGGAAGAGACCGAGGGCAGGAAGTTAAGGTATGCTGCTTTCGCGGAGACTGCATCGAAAGTGTCCGCAGACAAGGGCCTTTCCGACGTCAGGATCGCAGTCGCACACCACAAGGACGACGTCGCCGAGACTATGATGATGAACCTTTTCAGGGGCAGCGGACTGGAAGGACTCGTAAGCCCCATGCCGCGTGCGGGACAGGTAATAAGACCGCTCCTGTCATGCAGGAAATCAGAGCTTGTCTCATACCTGGAAGACAAGGGCATCGCCTATGCCACGGATTATACCAACAGCGAAGCATGCTGCACCAGGAACGAATGGCGCAACGTTATCTTCCCTGATATCGAGAAGGAGACGGGAAGAAATCCCGTTGAGGCATTGAGCCGCACATACGGGCTTCTTGCTGAAGACTTGGATCATATAAACAGAGAGGTTGCGGGCGCATATATTCTTTGCCTTAACAGCATCGGTCCGTACAGGGCGCTTTCTGCGGAAGAGATGGAAAGGCTGCATCCGTCCATAAGATCAAGGCTAATAAGAAAGCTTTGGCTCGAAACCTTCGGCAGCCTCACCGACTTCGAGCAGGTCAATCTTGAAGACTGCATGAAGATGGTGGCAGCGGATGTTACGGAAGGCACAGCCGTTATGGATATGCCTTTTGCAAGGAAGGCGGTAAGGCACGATGACAGGTTCTTTTTCTGCGCAGATGACGGTGAGTTAAGGAAGATCTTATGCACGGCTGCCGAGCTGATTGGCCTGGTTACATGCGCAGGCTCGCCGGACATAAAGATCGAGCCCGGAATTGCCTTGAATTTACCCGATTCTGACATTACTCTCAGAGTCGAAATAATTGAGAATAGTAGCGAGTTAGAGTATAATAACTATTCGTGGTTTTGCCCCGAAGATATTCTGTCTGAGGGCGATGTCACGATAACCTGCGGAAGGTCTTGCGGACTTAAATACAAGTTCACGAGAGCCGGCTCCGGATCGGGCAAGGAACTCAGAAGGTTTTTTACTGATTTGAAGGTGCCGCAGGAAGCAAGAGATTCGGTCATCTTTGCGAAACAGGGAGACAGAGTACTCTGGATACCGGGTGCAGGCCATGCTGAAGGCTTTACCGGGATAAGGAGCAAAGAGAAGTTCGATGAGGCGGGAAGCTGCCCCGGAAGACTCTTGAAGATAACTTTGGAAAGGCAGGTACCGTTATGAACGACACATCTGAAGTCTTGATCACACATGACGAGATAATGGAAATGTTGGACAGGGTAGCTGCCGAGATCAACCGTGATTATGCGGGAAGACCCCTTGTGGTCGTAGGCATACTTACGGGCGCATTCATCTTCTGCTCAGATCTCGTAAGAAGACTCGATATGCCAGTCATAGTCGACTTTATGCAGGTGTCGAGCTACGTCGGCGAGGTATCGTCAGGTGTCCTTAAGATCAAGAAGGATATGAGCTATGACATCGCAGGCAAGGATGTGCTAATTGTTGAAGACATAGTCGATACGGGCAGGACGCTCGCTCTCCTCAAGGAGCAGCTCCTTAAGAGAGGTCCGGCGTCACTTAAGATCTGCACGGCTTTCGATAAGCCTGACAGAAGAGTGACGGATCTCGTGCCTGATTACAACGGAATCACTGTACCCGACAAGTTCATCGTTGGCTACGGCCTCGATCTTGACGGGGAATATAGAAATTTCGACGATATCCGCGTCGTGAAACAGGAATAAGGATAAGAAAACGGAGGAGCTATAACCAATGGCTAACAAAAACGAGACAAGACGTCCGGGAAGCGGACTGTTATTCTATGGTCTGATGCTTGTCGTTCTTGTTGTGCTCGCCAGCGTCTTCTGGGGAGGCAATTACGGCAAAAAGGAAGAGACCACTCTTTCTGATGTCATCGAATGCATCGAGAGTGACAAAAACGACGTATCGATGGTTGAAGTAAACGGTACTGTTGTAACCATCAAATACAAGGCATCGGGTGCACAGTATGATTCGGAGATGACCCAGCAGATTCCTTACGAGTATGTTGATGATCTTATCAGCAAGCTCGAGAAGGCAAAGGCAGCAGGCCAGATCGATGACTACACATATACCGAACCTTTCGACTGGAGCACACTGGTCCAGATCCTCATTATGGTAGGTTCCATCGTGCTCGTGGTATTCATCTTCCTGTCGATGTCGAGACAGGGCAAAGATGCCAACGGACTTTTCAGTTTCGGAAGCAACCGTGCAAGGGTAATGGATCCGAACAAGAAGGACAAGATAACATTCAAGGATGTTGCCGGTTCCATAGAAGAGAAGGAAGAACTCTCCGAGATAGTAGACTTCCTCAAAGATCCCAAGAAATACCGTGAACTCGGTGCCAAGATCCCCAGAGGTGTGCTTCTTTACGGAGCTCCCGGTACGGGTAAGACTCTTCTCGCACGTGCTGTTGCAGGTGAGGCGGGAGTTAAGTTCTTCTACATCTCCGGTTCCGACTTCGTCGAGATGCTCGTCGGTGTTGGTGCGTCCCGTGTAAGATCTCTCTTTGCCGATGCCAAGAGGGAAGCGCCTTCCGTCGTGTTCATCGACGAGATCGATGCCGTAGGCCGTAAGAGAGGCGCAGGCCTCGGAGGCGGACAGGACGAGCGTGAGCAGACATTGAACCAGATCCTCGTTGAGATGGATGGTTTCGAGAACAATACGAATGTTATCGTCATGGCAGCTACAAACAGAGTGGATGTCCTTGACCCGGCCCTCTTAAGACCCGGAAGATTCGACCGCCGTATCATGGTCAACGAGCCTGATGCGGATGAGCGTGAGGCTATCCTGAAGATCCATGCGAAGGGCAAGCCGCTCGCTGATGATGTCGATCTCAGGGAAGTTGCTCTTTCCACAGTCGGATTCACCGGTGCAGACCTTGAGAACCTTCTTAACGAAGCGGCACTCATGACTGCCCGTCACAACAAGAAGAAGATCACTATGGAGGAGATCACGGACGCTACATTCAGAGTCCAGATGGGTCCCCAGAAGAATTCCAAGAAACTGTCCGACAAGGTCAAGAAGCTCACTGCTTATCACGAAGCCGGCCACGCAGTCGTACTCCGTGCGACATCGGAGTTCGAGAAGGTCGATAGAGTTACGATCATCCCGGTTGGACGTGCAGGCGGATTCACCGCTTATAAGCCGATCGAAGATACTGACTTCTATACTGAGAAGATGCTCCTTGATACCATCAAGATGAGCCTCGGCGGAAGAGCCGCCGGCGGAAGAGCCGCTGAAGAGATCTTCTTAGGTGAGATCTCTACGGGCGCGGCTTCTGATCTGCAGCAGTGCAACCGTATCGCCAAGAACATGATCAAGCGTTTCGGACTTTCCAAGAAGTTCAAGAACATGGTCTTCGGTGAGGATAACGACGAGGTATTCCTCGGTTATTCCATGGGCCAGGTACAGAGCTATTCTGACCAGACCGCTGCCGAGATCGACGAAGAGATCAAGAACATAATCGATGACTGCTACGAGGAGACCAAGAAGATCCTTCTCGAGAAGAAGAAGGCGGTCGTTGAAGGTCTTGCTTCAAGACTTATCGAGAAGCTTACCGTTGACGGTCCTGACTTTGAGAAGATCTACATGGCGAACGGCAACCTGGACCTCGCTTTTGCCGTTGCAGCACCCGCTGCAGTTCCGGCTGAGACCGAGACTCCCGCTCCTGCCGAGTCTGAGGAAGGCAATACTTCCGAAGAGTAAGATCTGAAGTAAAACTATGACGGACAGGGACTGCCTCATGCAGTCCCTGTTTTTTTGTTTAATCTGTGGGGCGGATTTGTTTGACACACGTTTGTAATAATTATAATATCTAAAGGTATTTCTTATCCGGCTTCGGGGGGTGGTTCTTATTCGCGCTTTGGAAGATAGAATTCTTGCGGAGGGCAAAGTCCTGCCCGGAGAGATCCTGAAGGTCGGAGATTTCCTTAACCAACAGATCGATCCTGAACTGCTCATGGAGATGGGCGAAGAGATAGCATCTCTTTACAAGGATGCCGGAGTTACCAAGATACTTACGATAGAATCATCGGGCATAGCCGTGGCGTTTGCTGCAGGCTGCAAGATGAACGTGCCTGTTGTTTTCGCGAAGAAGCATGCGTCGATCAACCTGTCGGATGACGTGCTTACATCCAAGGTCTATTCCTACACACATCAGAAGACATATGACATCGTGGTGAGCAGTGATTATGTATCGAAGGATGATACCGTGCTCATCGTTGACGATTTCCTTGCCAAGGGCAATGCGCTCAAGGGCCTTATCGAGATAACAGACAAGGCCGGTGCGAAGCTCGCAGGTGCGGCGATCGCCATTGAGAAGGGGTTCCAGGGCGGCGGAGACGAGCTCCGCAGACAGGGCATCAGGGTCGAGTCTCTCGCGATAATCGAATCGATGAGCGACGACTCGCTTACGTTCAGGTCCTGATTACGATATGTATTGCCGCAAGGCATTCATATAAAAACTTTTTGGAGGCAAGTTATGAGAAAGCTTATTTCAATTGTTCTCACGGCAGTGATGGCAGTTGCTTCCGTTCTCGCATTCACCGGATGCAGCGGAAATGCAGGCGGAGAGGCTGCTTCGTCTTTCAAGGTCGGTGCGATCTACATCAACAGTAAGAACGACACCGCAGGTTATACCTATGCTCACCACAAGGGTATCACCGAGGCTATGAAGCAGTGCGGTCTTGATCCCGAGAAGGATCTCTACATCGTAGACAACGTTCCTGAGGATGACGAGAAGGTATCCCAGGCAATCGACCAGCTCGCAGGTGACGGATGCAACATCATCTTCGGCATCAGCTTCGGCTACCTCAACGCATTTGATGAGGCTGCAAAGAAGCCCGAGTATGCTGACATCGTGTTCTCACATGCTACAGGCTATCTGTCCAACGACAGCAACTTCAACAACTATTTCGGCAGGATCTATCAGGCTCGTTACCTCGCAGGTATCGCAGCAGGATATAAGTCCCTTGCTCTCGGCAACAACGAGATCGGCTATGTATCCGCTTGGGGTACAGAGTATGCCGAGACATGCTCAGGCATCAATGCTTTCGCACTCGGTGCACAGTCCGTTAACCCTGATGCTCATGTAAACGTATATGAGATCTACACATGGGGCGACCAGGAGAAGGAGAGACAGGCAGCTGAGATCCTCATCGATACATACGGATGCTGCGTTATCGCTCAGCACTGCGACAGCGCTCAGCCTCAGATCGTTGCAAACGAGAAGGGCGTATTCGGATGCGGATACAACTCCGAC
>CADAOK010000028.1 GCA_902789515.1 Oscillospiraceae bacterium
CAAGGAGAACATCAAGAAGAGCATCAATTCCCAGATGCTGACGGTCTTCCTTATCCCGATCGTGATCGCCTGCATGCACCTGGCGGCGGTGCTCCCGATTGTGCATAAACTGCTGATGCTTTTCGGGCACAATAATTGGCCGCTGCTGCTGATCACTGCCGGCGTAAGTGCCCTTGTCTGCGGTGCGTTCTATGCGGCGACCTACAAGGTTACTTCCAACGCATACTATAAGATCGTTTCGTAATTGGCTGCGATAATAGGATAGAGAATGCCCCTCATGTAGTACAATATGCTGCATGGGGGGATTCATTTTGATAACGACACTCAGATACGGCAATACCAATACTTTTCTTATCCGGGGAACAAAAAGGTTCATTCTGATAGATACCGACTTCGCAGGAACGCTTCCGGCTTTCTACAAGGCGCTTGGAAAGACCGGTATCAAAGTGTCCGACATTGCTTATGTGATCTGCACCCACTATCATCCCGACCACTGCGGGCTTGTAAGTCAGCTGGCAGAGCAGGGCATTACCCCGGTTGTAATGGAATCCCAGACGGAACATGTACATTATCCGGATGAGATCTTCTCGAGGCAGCCGCAGCTGAACTATAAGCCGATTCTTATGGAAGGCACGAAAACCATAACCTTCAAGGACTCGCGAGCATTCCTGGGGGAACTAGGCATTGCAGGTGAGATCATCCCCACACCAAGTCACAGTGAAGACAGCATATCGGTCATATTGGATGACGGCACCGTTATCGCAGGCGACCTCGAGCCTCTTGAATACCTTGCGGGATACGCTGATAATGCCGCACTCAAGGCTGATTGGGACAGTATAATGAGTCTTGGCCCGAATAAGATACTGTATGCTCACGCAAATGCGAAAGAGTTTACGCAATCGTAAAACGAAATATATACTTTCTTTGAAATTAGCCTTCTCATGATATATATTACTTGATATAAAAGTGTGCGTAAGATGGAGGATATCCTGTGTCCATAGTAAGAAAGATCAGAGAACAGGGACTGTCTTTGAAGGCGACATCGATGATAATGCTCATTACATCGATCGTCATAACCGGCATCCTGTTATTTGCTTCGCTCCGTGTATATGCGAATTTCAAGGCGTTGGAGAAAGCCACGGACGATTATATCGAGCTTGAGAAGAAAGCCCTTGATCTTATGGAGGCTTCTGATTACCTGACTGAACAGGTGCAGTGCTATACGGTCCTGGGTGACAGGAAATACCTCGACAATTACATGACGGAAGCATTCGAGACCAAGAGACGTGAGAATGCGATAGAGACTATCGGTTCAGTAATGCCGAATTCCCCGGCTCTGGCCGAACTGAAGAACAGCATGAACAATTCAGTTAAGCTGATGGATACCGAGTACTATGCCATGGTGCTTGTGCTTGATGCGACCGGAGACACCGATATACCGGAAGCGCTTAAGGACGTCAGCCTGACAGCTGAAGATGCTGCACTCTCATCTAAAGCCAAGATGGCACTTGCCATGGAACTTGTTCACGATGAGACTTATCAGATGCAGAAAGATAAGATCCGCGAGGATTTCAATGCCAGCATCGATGCGCTTAAGGAAAAAGCACTTACGACTCAGCAGACTACCGAAGGTGTGGCGCAGAGAGCGCTTATCAGTGTCATCATACTGGTCATCATCCAGAGCATACTGATCGTATCAATGATCTGGATCCACACAAGGCTCGGCATCAAACCTGTCCTTCAGGCTGTCGACCACATCAAGAAGGACGAGAACATACCGATCATCGGTGCTTCGGAATTCAGGTATCTGGCAGGTGCCTACAATGTTATGTACAACACATACAGGAACAGCATAGCTCACCTGAATTACAAAGCTTCCCATGACCCGCTGACCGGTGTCTATAACAGGGCCGGCTACGATATCATCAAGAACAGCCTTGATATGACAACGACGGCGATGATCATCATCGATGTCGATAAGTTCAAGCAGATCAACGATACTCGCGGGCATGAGACAGGCGACAAAGCCCTTAAGAGGATTGCGGATACGCTGACCAAGTCTTTCCGTTCCGATGACTACATATGCCGTATCGGCGGTGATGAGTTCCTTATCCTGATGGTCCATATTACAGATGATCCTCAGGAACTGATCGAGAACAAGATAGACAGGATCAACAGTGAACTCAGCGAGCTCAGGAGTGATGTCCCTCAGATAACGGTCAGTGCCGGTGTTTGCTACAGCAAAGCAGTCATTGCTCCAGACATTATGTTCCACAGGGCTGATATCGCTCTTTATGATGTAAAAGAGAACGGAAGAGGCGGCTGCAGTTTCTATAACGATAAACTCGAAGTGCTCGCAGCTCATAAAGTAACATCCGTATCGGAAGTGGATGAGATCTAAGGACGCAGCGCATGGGATTGTTTGAGTTATTGCTCCTGTCGGTCGGTCTTGCGATGGATGCTTTCGCAGTGTCCATCTGTAAAGGGCTTGCATCAAAGGAAGTAACGATAAAAGAATTTCTTCTGTGCGGCATCTGGTTCGGCTCATTTCAGGGACTGATGCCGTTTATCGGATACCTTGTAGGTTCGCGTTTCGAGAACCTTATAAGCATGGTCGCCCCCTGGGTGGCCTTTATTCTCCTTACCCTGATAGGAAGCAACATGATCAAGGAGGCTTTCTCGCCGCCTGAAGAAGCAAAACCCGGCTTCGATGTAAAGACCATGTTCATGATGGCTGTTGCCACCAGCATCGATGCATTGGCAGTAGGCATTACTTTCGTCGCTGTACCGGTCAAAGTGTTCGAAGCGGGACCATATGTCAACGTCGGCTTTGCCGTTGCCATGATCGCTGTTATAACATGCATCATCTCCATGATCGGCGTAAAGATAGGCAATATCTTCGGAACGCGTTACAAGTCCGGTTCAGAGATCATGGGCGGCACGATACTTATATTCATAGGACTCCGTACTCTTATCGAACACCTTGACAGTTCAAACACTCTGTCTGATACCGAGATCATTTTCGGTATGCTGATTCCTCTGGCCGGAACGCTTATAGGGGCGGCTGTCGTATATGCAAAAAGGAAACTGTCTGACAACCTCAGGATGATACTGATCGGGGGCACTTCGGGCATAATGATCTCCATTGCGGTCTGGGGCATGATCGAACCGGCAGTGAACGGCTTGAAAGAGCATTACACCAACAGCATCATCCCGGCCTTTATCTGCTTCGGCGCAGGTGTCATGATACAGATCATAATAGACAGCATCGTTCCGCACACGCATGCATATTCTGATATATCCGAAGGCTTGAAAAGCAAGCTTGACCCGGATGTAAAGGTCATGCTCACGCAGGTCATCCATCACATCCCTGAGGGCATTACACTTGGTGCGATCTATGCAGGCCATTTTATGAAGACCGGATGGATATCTGCTACAACCGCTCTCGTACTTGCGGTCGCCATCGCTGTTCAGAATATCCCCGAGGCACTCTTTGTCTCACTTCCGATACGCGAGAAGGGAAGCAAGACCGGCAAAGCCTTCTTTATGGGTATCATCTCAGGCGTGCCGATCCCGCTGCTCGGAATCATTACCGTTATCGTGGTCGTGCTGTTCCCGGATGCTTTGCCCTATGTCATGGCAGTCGCAGGCGGTGCTTTGATCTATACGACAATTGAAGAGATCCCTCAGATCGCTTCAAATAAGGACAACGACAAAGGTGCGCTCGCTTTTGTCATCGGCTTTGCATTGGTCATGCTCATGATCTTCTTCTGACTGAGATGATGTATGGAACTTAAGACTGACAGCAAGCGGTCACAGGGGAAGATCAGGACTTCCACTTGTATCCCGCTTTTATTACTGTTTCGATATGCGAGCCACAGCCGCCCAATGCGGCGCGGAGTTTCTTGATATGTGTGTCAACGGCCCTGTCATAACCCGCATAGTCCGAGCCCCAAACATGGTCCAGGATCTGATCGCGGCTTAAGACAATATCCTTGTTCTCGATGAGATACATCAGAAGATCGTATTCCTTAGGGGCAAGGGAGATCTCGTTGCCGCCAGAGACAACACGCCTCTTGGCCGGCTCTATCGTGAGGTCATCCATAACGATCATACCGTTCTTCACGAGAAGACCGCGGTATCTGTTGATGAGCGCATTGATCTTCACAAGAAGGAGCTTGGCGGAGAACGGCTTGGTAATGTATTCGTCAGCTCCGGCCTCATAGCCTTCAACGATATCGCTCTCGTCGCCCAATGCAGTCAGAAAGATAACGGGGACATCATATTTGTTCCTTATCAGTCTGCAGACTTCCCGGCCGTTCTTTCCCGGCATCATGATGTCCAAGACGATGCAGTCATAGCGGTTCATCTCTATCAGCTGGCAGGCGGAATTGCCGTTGTCGGTGACATCGACCTGAAGACCGTTCTTCTTAAGGTACATCACCGTGATGTCCCGCAATGCTCTGTCATCTTCTGCCAGCAAGATCCTGCTCATACCTTATCTGCCTCGAACCAATAAACTGTCTCAGATCTTCTCAAAGTATTGCCGCACTTGAAACCGTGAAGCTTCAAGATGTTCTCGTTGATCTCAAGTCCCATTCCGTTGCTGCTCAGGTTATCTGCCTTTGAATCGCTGTCATTTGTGCTGTCGTTCTTGAACTGGACCGTGATCCTGCCGCCGTTTGCCCACAGGCTGACCTCTGCCTGCTTGTCGGCATACTTGACCATGTTTGTCAGATAGTTGCCGATCGCGATCCTCATAAGCTTAAGATCGGCTTTTACAATGTATTCCTTATCCGCTTTGATCTTGACCTCGAGCGATCTCTCGTCAGCAAGGGGCTTGATGCGTTTATAAACGGAATTGATCAGCGCTGTAAGGTCAACTTCTTCTAAGTTCAGTTTGATCTTGCCCGAGTCGATCTTATCCATCTCGAGCAGGGTAGTGATGAGATCGGACATATCTTCGACTTCGCGGTTTATCATTTCCGCATATTTAGGCCTGTCTTCCTCGCTTATCAGTTCCCAGTTCTCCATGTATGCCTTGGTTACTGCCAGAGGTGTCTTGAGCTCATGCGCGACGCCTCTGGTGAGCCTTCTCGAGCGTATCTCGTATTCCTTACGGGTGCGGTAAAGCTTGGCTATGCCGAGGGGGATAGAGATGAGTGCCGCGAGCATCAAGACGAGAAGCACAATGTACAGCGCGACGTTAGAACGCACTGCGAGTTCTACCGGATGGAAGACCTGGACGGTGTACATATTGCCGGCCTGGGTTGTGCTCATGTGGATCAGGTAACATGTCCATATATCCTGCTGCTCCGCCTTCGTTGCCGAGCCGCTTTTGATGCTGTCGTCAAACTCGCCGAGAATTGCCTTCGCCTCCGCGTTCAGTCCCTTCTCATAGTTGTCTCTGGCAAGCCTGCAGATGTCGCAGTAAAGATACTGTCCGCCTGCCCACTCTGATACGGGGACCTTCTCGCCGCAGTTGTAATCGCAGTCACCTATCTGATATGTCTTGCCCTGGTACTGCATGCTGCCGCCATGGATGAAGATGTCGTCGCACTCGCCCTCGAAAAGAGGATCGTAGACGTGCCTCTCATCCTCGGCAATACCGTCGGGCACCGCAAAGATCCTTACATCTTCGGGCTTCATGATCTTGTCTTCTGGTGCTTTCCATGCATAGCAGTAGTCCTCAGTCGTATCGAAGACCGTGCCGTCCGTCAGGATTATATAGCCGTAGAAGCCCATGCCGCTGAAGCGGAGATCGTTGTTGAATTCCCAGGTATAACAGCTGTTGGCAATGAGCTCCTGAGCAGTGGTATTGGAATCGGGAACTACTGAATTAAATGTCGCGACGGTCTTAACCCTGTCCATATATTGCTGCATCTTTTCCGTTGCGGAAATATAGGTGTAAAAACCGGTCCCGAGAACGAACAATGCCAGCACCAGAACATCGATCACTATTGCCATTGTGATGTAATGCTTCTTCATTTTGTGTTGCTCCTCACAAGTTGATAGTGCAATAGTAAACCGCTGCTGTGTATTCTTTATGTACACAGAAATCATTTTATCACACGGGACAGGACAATAATTGACAAGCCGGCTTGCCGAAAGTATCATCAAAGCGTGGCAGATCAATTAGTTATTCGCGTTCTGCCGCCGCGACGCTCATATCGGAGCGGGGTCAATAATGATAAGAACCTTAGAATCTCATCATGAATGACAAAGAATAGTGCGGGATGACCGCACCGGGTATTGTTGTTCGTGAAAGGAGGTTCTTTTTTTATGTCACGCGACAACTATTTTGATTACTACGAGAAGATGGCTCATTGGTCTTTCGATGAGTACGACTGTCATGAAGAGTGCCTGACAGACTGGGATCTGTACAAGATCCTGCGGTCGCTGGCCACAAAGGAGTCCCGCATCCTTGATCTCGGCACTGCCGGCGGAGAGAAAGTCCTGTCAGAGTTCCCGGAATGTGCGGAGATACTTGGAACTGACTATTCTCCACACATGATAGAGACTGCCCGAGCCAACCTTACAAAGAGCGGGAGGAAGAACATATCGTTCCGGGTGATGGACAATCTGAAGATGGATGTCCCGGATGAGCATTTCGACATCATCGTGGCGCGTCACACCTGCACGGATGCCGCGCAGATATACCGTGCTCTGAAACCCGGAGGATACCTGCTCATCAGGGGCGTCGACAAATATGACTGCTGGGAACTAAAGCTGGCTGCAGGATACGGGCAGGGCTTTGATGACCCGGTTCCGGTCTCTGTCATAGACTTCGAGAGCATTCTCGCGGCAGGGTTTGCCGATGCCGAGATGGTTCCGATCCACACGCGCGAATACTACAGAGACAGGGAAACCTTCAGGGGTTTTCTGGGTGCAGTACCCATCCTGGACCACCTGCCTGAAGGCAGCATCCTGGAAGGTTACATTGCCCGAAACACCTTTGCCGGCAGGATAAGACTTATCAGGAGGTATTACGGTATAACCGCACGCAAATAATACTTAAAGTATAATTTACATTTTCACATCATTTGATTGTATTTGTCTGATAAAATAAATGTTATAGATCTTCCGGTTACGGAGGTGCGGATGACGCGGCAGGACGATATCTTCAAGAAGATTTCTGAAGCATTACTGGTCGATTATTCCAGTGTGTATTATGTTAATGCGGTCACCAATGAATACTTCTGGTATTCAGTCAATCCCGAATTCCATTCCCTGAGCCTCGAGCAGGGCGGTGACGATTTCTTCAAGAACATAATCCGCGACTGCAAGAGCGTTGTCTATGAAGAGGATCAGCACATCTTCTGTGAGGATATCCAGAAGGAGAATCTTCTTGCTGCCATGAAGAAGGGCGGCATGCAGAGCATTGAATACCGCCTGATGATTGGCGGAGAGCCGGTATGGCATTCGCTCAGGATGATCCGCGGACTTGATGAGGATTCGGATTACTTTATCCTCGGTGTTATCAATATAGATGAAGAGTATCAGAGAAGGCAGCTTGAAGAGGAGACAAAGCGCCAGAAGGATGCTTATAACCAGATTACCGACAGCCTCGCGGGAAAGTACGACACGCTTTACTATATTGATATCGAGACAAACAAATACTTAGAGATATCTTCAACTGATGAATATAAGAAACTGAATGTTCCTGCGACGGGAAGAGACTTCTTTGCAGAGAGCAGGAGAAGCATCCGCAAATACGTGCATCCTGAAGATCAGGACAGTATCATTAAGATCCACTATAAGGATCAGATGCTCAAGAATCTTAAGCACAGGCATTCTTATTCGGTATCTTACAGGCTTGTCGTCAATGAGGTTATTAAGCACATACGGCATACCGAGATCATGTCGCAGGATAAGAAGCATATCATCGTCTGTATTGAGAATATCGATGAAGAAGTAAAGGCGAACCTTGAACTGAAAGAGTCGCAGCAGAAGAGCGTTACTTTTACACAGATCGCAGAGAGCCTTGCCTCACATTACGACATGATCTATTACGTCGATATGCAGACGGATTATTTTAAGGAATACGCCACACACAAACTCTATGGTGAACTTGAGATACAGGAAGAGGGCGGAGATTTCTTCTCGGTTGCACAGCAGAATGCCGACAAAATCATCTTCCATGTGGACAGAGACCGCGTAAAGCTTTTCCTTGATAAGGATAACCTCATATCTCAGCTCGAGAATGCCAAGAGGCTTACGGCAGATTACCGTATGGTGATCGGTTCTGATGAACCAAAGTATACCAGGATGACGGTAAGCTGGTCTTCAGACAAGACGCATCTCATAATCTGTATCGAGAACCGCGAAGAAGACGTAAAGAAAGAACAGGAGCACCTTAAAGCACTTTCGACGGCTAATGAGATCGCCCGCCGCGACAGCCTGACCGGAATGAAGAACAAAACGGCATTCCAGGAATTCGAGAAGGACATCCAGAACAGGATCGAAGCGGATACGCAGGAGCCGTTCGGAATAATCGTATGTGATCTTAACGATCTTAAGCTCATTAACGATACGCAGGGCCATAAGGCCGGTGATGAGTTCATAAAGAATTCCTGCATGCTGATATGCAAGGCCTTTGCCCACAGCCCCGTATTCCGCATTGGCGGCGATGAATTTGTGGTTGTCCTCAAGAATCAGGATTATACAGACCGCGATCTGCTGTTCTCATCTTTCAGGACACAGATAGAGGATAATCTGAGACTTGGCAGCGGACCGGTAATCGCTTCGGGCCTGGCTGAATTCCAGCACAGCATCGATAAGACAGTCGATGAGATCTTTGAACGCGCAGACGGCCGCATGTACGAGAACAAGACCTGGCTCAAAGAACAGAAGCTCATTTATGAGAGCCGGACACTTAAGCAACAGGCTAGCGTCAAGAAGATTACCGAAGAAAGAAAGAAGATGATCGATACTCTTTTCAAGTCCTACGATGTGGTGGCTGAGGGTACTTATGTATATCTCTGCGATATGAAGTATGACTTCTCGAAATGGTCCAAGAATGCTGTCGATGCTTACGGACTGCCTTCAGAGTATATGTACGGTGCGGGAGATATCTGGGAGAACTGCATCCATCCGGATGACCGAGATGCTTATCACAAGGGCATAGAAGAGATATTTGCCGGCAACGCATCCGGTCATGATATGCAGTACCGGGCAAGAAGGACAAACGGCGATTATGAAGTTTGCACCTGCAGAGGCGTGGTTATGAGGAATCCTTTGGGAGAACCGGAGTATTTCGTCGGTATCATCAGGAGCCACAGGACACAGGGCCATATCGACTCGCTGACAGGTTTCAGGAATCAGTACGGATTCTTCGATGATCTTGAGGGATACATCAAGAGGAAGGCCGCCATACATATTATCCTTATCGGCATAAGCAAATTTGCCGAGATCAACGAATTGTACGGCTACCACTTCGGAAACCGCGTGCTGCAGCTCTATGCGAGGAAAGCCTATGATGTCACAGGCAATACGGGTACATGTTACAGGATCGACGGAACCAAGTTTGCCATCATAAGCAATACTCTTTCCGTCGATGAGATCCAGGAAAAGTACAACACTTTCCGCAATTACTTCCGTGAAGTGTTCCAGGTGGATGACAAGAGAGTCCTTCTTGAAGTCAACTGCGGTGTTCTCAAGGTAGACAGCTTTGACCTTGATACACAGACCATGTATGCCTGCCTGAACTTCGCTTACGCGGAATCAAAGAACAACCAGCAGGGAAATCTGGTGCTGTTCCATAACGATCTCAATGAGAATACCCGCAACAGGATTCAGAAGCTCCATGCGATCCGTGCTTCGATCCTGCACGGATACAAAGGTTTCTATCTGCTCTACCAGCCTGTTGTGGATGCTCAGACCGAAGAACTGATCGGTGCAGAAGCGCTTCTCAGGTGGAAGGACGATGCTTACGGAATGGTACCGCCGGATCAGTTTATTCCGCTGCTTGAATCAGATCCGCTGTTCCCTGAACTCGGTGAGTGGATCATCAGGGAAGCCATCGCTTCCGCAAAGAAGATGCTCAAGAAGAAGCCGGGATTCGTTATCAACATCAATCTCTCGTATACCCAGCTCGAGAAACCGGATTTTACGGATATGATCTTCCGTATTCTGGACGAGCTTGATTACCCGCCGCAGAATGTGTGTTTCGAGGTCACGGAAAGGTGCAGGCTGCTTGATACCAAGCTTCTGAGAAACGTTGCTACAAAGCTTAAGGCCAAAGGTGTCCTTGTGGCTTTGGATGATTTCGGTACGGGCTTCTCATCAGTCGGTATCGTCAAGGAGCTTCCTTTCGACATCATCAAGATAGACCAGGGTTTCGTCAGAGAGATTGAAGAGGATAAGATAGACCGGGAGCTTATCAGCATCTTCTCAGGCATGGCATCGATCTTCGGCGCAACTGTTTGCGTCGAGGGTATCGAGACGGAAGGCATGAGAGACATTCTTCAGAAACTGCAGGTCAAGAGTTTCCAGGGTTATTACTATGCGAAGCCGCTTCCGCTTGACGAGTTCTTCGAGTGGATGGAGCCTGACGGCAAGTGATCACTTCCTGCCGAGGAAAAGAGGCAGCAGAAGAGATACCAGATATCCGACAATAGCATTCAGTATTGTGCCTATCGCCAGGCAGAGTGCGAGCTGTCCTATGAAGAATCCCACGAATACCACGATCACGGCAGGCCCGAGACCGAAGTACATGAATATGATCTGAAGGATTGTCTTTACCGTCTCGGCACCCTGTGTGGGCACAGCCAGCGCGATAAGCGTTCCGACATTCGTTGCAAAGAAACTGATCGAGAGGATGAACAGGAACCAGACCAGCACGATTAGCGGGTTGGTGCCGAGCATTACGGCTGAGATGATCATGGGCACGATCAGGTCGATCGCATTGACCGCCAGGCATCCCAGGAGCGAATAAAGTATCTTCGCGTGCCCCTTCTCGGGGATCAGCATAAAGAATTCTCTGGAAGTGTCTTCCCTGATCGGATCGCCCAGCGTGCGGTAGAAGGCTATGATGCCCATCGCACAGGCGGGAATGGCAAACAGATCGATCTCAGCAGGTCCGTATCTCTGCGCAAAGAAAGAAGCGAACACTGCCATGATGAGATAGATGATCATGGTGGTCGAGAAGATCTTGAGCTTTGCAAATCTGAACCTGTTGAAGACTGCTTTGTAGAAGAATACGTTGGCACCTGAGCCGTAACGGAATCCCTCGCGGTCGATGGAACCCTTGCGTTCCTTCTCCCGGACGACGGTCGCACCGTTCGAAGCGCGCTTGGCGTTCTCGAGCTGCTCTGCCTTCCGCTCTGCCGCGAACATGGCATCCTCGTAGAAATCCGCCTTCATCTTCCAGATGAAAACGATCATCAGGAGGCAGGAGACTGCGAAGAGTCCCAGGTAAATGCCGGACATCATCAGGTTGCCGTTTACCGCATTGTAAGAGATGCCTCTGAGCCATCCCCAGAAGGGAATCCAGTGTGTCGCGGGGCTCGCGAAATACCCGGTAACGGCGGGAATGAGATCCATCTTGCCGATCGTTACATATGCAATGAACCCTGCTCCGATGAGACCGTATAATCCGATCAGGGCCTTGTTGATCTTATCGCCGGGGTCATTGAGCTTGGAAGCTATCGTATAGAATGTGACCTGGATAAGGGTGCTGAACATGAGTATCAGCATGTATACGATGATGCAGGACAGTGCGCCCCAGAAACCCAGCCCGGCATTTATCATCAGGTTCGGCATCTGGAAGAGCATGAACAGCGATACGAAGAATGACGAACCCAGTGTGCAGGTAAGCCTGAACATCAGTACGGACTGAGGTTTCAAAGGTGATGCGAACATCATCGGCACATCGGCCGGCAGGAATATCTTGCCTGAGTTCTTGGAGTTGGCTACATTGGTCGCAAGGATAAGGAAGAATACTGCCGAGATACAGAAGTCTACGATGTTGGCAGGAGTGAGGTCATACGCTTTCATGTACTTTCCTATGTCAGCCGTGAAGGATATCTCGTCAGAGTCATCATCTTCATCATCCTCATCGCCGATAACAATCTCTTCTGAAGTCTGATCCTCTTCGTCGGCAACACTTGATACGACAGTACCGATAATGCCGCCGATAAGTCCGCCGCACACCATCAGAACGAGGAATACGGCTACCCATGTCTTGAGGAGCTTCTTAAGTGTATTAAGAAGGGAGTGAGTGACGTAGTATAGGAACAGTCTCATGCTTCGTCACCGCTGCTGCTGACAGCTTCCTTCTCGATGCCTTCAGTTACTTCGAAGAACAGGTCTTCAAGCGACTTGCCGCTTCCTTCGATCTCGTCTCTTGCAACATTGGCGCGGATCTGACCGCCCTGCATGATTATCGTCCTGTCCCAGAGCATATCGACACTGTCGATGATGTGGGTGCTTATGAACATGGTCTTGCCTGCCTGACGGAGCTCTTCGATATAGTTCTTGAGTTCCTTGATGGCATGAGGGTCAAGTCCCAGCATCGGCTCGTCGAGCAGAAGGATATCCGGGTCGGGAAGAAGGCCCAGGCAAAGATTGAGCTTCTGCTGCATACCCTTGGACAGCTCGTCGCCGAACTTCTTTCGTTTGTCGTCGAGCTCGAAACGGGTAAGGAGCATATCGATGCGGTCCTTATAATCCGTGAGTTTGTAAGCACGTGCGATGAACTCCATATGCTCTATGACTGTGAGGTTCGGGTAGAGCGAGGGGAGTTCCGGGATATATCCCAGATACTTGCGGGCTTCCGGCGTCTTGTTGTTCACACCGTTCACGGTGATCGAACCTTCGAACTTGAGGAAACCGATGATCGACTTGATGATCGTGCTCTTGCCCGCTCCATTGGGTCCCAGGAGCACAGTAAGTGTTCCCGGTTCCAATGTGAACGAGACATCATTGCATGCAATATTCTTTCCATAACGCTTGGTTACGTTCTTAACTTCCAACATTTCCTTTTACCCCTATATTTGTTTTTGTTAAGCTTCTGCTTTGACCTGATCGAAAGTGTCGGTGAGCTGCTTATCGGGAGCCTTTGTGATAAGCGATACAACAACAGCAACGATGAGGTTCAGGATGAATGCGGGCAGGAGCTCGTAGATATCGAGCACGGAGCCTGCGAATGCCACTCTGATGCCGAACTTCCAGATGAAGATCATCGCACCGCCGGAGATCATGCCGGCGAGGATGCCCCACTTGTTGGATCTCTTCCAGAACAGGGCGAGGAGTACGGCAGGTCCGAAGCAAGCACCGAATCCGCCCCATGCGAATGATACGATCCTGAATACCGATGAATCCGGGTTGAGTGCGAGGAATACCGCGATGATCGAGATAACGATAACCGTGATCCTTGCGATCCACATCGAAGCCTTCTGTGAGATCTTGACCTTGAAGAACTCGGCAACGATGTTCTGTGATACTGCGGATGCTGCAGCGAGGAGCTGGGAGTCAGCAGTGGACATCGTTGAAGCGAGGATGCCTGCGAGGATAATACCGCCTACTACTGCAGGGATATATCCGTGGGAAGCAATGAGCTTTGCAACGTCGATTACGACGGACTCTGCTTCGGAGTTTGTAGCATACTGAGGGAAGCCGGGAACAGTCTTCATTACGGAGTAACCTACGACACCGATGAGGATAGCGACTGCCATTGAGATAACGACCCAGACAGAAGCGACTCTCCTCGAGAGCTTGAGCTTGTTCTTGTCCTCAATAGCCATGAACCTGAGAAGGATGTGAGGCATACCGAAGTAACCGAGACCCCATGCGAGAGTCGATACGATGGGAAGTACGCCGTAGCTTCCGACGCTTCCGTCTTCGATCAGGTGGCCCTTGAAGATGTCGAGGTAGCCTTCGAGGCCGCTTACATTTGCAAATACGTTATCAAAACCGTTAACGATACCTTCAGTAAATCCGAGAACGACAACGAGAGCGATCGTCATGACGATACTCTGGATGAAGTCTGTTGTGGATGCTGCGAGGAAGCCGCCTAATGTGCAGTAGAGAACGATGACTGCGGCACTGACGATCATTGCCGTAACGTAATCGATACCGAACATCGAAGAGAACAGCTTGCCGCATGCGGCAAAGCCGGATGCCGTGTAAGGTACGAAGAAGATGACGATGAACAGGCCTGATACCAGTGTGAGGATGTGCTTGTCGTCGCCGAACCTTTTCGCGAAGAAGTCAGGGATGGTGACTGCACCGAGCTTCTGTGTGTAGACGCGGAGTCTCTTGGCGACGAAGAGCCAGTTGAGGTATGTTCCGATCGCGAGACCGATTCCCGTCCATGTTGCCTCGGCGAGACCTGTCGCGAGTGCAAGACCAGGCAGACCGAGAAGGAGCCAGGAGCTCATGTCGGATGCTTCGGCACTCATCGCTGTGACCAAAGGTCCCAAGCGTCTTCCACCGAGATAGAAATCGTCGGTGTTCTTGTTTACTCTGCTGAAGTATGCTCCGATGGCGATCATCATGAGCAGGTAAAGCAGGATCGTTACCAGGATACAGATGTTAGCTGTGGTCATAAGCCGTCCCCCTCGTTAATGCCTATTAATATCAGAGTTTTTGATTATAACATATCATCCCTTATTGAACACGATATCCGATGTTCCCCATTTGTTTACACGACGTCCAAATTTACAGGCTTGCATAGTGATATAATCCAAATCATAAAAGCTTCGGACAGCACCTTATCGGAGGAACTATCATGATGGATGTTAGAAAGATCGCCGTTGCCGTGTTTACCGGTGCGATGGCATTGTCGTTTGCGTCATGCGCACTCTTTGGACCCGACAAGAAAGAGATAGTAACAGCAGCTGATACTTTTGCAGGTGCACTCGTAAAGCAGGACGCAGCTTCGATCGCAGATCTGACGAACGGCAGCGTTAATGCGGAAACACTTGGGACACTGTTCGACAAGACCGGTAATTCCGAAGATCAGAATGAATTCATTAAGGCGGTGGGAGATACACTCACATACGTGGTCCTTGAGGAATCTGTAGAGGCTGACAGGGAAAGAGCATCGGTAGATGTAGTTTTTTCTCAGGTTGACTACGAGAAGGCACTCACGGATACCTATGCAGATATCGGAGAAGTGAAAGAAGCTCTCGCCGCTTGTGCTGACAAGAAGGAAGTCACAGTAAGATTTGAGTTTGAGAATGTTAATGGTGAGTGGCTGATCTCGAATCCGGATGATCAAGGGTACAAGATGATCTTTGATTTCTACACATTTGAGCCCGTTATTAAGCTTGATCTGTCTAAAGTATATGACAGCTCTGATTGCTGGACAGAAGATGCTTCTGTGTATTCGACAGTTTATTTCACGGAAGATGTCAGCGAGTTTGACGGAGATATTCTGTTTAACGTTTACTATGAAGGCACCTTATATGAGGTCGATCAGATAGCGGAAGTATATGGCACATATATCTGCTGTAATTATACAAGTCCTTATTTCAACGATCTGCCTTCCGGTGAATACAGCATTAAAGTGAAGTGCGGCGATACAGTGGTAACGACGATGACTGCAGTCGACATTTATGAACCGCGGGCGCTTGACGATCTGGTTGTTGAATCGGAGTGGGATCAGGTTGACAAAAACGATACCTATAATTTCTATGAAGTAGGTTACTTGGGGTATGGGGATTACTCAGCCAATACCGGTATAAAGTACTACATCTATTTCACGGATGAACTGAGCTATGATGATGTTGCCGGAATCACATATAGCATATATGACAAGAGTGGCAACACGCTTGATGAAGGCTTGACCGTTTACGGCAGTAATATTACTGAAGGCACAGACGAACAAGGTTACTACTTTGTGTATCTCCCGTATAGTCCGAATCCCCAGCTTGGAGCCGGGAAATACTACATCGAAGTGTTTAATCCGGACGGGACAACTCTCTTAACTGATGATTGCAAAATAAAAATAGTTAATTAGGATTAACCGGGTTTTATGCATATATCGCACCCAACAAAAAAGTCTTGAGATCATTTGGTCTCAAGACTTTATTCATGGTGGATGCTACAGGACTCGAACCTGTGACCCCCTGCACGTCAAGCAGGTACTCTAACCAGCTGAGCTAAGCATCCGAAGTCGGTCAAAAGTATACATTGGCGAAGGTCTTGTCAGCAGACTATCATACGTTTATCTGAAAAGGAGAGTGTCACTTGGGCAGGAGAGCTAACAGAGCAATCTTCATCAGCACGGTGCTCGTTGCCGGAACGGCAGCGGCGGCTGTTGCGGCCATTAATTGTGACATCAGGTCTGCCTGCTCACGCGGCTTTGTCCACAGCGGAGACGGCATATATTACTACGACGACAACGGCGTGGAGGCTTCCGGCATAGTAGACAAGGACGGCGCGAAATACTATTTCGATATGGAGGACCACAAGCAGACCTTCGGCCTTGTGGAAGACGGCGGCGCCAATTATTACTTTAGTCCCGAGAGCGGAATGATGCAGACCGGTTTTGTTACGGATGCTTCCGGCAACACGATGTATTTCGACACGGAGTCGGGGCAGATGCAATACGGATGGCTTGAGAAAGACGGCCTCAAGTACTATATCGATGAGACAACCGGGATCGTGTCCAAAGGCTGGACCGATATTGGCAGATACACATACTACTTTGATCTTACAGGATGTCAGATGGTGACAGGCTGGTTCGAAGACAGCGGTAAGGTGTATCACACCTATGATAACGGACATCTTACACGCAACGGCATGATCAAGATCGATGGCTACTTCTATTTCTTTGCCGATGACGGTGAGCTTCAGACCGGATGGATTGAGCACAACGATACCGAATACTATTTCCTGCCTGACGGCGGATATGCCGCAGAAGGACTTGTTACGATCGGCGATAACGATTATTTCTTCACGGATGGACAGAAGGTCACAGACACCTATTATATCGACGATAACATGCTTTACTGGCTTGATGAAGATGGCTGTGTATACAGAACGGTCGACGGCAATCTGCCGATGGTCGCGCTGACGTATGATGACGGACCGTCACAGTATACCGAGCAGATAGTGTCGATCCTGGATGAGTACGATGTCGTGGCAACGTTTTTCGTTGTCGGAAACCGTGTCGACTGGTACCCGGAAGCTCTGGCTTATGCTTATTCGATAGGCTGTGAGATGGGTAATCATACATATGACCACTCATACCTGAACACTATGACGGCTTCGCAGGTTGCGAATACGGTCGGGCTTACTGACGAAGCACTTATGGAGGCGGTAGGTGTTCCGTCTTCAGTCTTAAGACCTCCGGGAGGCCTCGTTGATGATTCACTCAAGTATGAGACCGACCTTCCGATAATCCTGTGGAGCGTTGATACACGCGACTGGGAGACGAAGGATGCCGAATCGACCTTAAACCACGTGCTCAACGATGTTGAGGACGGCAGCATAGTTCTGATGCACGATATCTACGAGTCCACCATGATCGCGACCGAGACATTTGTCCCTGAACTCATTAACATGGGATATCAGCTCGTGACTGTCGAGGAGATGGGACTTCTCAGGAGAGGCGGCCTCCAGCCGGGTACTGTTTACTACTCGATAAAGCCGGATTAAATGCTATAATAAAAATACGCATTTAAATTCTGCACGGAGGTATTACTATGTCCGATAACAATGAAGTAGAGAAGAAGGCTCAAGAAGCTGCAGAAGCAGCTGCAGAAGCTGAGAAGGCTGCTGAAGAAGCAGAAGCGAAGATAAAGGAAGCTGAGGAAGCGAAGAAGGCGGCTGAGAAGGAGGCCAAGGAAGCTGCAAAGCAGGCCGAGAAGGAAGCCGAGGAAGCTAAGAAGGCAGCAGAGAAAGAAGCCAAGGAAGCCGAGAAGGCTGCCAAGAAGGCCGCTGATGAACAGGCGGCTGCGGCAGCGGCATCGGCTGCAGCTGCTGCAAAGGCTGCAGAGAACCAGGCTAAGAAAGCTGAAGCTGAAGCAAAGAAGGCTGAGGCAAAGGCTCAGAAAGCCGAGAAGAAGGCAGCTAAGCAGAGAGAGAAGCGTGAGAAGGTCCAGGCCCTCATCGACCAGTGCCCTCCGGTATACAAGCCTGTCTCGACATCCAAGTATTTCTGGTTCGGATTCCTGAGCTTGATCCCCGGTCTCGGACTGATCTTTACGATCCTGTTCTCATTCCTGCCGCGTAACAAGAACCTCAAGAATTTTGAACGTGCGATCCTTGTCGGATACATCATCCTTGTCATTCTTTGCCTGATCGCTCTGATAGTGTTCGTTATTATCCTGAATGAGCTTGGGAATATGGATGTTGCCACGGGTATAGAAGAGGTAATCTCAGCCTTCGGGATTTGATTTGTTGCCTTAATTTTACCTGCGTGTCCCGCGTTTGTAACATTGTTATTTTACACTGTCTCCAAAGACTTTAAGTAAAAGGGGACAAACGCTATGGACGACAAGCTTATTTCAAAGAAAGAACTCCTCAATCTGGAGCAGATATCTTACGGCACTTTGTACCGTTGGAAGAGACAGGGACTTATTCCCGAGAGCTGGTTCATCCATCGCGCAACTGACATCGGTCAGGCAACATTCTTCCCTGAAGAGAAGATCATTACCAGGATAGAGCGCATCAAGGAACTCAAGAATGAGCTTTCCGTAGATCAGATGCAGGAACTGTTCTCGGCCAACGTAGAGAGCTTCAAGATCCCGATCGAAGATTTCAGAAGCCTCGAGATCGTCGGCAAGATGTCCCTGACTGCTTTCACGAGCATTTTCCCCGGCAAGAACCTTCTTGATTTCAACGATGTTTTCGGAATGTATGTGGTCGACCACCTCATGAAGCTCTCGGGCATCTACCTCGAGGACGCGAAACAGGTGCTCCGCCTCCTCTGCAAGTATATGTCGGTCGAGACATCCAAAGAGTATCAGCTTCTCCTGCTGCGCAAGCTCGGCGTTCCCATGACCGTGCTCGTAAGGGGAGATGACGAGATCCTCCTGGAAGACAATACGGAAGTTATAGCATGCGCCAAGCTCGGAGAATTCGAGGAAGCGCTTAAGGATCAGCTTATAGCCTGAGGTAATAATCCATGACACGAGGACACGATACCGAGAGATTATCCGGTTGCCTTGCCGTTATGGCGGAACCTGTCAGGATCAAGATCCTGAACACGATCGCTTCAAAGGGCGAGATCTGCGCAAAAGATATTCTTCCCGAATTTGCCGTCACACAGCCCACACTCTCACATCATATGCGCGTACTTGTCGAGAATGACCTTGTGCTTGCGCGGAAAGAAGGACGCAATGTTTACTATTCAGTCAACACAGCAACCGTCAAAGAACTCGCCGATATGCTTATCCAGTTGGGCGAACCGCCGGTCGTACAAACCACGCCCGAAGGCAAGGGCCTGACGAATAAGCGCACCCAGACCAGACGCAAGCAGGCTAAGGCGCCCGCACTCAAGAAGAGTTCCAGCGTTCCCGTTCCGAAGGTACCGGCCAAGGCACCCGACATCGAGAAGCTGAAGAAAAAGAAGAAGAAAAAGTCCAAAGACAAGGACAAGAAGAAAGACAAGAAAAAGAAGAAGTAAGAATCGGGGCTGTCTCGTACGGAGGCGGCCCTTTTTGTATTTGTTTAACTTTCAAATAAAAAACCCCTGAAGAGTGACTTCAGGGGTTTTGCATCGGAAGTAGTTAATCTGGTTTATTTCTTCTCTTTGAGAGCGTCTCTGATTTCTGTGAGGAGCTTGACTTCGTCGGAAGGCTCAGGCTCGGGTGCAGGTGCTTCCTCTTCGCCCTTCTTGAGCTTCTTGAGGCCGATGTTCTTAAGGGAGTTGATTCCCTTGAGCATAATGAAGAGGATGATAGCCATGATGATGAAGTTGATGATGGCTGTGATGAATGCGCCGTAGTTGAGGGACAGCTGTTGCCAGGGCGTTATAGTCTACCCAGGGAAGTCGGATGACTCCTGCTATGTCAGCGCCGCCGATGGATGCGATCAAAGGATTGATGAAGTTATCCGTGAAAGATGTAACGATATCCTTGAAAGCAGCACCGATGATGACACCGATAGCCATATCGACTACGTTACCCTGAAGAGCGAACTCCTTGAATTCCTTAAAGAACTTCTTAAACATAATCTTGCCT
>CADAOK010000029.1 GCA_902789515.1 Oscillospiraceae bacterium
GGACGTTATCGCCATCGCCGATGAGATCTACAAGACATTCGGCGTTACATACCGCGCAGAGTTCTCGACAAGACCTGACGACTACATGGGTGACATCGAGTCCTGGAATTCGGCTGAGGCTTCGCTCAAGGATATCCTCGACGAGAAATACGGCGAAGGCAACTACGAAGTCAACGAAGGCGACGGTGCTTTCTACGGTCCGAAGATCGACCTTCAGATCAAAGACGCGCTTGGCCGTGAGTGGCAGTGCGGTACCGTACAGCTCGACTTCCAGCTGCCTCATAACTTCGAGCTCACATATGCCGATAAGGACGGCGTCCAGAAGATGCCTATCGTTATCCACAGAGCGATCTTCGGTTCATTCGAGCGTTTCATCGGAATCATCACAGAGCACTTCAAGGGAGCATTCCCGTTCTGGCTCAACCCTTATCAGGTTGCAGTAGTACCGGGATCCTTACATCCTCGTCGTAGGCGACAAGGAAGCTGCCGAGAACACAGTCTCCGTTAACTTCAGAGGCTCCAACAAGCAGCAGCAGGGCGTACCTCTCGATAAGTTCGTCGAAGTCTGCCGCTGCCTCAACGCAGACCGCACTCTGGAACTCCCTCAGGAATTCTGATCCTTGCGAAAACAAGTACTTTACGCCCCGGGTCTTCCCGGGGTGTTTTTTATGCGGTTCCGCGCACGGGTGCATTTTCGTTTCGTTTTTGGGCTTTATACGCAACGAAAACCTGACTCCGGCAAAACAGCACCCGGCCGTCCGGCATGTGGGGCGGGCACGTCAAAAATATGTTATAATTTACCTTGGAATTCCGGCAACGGATTAGGGAAATGGGATAGATATAGGAGGGAATAATCATGGGCAGAGGCGGAGGACATTCCGGCGGCCATCACAGCAGCCATCATTCAAGCAGCCATTCACATCATTCATCACACCGTTCTTCAGGCGGTTACCGTTCGAGCGGAAGAAGCTACCATTCTTCCGGGCATTACGGCAGGTCTCACCACTCGTCTGGTGGTTCGTATTATGACGATGACGGCAGAAGAAGATCCGGATGCGGTTCCGGCTGCGGAACACTGTTCACGTTTCTTTTCATGTTCATCATGATCGGAACGTTCTATTACATTAAGACGGGTACGGTACCGGTTGTCGACAAGCTAGGCTTCGGCATACAGCGTTCGACAGTAGCAAGGGAGAAGCTTCCCGCTGATGACTGCGATCCGATCGACGAATGGTATCAGGATGACTGGGGAACCTGGATCACTGAAGGCTCCGGCGAAGAGGCTGCGCTCATTGACGGTCTCGAGTATTTCTACGAGAAGACAGGCGTTCAGCCGTATCTCTGGATCACGGGTGAGGACGTCGGCAAGGAATACCAGTCGGAGGGCAGCCTTGAGGACTGGGCAGAAGACAAGTATGTGGATCTTTTCGGCGAGGACGAGGGACACCTGCTCATCGTGTTCAGGGAGTACCCGGATGAGTCCGGCGATTATATCTGTACGGTAACCCCCGGATATAACGCAAGCACGGTAGTCATGGACGACGAGGCCAGAGAGATCCTCCTCGACTACATCGATTACTATTACGAGAAGACAGAGTACAACGAAGGCGAATTCTTCGAGCAGGCGCTGATGAAGGCGGCTGACAGGATGATGACCAAGCAGCTCTCGACAAGGGCTATCATCACCATCGTGGTTGTTGTCATCATAGCAGCAATTGTTATCGTAATAATCGTTAACGTCAGGAAGAAGCGTAAGATCGCAGAGGCCAAAGAGAAGACGAGACAGAAGGAAGAAGCGGCAAGGCAGGCGCAGGCGGAAGCCGTTCAGGCTCAGGCCGAGGCTGAGAATGCCAAGACCGAGTTTGCTCATCAGGTATATAACGACGAGCTCGAGAAACAGTATATCGGCGTTGTCTGCCCGAGCTGCGGTGCTTCCGGCAACAAGATAAGACTCGGCACGGTCGGTTACTGCCAGTTCTGCGGTTCGGCGATCAAGGCTGTAGGCGGCGAGGGAAGCGTGGCTCAGGCCGCAAACCCTGAAGAAGCCGCTGCGGCTCAGGAAGCCGTACAGGCTCAGGATGAATTCCTGGCAAACCAGGACATCTTCCAGCCGCTGGGAGGCACTGACAACGGCACGACAAATCCCTCTGATTACGGGGATATGTAAAAAAACGCACAATAATTTGTGCGAAAGTTAGCAAAATATACCTTAATGGCGGGCATTTCTATCTGAAATTTCAGTAATTTCAATAGAGAGGCCCGCCTTTATTATCAATATCTGTTTTGCTATCATTCAAAATGCATTAACAAGGGGGTTAAGCTTATGTATAAACAGGAAGGCACAAAAGTTGCCATCATCGGCGCAGGAGCGGTCGGATCGACTACAGCTTTTGCAATCGCAATGCAGCAGATCTGCTCAGAGCTCGTACTTATCGACGTAAACAAGGATAAGGCAGAGGGCGAAGCTCTCGATATCAGCCACGGACTTCCGTTCCTCGGTGATATGTACATTCACGCAGGCGATTATGATTCCGTTAAGGATGCTGACTGCATAATCATCACGGCAGGAATCCCGAGAAAAGAAGGCGAGACAAGACTTGACCTTGCAAAGAAGAACATCAATCTCGCACACAAGATCACAGACAGCATCATGGAGCACTATAACAAGGGTGTCATCATGGTCATCTCCAATCCCTGCGATCTCGTTACATATAAAGTTCAGGAGTGGTCCGGACTTCCTACAAACAAGGTAATCGGTTCCGGTACAAACCTCGACTCCGCACGTTTCAGAGTCCTCATCTCCAGAAAGCTCGGCGTAGACGTACGTAATGTTCACGGCTACATCATGGGCGAGCACGGCGAGACACAGTTCCCTGTTTGGAGCCACACTCACGTTGCAGGTATGGATATTGACGAGTACGCAGAAGCAGTTGGAGTTCCTTTCGGAGACGACGTTAAGGCAGAGATCGCACAGGCAACAAAGTCTGCCGGCGCTGAGATCATCAAGCGTAAGGGTGCGACATTCAACGGTATCGCTGTCAGTGCCACAACACTTCTCAGAAGCATCCTTGAAGATGAGCACACCGTAAGGACCGTTGCTGCAAGACTTAACGGTGAATACGGTATGTCTGGCGTAACACTCGATGTTCCTGCACTCATCGGTGCAAACGGTATCGATAAGATCGTTGACATGAGACTTACACCTGAGGAGTTCGAGCTTCTCAAGAAGTCTGAGGCAAACATGCGCGAGGCAATCGCATCTGTCGAAGGCATGTAACCGCTCGCCGCGCATACGCTCCTGGCTGCGAACAGGTCCCCGGGGCTTGCAGGGCACATGGCGGCTCGCTTGATATAAAACAAATAAGGACGCCTTTGGGGCGTCCTTTATTTTGCCCTATTTTCGCGGGAATCGGCAGAAATAAAGATATAGTATAATAAGCCATTATAAAAAGACGGGGATCTTATCATGTATAAATTGATTCTTAAGAGAATGATCACAGGACTCATTACGGCTGCGGTATTTGTCTCCGGAAGTCTGACTCTTCTTCCCGGTACAAAGGCATCTGCGGATACTGCGGCCCTTTTTACGCTGTCGGGAAGCGCACATGTTCAGGACATCGGCAATGTGGCCGCTGAACAGGATGAATCAGGCCTTCTGAAACTCGGAACCGAAGGTCAGTCCAAGCGTCTCGAGGAGATTACGATCAACTTTACAAACAACTCCGGAATAGAGGGTTCTCTTGAATACCGTGTACATGTTCAGGACATCGGATGGATGGACTGGACACCGGCCGGCAGCACTGCCGGAACCGAAGGCCAGTCCAAGCGTCTCGAGGGAATCGAGATAAGACTTACCGGCGCTCTGGCAGATACATATGCGGTAGAGTATTCCGCACACATTCAGGATTACGGCGACGCACAGGGCGCAGTCTATGACGGGGCTCTCGCGGGAACCACAGGCGAATCCAAGCGTGTTGAGGAGATCCGCGTTAAGATCGTTGAGAGAGCCGCTTCGGACGAAATGGGTGTCAAATACCGCACTCACGTACAGGATCAGGGTTGGGAAGGAACATGGGCAACAGACGGTGATCCCGCCGGAACAACAGGCAAGTCCAGAAGACTTGAAGCCATATCGATAACTCTTACCGGATCCAAATACAGCGGCGGCATCAAATACAACACACATGTCCAGGATTACGGCTGGCTTACCGATACGGCAAAGGACGGCGAGATGAGCGGAACCCAGGGCAAAGCGAAGCGCCTTGAGGCGATAACCATCGAGCTTACCGGAGACATCGCGGATTACTACGATGTCTACTACCGTGTTCATGCACAGGATATCGGCTGGATGGGCTGGGCAAAGAACGGAGAGAACGCGGGAACCGCGGGCGGCGGCAAGAGACTGGAGTCCATCCAGATTGTTCTGGTTGCCAAGAATTCAGGCAAGCCCGGCAATGTTTCGGGCATCGAGAGTGTTTACACGACCGCTTATAAAGATGTCCTTCCAGACAGGTACCAGTTCTTCGATTTCCAGGCGAACTATGAGAAGAAGGGTGCCCTTACGGGTATGGATGTTTCCGCATGGCAGGGCGAGATCAACTGGACGGCGATCAAGAACGCGGGAGTCGATTTCGTTATCATACGTCTTGCAAGGTGTTCTTCCGAGACGACTGACATGGCATTTGATACCAAGTTCCTGCAGAATTACCAGGGTGCAAAGGATGCAGGTCTTTTGGTGGGTGCTTATTATTACTGCACCAGAGGCAACACCGACCAGGTCCGCGCCGATGTAAATGCCATCTGTGATTACCTGGATGCAAACAACATCGAACTTGATTTCCCTCTCGCATTTGACTGGGAGGAATACAGCAAGATGGCGGAAAGAGGCATCCCGGATGTCGGTGCCCTCAACCAGCTCTGGTATGCATACATCGACGAGATGGCTAAGCGCGGCAGAGATGTCATGATCTATGCGAGCAAGTGGTATCTGGATAACTGGTGGGATATCTCCGGCAAGATGGTCTGGGTTGCACACTGGGTTCCCGAGACCGACTATACGGGCGAATACTATTTCTGGCAGGTAACTTCCACGGGAGAGGTCGACGGTATCAAGGGCGTTGTGGATCTTGATGTCTACTACCCCATGGGACATACAGCCTATGCCTCTGCAGGGTAACAGCATATCCTGATGCAAGATTTATTCTAAATTTGCCACAGATTGTAAAGCATTTGTGCTTTCCTGCATGTTAAGATATCTTGGCTCAAGGAGCGCAAGGGATAGATATGCTGCAGATAAAGAATATACACAAGGAATACAAGACGGGGAGTCTGGTTCAGCGTGCGCTGGACGATGTTTCGCTGAACCTCAGGGACAATGAGTTCGTTGCGATCCTGGGTCCTTCCGGCTCCGGCAAGACAACGCTCCTCAACATCATCGGCGGTCTCGACCGCTATGATTCGGGAGACCTCGTCATCAACGGGGTATCCACAAAAAAATACAAAGACCGCGATTGGGACTCCTACCGTAACCATACGGTAGGTTTTGTGTTTCAGAGCTACAACCTGATACCGCACCAGACCATACTCGCGAATGTCGAACTGGCTCTCACGATATCCGGTATCAAAGCCAGGGAGCGCAAGGAGAGAGCACTCGAGGCACTCGATAAGGTCGGACTTAAAGAGCAGGCCCACAAAAAGCCAAACCAGCTCTCAGGCGGACAGATGCAGCGAGTCGCGATCGCGCGTGCACTGGTAAACGATCCGGACATCCTGCTCGCTGACGAGCCTACCGGCGCTCTTGATACAGAGACTTCAGTCCATGTAATGGATCTTCTCAAAGAGGTTGCCAAAGACCGTCTGGTCGTCATGGTTACCCACAATCCGGAACTTGCCGAGGAGTATTCGACAAGGATAGTTAAGCTTAAGGACGGAAAGATCACGGATGACAGCAATCCGTATAATCCCGAAGATGACGGAATAGCTCCCGTTCACAGGAACCTCGGCAAGGCATCGATGAACTTTCTCACGGCTCTTGCGTTAAGCTTCAATAACCTGTGGACAAAAAAGACTAGAACTATACTTGTATCCTTTGCCGGTTCCATCGGCATTATCGGAATCGCGCTGATACTGTCACTGTCGACCGGTGTAAATATCTATATCGAAGATACCGAGAGAAACACGCTGTCGCAGTATCCCATCCAGATCACCTCTTCTGCCATGTCTCTGGTCAGCATGCTTACCGGCAGCGACCCGTCTGCTTACGAGCCTGCGTCCGAGGGTAAGATCGTGGAAGTGCCCCGTGTAAACCAGATACTGTCTTCATTTAAGACAAATGACCTGGTTGCCCTGAAGGAGTATTTCGATACGGAGGCTCCGGAGATCTACGATTACACTAACGGCATCGAGTATACGTATGACCTCGAGCCGCAGATATACTACTACGATCCTGCAAACGAAGAGTACAGGCAGGTCAATCCGAACGAGATGTTCGCATCGATGGGTCTTACTTCTTCGAGCATGTTTACCTCGGCATATTCCATGAACGTCTTTTTCGAACTTCCCGAGTATTCCGAACTGTATGTCGACCAGTATGACATCAAGGCAGGCAAATGGCCCGAGAACTCTTCGGAGGCAGTCCTCGTTCTGACATCCGGAGGACTGGTGTCCGACTTCATCATATATACATTCGGTCTCCGTGATTCGGCAGAGCTGGAACAGATGATCAAGGACATTGAAGACGGAGTCGAGACAGTGCTCATAGACGATACGACCGAATGGTCTTATTCGGATTTTATGGGTGTTACCTTCAAGGTGCTTCCCGCTTATGACAAATACAAATACGATCCGGTCCACGATGTATGGACCGATATGTCCAACGATGACGAATTCATGCTGGAAGCTTTGGACGGAGCAAGAGATCTTAAGATCGTCGGAATAGTGGTTCCCAAGGAAGGCGAGGACATCCAGATGCTGAGTTCGGGCATCTATTACGGCAAGGATCTTATCGAAGAACTCCGCAAGGATTCCGAGTCAGCAGAGATAGTGCAGGCGCAGCTTGCCGACAAGGATATAAATGTTCTTACCGGTATAGCCTTTGACGATGAGGAGAGCGAATTCGATATGGGCGAACTCTTCTCGATAGATGAGGACAAGATGCAGGAAGCTTTCCAGTTCAACGAGGACGCACTGGAATTTGATGCTGATTCATTAGGCGATACAGACGGCATAGATTTTACAGGTGCTTTTGCAAATGCCATGCCGCAGATGAGCGGATCTGATATCGGCGCTCTTCTTAACGGAGTGGAACTCAAGGTTGATACTGATAAAGTGCAGACTCTGATGCAGAATCTCATGACCGGCTATATGGTATACGCAGCGACGGATCCCACGACGGATTTCTCGAACCTGGCGAATGCGTTTGAGGCTTACCTCGAATCCGATGCGGGCAGGGATGTCATAAAGAACCAGCTCCTGAAGATAATATCTTCCGGCAGCGTTACCAACATCTCACAGGACAAGGTCAATGATGCGACCCAGGCCATAATGTCCGGATTTATGCAGTATATGTTTACCAGCGGTCTCGATGCGACAGACACATCCAAATACGGTGAGTATTTCCAGGCATATATGCAGACTCCCGAAGGAAGCGCCGTCGTTAACGAGCAGATGGACATACTTCTTTCCGAGGCACTCTCCAACATAGAGATAACGGATGACCAGATGGGCGAACTGACAGGTGCGCTTATAACAGGATATATCGACTATGCCCAGAAGAATTCACTTCCGGATCCCACAAAGATATCGGCTTCTTTTGCCGACTATGTTGCCACACCGGAAGCACAGGCGATGATCACCGCTGGTGCGATGGACGCAGTCAACATGGACGAGATAGAAGCGCTCGTTGCCCAGAACATGAACGGCCTTACCGCCGGCATGGCTGCCCAGATGGGTGTTGCCATGGAGGATGTTTTCGCGCAGGTTGCAGACAAGCTCGGAGAGAACATCCAGGATGCGCTGGAAGATACTTTCTCGGATATGGACGAGATGTTTACGATAGATGAGGATGCTTTTGCGGAAGCGTTCCAGGTTAATATGGACGAGGCTCAGATGCAGTCATTCCTCGCGGAGATGATGAGCACGGGAGTGTCTTCTGCCGACAAGAACCTTGCCGACTTCGGCTACTGCGCGGAAGACGACCTCAGCGGCATCACTATCTACCCGAAGGATTTCGAGAGCAAGGATAAGATCGTGTCCATCATCAATGACTACAACGCGAAAGCCAAAGCTGCCGGCGATGACGAGATAACATACACGGATATCGTAGGCGCGATGATGAAGTCAGTAACCAAGATCGTCGATACGATCTCTTATGTGCTCATTGCCTTCGTCGCGATATCGCTTGTCGTATCCTCCATCATGATCGGCGTCATTACATACATAAGCGTTCTCGAGCGCCGCAAGGAGATCGGCATACTCCGCGCCATGGGCGCATCCAAAGGCAACATAGCACAGGTGTTCAATGCCGAGACCGTCATCACGGGATTCCTGGCGGGATCAATGGGTGTCATCATCTCGCTCCTTCTGCTCATTCCTGCAAACTTGATCATTCACCAGATTGCAGAGACCGATTCCATTAATGCCCAGCTTCCTCCGCTGGCGGGGATCATACTTGTCATCCTGAGTGTCATACTGACTCTTATCGGAGGACTCATCCCTTCCAAGTCGGCATCCAAACAGGATCCTGTTACGGCATTGCGAACAGAATAACTACGAATACGCAAAAGTATGGCGGGCAGTTCACTATATGTTAACTGCCCGTTTTTATAATTAACCGCATGTTTTTACACACCCGTCAGCGCCCTGATTATAATCAGGGTGTACTCATTATTTGGAGATAAACGGGAGGCGCAACATGGATAATAAAGTAATGTATAACCTGTCGTATGGTCTGTTCATCCTGACGGCAAGGCAGGACGGCAAAGACAACGGATGCATAGTAAACACCGTCACACAGGTAACGACCGATCCGAACAGGATAACGGTAACCGTCAACAAGACGAACCTGACGCACGATATGATAATGGAGACGGGATACTTCAATGTGTCCATCCTTACCGAGAAGTCGAAGTTCGACACATACAAGCACTGGGGATTTGCGAGCGGAAGGGATGCGGACAAGCTCGAGGCGATCGAGTTCAAGAGATCACCTGACGGCATCTGCTACATCACGAGCGAGACCAATGCATACATCTCGGCAAAGGTGATAGCTTCGATGGATCTCGGTACGCATTCGATGTTCATAGCCGATGTTATAGGCGGCGAGATCCTGTCTGAAGATCCTTCGGTAACTTATGCTTACTATCAGAACAACATCAAGGCGAAGCCCGCTGCTGAAGACAAGGCAAAGAAGGGATTCATCTGCACGGTCTGCGGATACCTGTACGAGGGCGATACTCTTCCAGAGGATTATATCTGCCCGCTGTGCAAGCACGATGCTTCTTACTTTGTTCCGGCAGACGAGTATAAGGGCAGATGATCACAGAGCCTTGAGCTCTGCCGAGATCCTGTCATTCTCATCGATAGTCATAATGATATAACTCTTGAATGATCCGCCCCGGGGAAGCGATATGCTCCCGGGGTTCATTATCCTCACGCCCGGAGCGCAGCCCGGCCAGGCTTCCAGATAGTAACGGGAGTATTCCCCTGCGAACTCGCCTTCGCTGTCGTAAGGAACATGTGTGTGGCCGAACAATGCTATATCGCACTTCTCGTCGGAGGCTGCAACGGCTATCGTCGTAAGCCCCTGATTGACGCGTTCGTGATGGCCGTGGCAGCAGTAGAAACGGTGGCCGTGAAGACTGAAGACGGATCTTCTGAGAAGGTCGTTTCCCGAAGACTGGTAGTCGCAGTTACCTTTTATGAATATGCAGGGAGTCTTGGGTTCACCCGCCCACGAAGCGACCTGATGCGGGTCGTCTTCGATATCTCCGAGATGGATGAGCATATCAGGCTTCTCCCGGTCTATTGCGGTCTTGAGATTAGCCGACATCCTGTGTGAATCGCTTGCTATCAGAATCTTCATACAAGGATTATCGTGTTTTGCCGAGTTAATTTCAAGGTAACAAAGTGCGGGGGTTGTTTATAAAGTCTTTACAGTTTTATAAACCGACCTAAACATTCGCGGTCTATTATTAAGTCAGATACCAAATTGTAACGCACAAGCGCTATATAATATTTCATCAGAAACGGGGGAGAGACAGATGGACGCAAAGACTATTGAAGAAGCTTTAAGGATATTCATGAAGGACAAGCGCATCACGCAGACCAAGATGGCCGGCGAACTCGGATACAAGACCGTGGCAGGGATCACGAACAGACTTGATTCATCGAAGAATTCCATGAGATTCGACATGGCTTACAAGTTTGCAAATGTCATCGGATGCGACATCGTCTTGAGAGACCGCGAGAATCCCGAGAAGGAGATCGTCATCCGCGGTTACAAGTCAAAGCCGGAAGAATGATGTTCAGGGCTTTCTGACGAACCAGAAAGCGGCATCCCAGCCGGGAACGCATCGTGAGCGGCGCATGTATACCCGGTAACCGGAATCGATCTTCAGCACCTCCTCAGGAAGAACAAACAGATCCTCACTTCTGTGATAGCACGAGACCATCAAAATGGGCCCGTGCTTTTTTATTGTTTTGCTGCCTCCGCGGATCGCCTCGAGCTCTGCGCCCTCGACATCAAATTTGATGAAGCCGGCAGCCCTGCCTTCCATGAGCGAATCGATCGTCTCCAGCTCGACCGGGACGGTCTTGTTCCTGTTGATGCCTTCTCCTGCTCCGGTGATACTGCCGGATCTCGTTCCTCTGCCGTGGGAAGAAGTCATGACACCTTCGCCTGTATGGTCTGATATAAGGGCATTGACCGGTGTGACTCTTCCCTGATAGTTATCGCACACCGCACACAGTTTTTTGAAGTGATGTCTCTCGGGTTCGACCGCAACTGCGCCGCCTGCCTCGGGAAGATATCCCATGTAGCGTTCCACCGTATCACCGGTGTATGCGCCGAGGTCGAGGAAGTACGAACCGGGAACAAATCCTTTTAACATTTCTTTCTCATCGTCCGGCGTCTCAGAAGCTTCGAGAAGATCTGTCCTTCCGGTCAGTTTATAGTTCACATAGTTCCCGAAACACTCCCGCGAAATGCCATCTTCCAGGAGGTCATATACACCTTGCAGACGGTTTTCGTTTTCGCGCACGAACGCACTGTCGAAAACAGTCTCCCCGCACACGGGAACATCCGGTATGAATGTCGTACACACTTCCGAGATACGCCTGATGTTGGCGAGCACTTCGGGATGTGAAGAACCGAAGCAGACGAGGACCGTCATGTTATCTCCGAGACGCGCATGCGCATCGTCAAATGACTCTACCCTGAACCCGCGGAAGGTCCTGTTACGCACGAACCCGTCGCTCGCGAAAACCGCCTTGACGCGGTCATCAAGACCATGCTGTTGTAAAACTTTTATGATCTTATCCGCACCGTCTCCCGTGCCGTAAAGTGCGACCGGAGAAGGAGAATTATCAAGATATTGTTGTTTTATATCCAATAACTTCATTGCCTAAAAGATAACACAATTCTGTAATACAGGTAATGTATAATCGTGGGCGAAAAGACTGCAAAAGGCAGCCTGTATCTAATATGGAGGTATAGTATGGCTAAAAGAAGATTAGCAACAAAGATCGCTGCTTCGTCGCTTATTCTGTCTATGCTCGTCGCAACAGCAGGATGTAACGGCAAGGGCGGCATTCCAGGCCTTCCCGGATCAAAAACTGCAAAAGAGGCAAAGGTAATAGGAGAGGATACGCTTTGGTACGATGCGACTCTTACGCCCATCAAACCTGATATTGATTCCGGCGATAAGAAGCTGGAGTATTCTTACACAAGCATGATCGGAATCCTTGACGGTATGCCGATATTCTGGACAAGCGGATCATACGAAATGCCCGATGATTTTGATTGGGATAAAGATGATTACAGTGAGTATGCTCTGTCAAAGCTGTATTCATTTGATCCTGATACTGAGGAGATGTCAGAACTTGTCGATCTGTCTGCAGAGAACGGAAGCTATTCCGGAGTAAGCAGCATCCAGATAGTGGATGATGAACTGGTCGTTGAGCTCTATTCATACGATCCCAATACATGGGAAGAAGAGATGTCAAAGTTTACCATTGATCCTGTTACGGGAGAGTGCTCTGACAAGGAACCTGTCGCAGCAGATAATGATGAAGATGAGGATGTCAGCAGATATCTTGAGAATACCGTAAAGATCGGCGATACAACCGTTACCTTCTATTATATTTATGACTACAATTCATATGAGAGCACATATGAGGTCATAGCAACCGATGCAAGCGGCAAAGAGACGACACTTGATCTCATTCATGACGGCGGCGAGATCTACGGATTCTCATTTGTCTTCCCTATGGATGACAAGAGCGCTATTGCCCAGGCTTATTCCAGCGGCGGCGACAGCTATATGGTCATTGACCTGGATAAGGGCACGGTAGAAGATGCGGACGAGAAGGAATACGCCTGGCTTGATGATGCAGGTTATTTCTATGACGGCATCGTAGGTGATGACGGAAAGATCTATACCGTTACCAACGAAGGTATCTTTACTATCGATTTCGCTGCCAAGGAGCTGAGCCAGGTTCTGGATTTCGGCAATGTCGGCATAAGCAGATCCTATCTCCAGTACATGTCGCTTATCAGCTATTCTGAAGACAAGGTTGTCCTGGGCGGTTCATCATACAATTACACTGCTTATGACAACAACTGGAGCGATGAGTACTCGATCATCACACTTACCAAGGCTGACAAGAACCCCAATGCCGGCAAGACGATCCTTGAACTCTATTGTCTCGGCGGCTATCCGGAGAATGTCGTATATGATGCGATCAGCACATATAACAACGAAGACAAGGATTACTTTATCCAGGTAACCAATAAGTATGATGTTGATAAATATTATGACAATGCCAATGATCTCGAGAGCGAAGACGACTGGTCAGAGCTCAGCCTCGAGATGATGTCCGGTGTATCCGATGAGCTTGCTGTTGACCTTATCAACGGCGAAGGCCCTGACATCATCCTTGATGCTGCTGCATTGGGCCAGCTCAACAACGACAACTACCTTGCAGACCTCTCCGGTTATGTTAAGGACTTAAGCTCAGATGATTACTTCACAAACATCATTGACGCAAGCTATACAGGAGACAAGCTCTATCAGATCCCGATCGCCTTTACCATCAACGGTATCCAGACAGCTTCCGATAACGCAGGTGCTTCCGGTGTCGGATTCACGCTCGATGAGTATGAGGATTTTGTTGATGACGTATGCAACGGCAAGGATCCTATTGCAAGCGGACAGAACATGTATTTCCTCATGCTGTTCAACGAGTCTTCCACAGACTTCATAAAGGACGGCAAGGTCGATTTCGGCGGAGAGGATTTTGCTGCACTTGCAGAATTCTGCAAGGATAATGCTCCCGAGAAGAGCGCAAGCTGGTACTCTGACGAAGATCCGATGGTCGATTACGGCTATGAGCAGCCCACATACGGCGGAATGGATGTAACAACTTATTCCATAGGTTCGTACTTTGACAACATGACTTATATCGAAGGCCGCGGTGATGCTATCCTCGGTTATCCTTCCGTTGACGGACAGGGCCCTTCGGCATCTCCGATATTCTCCGCAGCTGTCTCTGCACAGGCTGTAGACGTTGATGCATGCTGGGACTTCATCAAGACATTGCTCTCTGAAGACATTCAGACATACATCTCAAATTCCGGATACAATGTCGTCAACAAGGCTGCTTATGAATCCGTCTCGGAAAAGGCAGTCGAATACTACAACGATATGTATTCAGATGACTATTTCTATGGCGTAGGTGTAGGAGCACCTTCTTCTCCCGATCAGTTCTCTATGGATGATGTGGATACATACACTGAGATAATCGAGAGCGTCACGGTAATGAATACGAGCGATGCCTCCATCTCGAAGATCATTTCCGAGGAGATGCCTGCTTACTTCAGCGGACAGAAGGACCTCGATGAGGTAATCGAGATCATGCAGGACCGAGTACAGAAGGTTCTTGACGAACGCGGATGATACTCAGAAACAAGTGATCAGGTCCGGGGGCTGCGCATCATTGCGCGGCCCCTGTTCTTTTGCATAAAAAAGGCCGCCTTTGACGGCGGCCGTAAGTATCCGGTTGTTCAGATCATGCAACCAGCTGGTTGATGGTGTGCTGTTCGAGGCAGAAGCTAACGTAGTAGAGTCCGAAGATCTGCAGGAGCATGTAAAGGATAGCGGAGTTTCCGCCGATATCTCCTTTGGCTTTATCGCATGCCTGTCCCATCTTGTACTGCCAGTAGATCATATAGATACCGCAAGTAAGCAATGAGAACAGGATGACGAGTGCGCCGTCGGTGAGACTGTCATCGCCGGAGAGCTGCTTGAGTTCCTCGTTGATCTTGTACTGCCAATAGAGCATATAGATACCGCAGGTAACTATGGAGAGCAGCATGCAGACCACGATATTGCGCCCTTCGATGCCGTATGCATTGCCGGGGATCGTTTTGCCGGAGTATGTTTTGGGTTCCTCATAATAATCTGACCTGCGTGATCCGCTCTGCTGCTGATAATCATAAGCGGCAGGTGTTGTGACAAGAGCCGTGGTTGCAGTTGCTGCGGCGGGATCGGGTACGGGGGTCTCAAAAGACTCCATCCCGTCAGCAGACGAAGTCTCGGATGCTTTAACGGGCTCTTCTTCAGATTCTGATGCAGGCTCTGCAGCCGGTGCCTCAGGAAGCGGCGATCCGCATGTCTGGCAGAACTTCGCGTCATCAGTATTCGAAGCGCCGCATGAATCACAGATTTTCATTAATCTATCTCCTTTTATTCCATATTGGGACAGTGTCCTCAAAAAATAATAGATTAAGTCGGCATCATATGCAACATTTCAGGATCCTGTCCTGTATTAAGGGTGTAAACACCAGAATACAGGAGGGTAATACCATGAAATACAATAAGTTTTTGATCTCTGCCGTAAGCATTACAGCGGCTGTGACACTGCTTGCGGGATGCGCGGCGAATGCGGGCGGCAAGTCCGGCAAGAAGGATAAGGATGATTATGAACCCGAAGAGACGACAGTATGTGCAGATGACTATTACTATGAGGAGACTGTCGGATATTACGATGACTGGGCAGACAGCGGCTCCGATGGTCTCAGCTATAAGTCCGGCTCGACTCTGGATGCAGCCGGGGAATGGGAATCTGACGGCGACTACTATTATGACGATGCTTATGCCTACGACAGTTCCACAGCACCAAACCAGGTACTCGATCCCGAGACCGAGAGGCTTCTTATCAGAACAGTCGGCATGGAAGTCAAGACGACCACCTATGATGTGCTTTGTAACAATGTTAACAGCAAGATAAATGAGTACGGAGGCTATATCGAATACTTAAGCGCATACGGAACCGGCGAAGAGGATGATTTGAGATATGCTTACTATACGATAAGGGTTCCCGCCGATAAGCTCGATGCACTTATCGAATCACTTGACGGTTCCTGCACGGTCGTAAGCAAGAGTGAGAGCACCTCTGACGTGACACTTGATTACGTTGACACGACGGCATATCTCGATGCCCAGAAGATCGAGGAAGAGCAGCTCATGGAGATGCTGGACGAGGCGACCGATCTCGATACCATTCTTATTCTCCAGAATGAACTCTCAACCGTCCGCTACAACATCGAATGGGCAGAATCCAGCCTCAGGGTAATGGAGAATCAGGTAACCTTCGCAACACTCAATCTCACTATCAACGAGATTACGGTCGAGAAGGCGCAGGAGGAAGAAGAGGATAAGCTTAAGGATCAGGAAGAGAAGAAGGAACCCACATATGCGGAAGAGATCGAAGAGACTTTCAACGAATCTCTCGAGAACGTAAAAGATTTCTTCAAGGAAGCGTTCCTCGGACTCGTATCGATATCCATCGTGCTCGTTCCGGTACTCGTAATAGTTATCATCGCAGTCATCATCATCTGCGTTAAGGTCAGAAAATACAAGAAAGCGAAGAAAGCAGCCGCAAAGAAGGAGGAAAAAGGATCTGATTAAGAAGGAGAGGGATCGATTACCAGTTATTAAGGCTGTAATCGCAGGATGATGCGAACGAGTTCCAGCGGTCCCTGCCGCACCCTATATCATCATAGACCGCACAGGTCTTAAAACCGCCCAAGTACGCACCGCGGCAGGCCGCAGGGACATCATCGAAGACAAGAGCTCCGCCGGGAGCAACGGTATTCCCCATAGCGCTGATATAATCAAGCACTTTAAGGAATACATCCGGCGAGCTCTTGTCTGTATTTTTGCCCGTGTCTTCGAGAGTAATGACAGCATCGAACAGTTCAAGGATGCCGGTGCTGCGGAGCGAATTAAGACAGTTTGTGCGGTTCAGCGCGGTGGCGACCCCCATCTTGTAACCGAGCCTCCTGGCTTCGTTAACGTATTCGCGTGCGCCCTCTTTAAGCTTTACTTCGCTCTTATAGAATTCGCCCACCATCTGATTCCAGGTGTCCTGCACCTCCTGAGGCGTAAGGGGGATCTTATATCTTTCCACGGTATACTTTGCCGCGTCTTCTATAGATACGCGCTTGACCATGTCGGTATAATCCGGCGTGACTTCATATCCGTACCTTCCGAGGAAATCGACATCGACCTGATTCCACACGTTCATGGAATCAAGCAGCGTTCCGTCGAGGTCGAATATAAGAAGGGAGATGCCTTCGCTCTTCAGGGAAGGCAGGTAGGGGTAGCGTCCGTTTTCCATCAGCTCATGTAATTCAGCTTACCCTTGAGCGCTTCAAGAGCAGCCTGCTTCTTCTGTTCGAATTCCACCTTGTTGTTCTCGATCAGGTTATTGCCGTATGAATCTATGGAGACCACGAGAGGTCCGAATTCCTCCACCCTGAGCTTCCACATTGCTTCCGGCATTCCGAGGTCGAGCCACTCGACACCTTCCGTTTCAACGCACTCTTCTGCGGCAACCACCGCACAGCCGCCGGGGAAGATCGTGTGGATCGCGCAGTTGTCGATGCAGCCCTGTGTAGTCTTGGGTCCCATGCCGCCTTTGCCGATGACGATTTTCGCGCCGGTGGCAGCGAGGAATTCCGCCTCCGCCTTCTCCATCCTCATCGATGTGGTAGGACCTACGCTTATTACCTTGTACTTGTCTTCTTCGCCTTCCGCAGAGATCTTCTTCATGATCGGACCCGCATGGAATATAGCCTTGCCCTTGAGATCCACCGGGGGTTCCTTGCCTGAGATGACGACCCTGTGGTGAACGTCGTCTCTTCCGGTGACTATCTCTCCTGTGAGGTAGATCACATCACCGATATGTACCTTCTTGATATCTTCGTCCGTTACCGGCGTCTTGAAATGGAATGTGCTCATAATGTGACTCCCTTGTGTGTGAAGAAATCATAGGAAAGGTCAGGAGAGATCCTGATGCCGGCCCTTCTGTGTGCCCAGCATGCGGTGCTCATTCCGACCGCAAGAGTGGCGGGATGGCGCGCTGCCTGCTCGATGTTGACCCCCATGACGGAGAGCTTGCCGCCGAAACCGCCGGGACCTAATCCTACAGAGTTCAGGCCTTCTTCGATATCCTTTTCCATCTGTGCCGCCTTCGGGTTCGGATTGGAAGATCCTACGGGGCGCAGCAATGCCTTCTTGGAGAGCTTGGCTGCCACTTCGGCCGAACCTGCGATGCCGATGCCTACGAGGCAGGGAGGGCATGCGTTGACGCCGTATGTTGTCATCTGGTCGAAAACGGCTTTCGCGATGCCGTCGTATCCTTCAAGGGGCATCAGCACCTTCGCGAAACCGGGCAGGGAACATCCGCCTCCCGCCATATAGAAATACAGCTCAAGCTGATCGCTGCCGCCCACGAGTTCCCAGTCGATCCACGGTATATGGTGGCCGATGTTGTTCCCTGTGTTGTATTCATCGAAGACCTCGACTGCGTTGTGTCTCAAGGGTGCTTCGACAGTTGCTTTCTTTACTGCTTCTATGAGTGCGGGCTCGATCTCGTTCAGGTAAGGGAAACCTGTTCCCACACGTGCGAAAAACTGCGGCAGGCCCGTATCCTGACATGACGGACGGCCGAGCTTATCAGCCATCTCCATGTTCTTCTCCATAACATCGTAGATGCTTGGAGCGAAGCCTTCCGTCTCGATCTCTTTCATCTCGGAAAGCCTCTTTTTTACATCATCCGGAAGGTGTCCTGCCGAATGGCAAATGAACGATGAGACGAGACCTGCAAGGCGCTCTGTAACCTGAGTGTCGCAAGACATATTATTTACCCCCGATGCGGAAACTATAGATGTAAGTATATCATTCTTGATACACCCCAAAACAGCAATTATAATTTACATATATACGTAATCAGGAAAGGGTAAGGCATGTTATCGATTTCAAGAAAGCTTGCGATGAAACAGACTCAGGTGTTCATCAAGAACTGCACCGAGTACGATACACCGAGGCTTGCCGCGGAAGTCTATCCCGGCGATGTGACCGTCCTGTCAGATGTCGTTTACAGCGATACTCCGAACAGGCTTACCTTCGATCTGTACAGACCCTTTGATGTTTCCGGCCAGAAGGACTGCTTTATCCTGATCCACGGCGGAGCATTTGTCTACGGGACCAAAGAGAATGACAAGAACTTCGGAATGCACCTGGCGCGCACTTCTCAGATCCCGGTCATGAACATCAATTACACACTGATGCCTGATGCGGACATGTCTCAGATAATCAACGAGATCTTCCATGCGATGAACTTTGCGGCGAAGGAATACGGCTTCACGCATTTCCATACGGTAGGTGATTCGGCAGGAGCATATCTTGCATACCTCACGGCGCTTGCGGCAAGGAACAGGCATGTCGCGCACGAGATATGGGTATTCGAGAAGCTTAAAGTCTCGGTCGAATCGGCCGCACTCATCTGCGGTGCTTTCAGGAATGACCGCAAGAAGTGGCCGGGGATATATTTCGAGAAAGAGATGCCTTCGAAGACCGAGGCCCGCCGCCTTCCGGGATTCGTGTATGATCTCGCTTCGATCGGCGTCAAAGATCCCGGACTCAAGGTCTGCCTTATCACATGCGACAAGGATTTTCCCTATTGCCGTAAAGACACATTGGAACTCAAGAAAGCTCTTGAGGATGCAGGTGCGGAAGTTCCTTTCTATGATGCACAGAGCACTGTCATCGACGGCAAGGAACTTGATTGCGGACACGTGTTCTGCATTGCGCGCCCCGAGTGGCCTCAGGGCGTGAAGTCATTGCAGCTTATAAGTGATAACTTCTGCAGGAAGTGATCAGTCCCTGGTCTTCTCGTAAGTCCTGTTGATAAGCTTTGAGATGGGCTTATAGACGAAGAATGTGATAACGGATACCACAATACCCTTGAACAGATTGAAAGGAACGAATCCCAGCAGGAGGAGCTTGATCTCCGAATCGATCGCGGGGTTGACTGTCTGCGTCCATCCGATGATCGCCTCAAGGCTCTGACCCAGTACTGAAGCGTAGAGGGGCAAGTTGATGAATGCGTTTACGGGGACTGCGATAACTGCAAGAGCGAGAGTAGCGATAAGCATCGCGATGACTGCGCCCTTCCTTGTGCGTTTCTTCGTGTAGATGAAGCCTGCGGTGCCGACGAAGATCGAGCCTGTGATGAAGTTGCTCATCTCGCCGATCGCCATGGTTCCTGTCCAGGGAAGATGGATAAGGTTCTTGAGAAGTTCGATGATGATGCCGTATACGGGGCCGAGTGCAAAGGTCGCGATGAGGACCGGGACCTCGGAGAAATCGAACTTGAGGAACGGGGGCATCAGCGGGAGCGGTATCTCAAGGAACATGAGGATAACGGAAAGTGCCGTGAAGATCGCTGTTGTTGTGATGCGCACGATAAAACGGCGGCGCGTGCCACCCTGGGTGTTATTGGAATTATTCATGATATTCACTTCCTTTCATCCGGACTTTACCGTCGGCCGCAGAATCTCACTGCGTCTGCCATGCCTCAAGATTTTGCATGGCTTGCGGGCTTCCGTATTCCACACGGTTACCGCCGGTCGGAGAATCACACTCCGCCTTGGATCACACTGATTATACTATCGAATATGGTTTTGTAAACAGTTATCTGTCTTTGTATTCTTCACAAGTCTGCGCATAGTTCTCGGGCGTGCCGATATCGATGCACTCGCCCTCGCCCTTGTATGCATAGACCGGTATTATCTTGTACAGCCAGGAAGGGAAGTTGCCGGGTGCATCCGGGGGATTGCCCTCTTCTATGTAACGGTCGAAATAGGGGATGATATCCCTGCCGTAGAAATACAACGCGTAGATGCCCCACTCGGTCTTGGGCTCGGAAGGTTTCTCCACCATGCCCAGGATCTGTCCGTCTTCCGCGATCTCCGCTATGGCCAGCTTCTTGCGCTGTTCAAGATCCGGAACCCTGATCGCGATGAGCGTGGGCGCATTCTTCTCTTTGAAGAACTTGTACATTTCCGTGACGGAATAAGTGAAGATATTGTCGCCTGCGAAGATAGCAAGATCTTCGTCTATGTTCTCGTGCTTGATCGTATAGATGATATCGCCGATGGCGCCTAAACGGTTCTCGTTATTTGTGGTGCCGTCGTCTAAGACGGTGATGGGAGCCTTTGATGATCTGTCGCAGGAATCAGCCCATTCGCTGAACTGGCCGGCGAAACGGGAGTTGGTTATGACGATTACCCTGTTAAGATCAGGCAGCTTGTCCACCTCGTCCATTATGTAATCGATAATGAGCTTGCTTCCCAACGGAAGGAGGGACTTGGGCTTGTCCTTTGTCAGAGGGTAAAGTCTGGTTGCATATCCTGCTGCGAGCAAAATCGCGATCATGTCAAATTCTCCTTAGATATCCTCACTAGTGCACCTATTATACCCTATTTTCGGGACAAAAGTTTGCTATAATAAACTCGCATTATAATGCGATTCCAAATGAAGAGGATAATACATGGATATTTGTGCAGTAGTTATGGCGGCCGGCAAGAGCACGCGCATGAAATCAAAACACTCAAAAGTCGTTCATCAGGTGTCGGGAAAGTATATCATTCAGTGGGTGGCTGACGCACTTTTCGATGCAGGATGCACGGAGCAGGTATATATCGTAGGAGAACAGCAGGGCGAGATCAGGGCAGTCTTGGGTGAGAACGTTGCTTATGTCCTTCAGGAACAGCAGCGCGGTACCGGACATGCAGTTGCCCAGGCGGCTCCTTTCCTTGAAGGAAGAGACGGAGTAACGATCGTTCTCCCCGGCGACTGTCCGATGGTATCTGCCGAGACGATCGGCAAGGCGCTGAAGGCTTTCGAGGAAGCGGGAGATGACTGCGCCGCTATCATCATTACCGCGGAAGCCGATGACCCGACCGGTTACGGCAGGATCGTCAGAGGAGAAGACGGCAATGTCACAAGCATCGTCGAGCACAGGGACTGCACAGAAGAGCAGCTCAAGATAAGAGAGATCAACTCTTCGATGTATGTATTCAGGACATCGCTCCTTCTGTCAGCCCTCGGCAGGATCGGCGCGAACAATTCCCAGGGTGAGTACTACCTTACTGATACGATCAGCATCCTGATCAGCGACGGATTCAAGGTCGGCGCGGTCATATGCGATTTCGACGATACAAGGGGAGTCAACGACTGCGTTCAGCTGGCAGAAGTCCAGGCGATAATGAACAGGCGCATACTCGAGAAGCACATGAGGAACGGCGTTCAGATCGTAGACCCGACAACAACATGGATACACCACGCAGTCGAGATCGGCAATGATACGGTCATCCTTCCCGGCACCACACTTCTCGGCAATACGGTTATCGGCCACGACTGCATAATCGGAGAGAATTCGAGGATCGACAGCTCGGACATCGGCGATGGTACTGAGATCGACAATTCGATCGTCAGGGATTCGACTATCGGCACTGACTGCCGCATCGGACCTTTCTCACACATAAGACCTAACTGCAAGATAGACGATCATGTAACGATCGGCGCATATGTCGAGGTCAAGGGTTCTGAGATCGGCGAATACACCAGAGCGCGTCACCTTACATACATCGGTGACTCCAAGGTCGGCAAGAACGTCAACTTCGGATGCGGCACCGTAACCTGTAACTTCGACGGTCAGGACAAGGTCGGATGCACGATCGAAGACAATGTCTTCATCGGAGGCAATTCAAACATCGTGTCTTCTGTCGTGCTCGGCAAGGATTCTTACATTGCCGCAGGTTCGACAATTACGGCAGATGTACCTGCGCTCTCTCTCGGTATCGGAAGATCGAAACAGGTCAACAAGGACAACTGGGTATCGGACAAGAGCCGTCTCAGAGGCGAGAACTACATCCGCTTGGACGACAAGCGTTCGGAGGTCTGATCAGCTTTTATGTGGCTTATCGCAGGACTCGGTAACCCCGGGAAGAAATACATGTATACCTGGCATAACATGGGTTATCTTGCGATAGACATGCTGGCCGAAAGGAACGGATTCTTCCTCGACAAGGATAAGTTCAACGGCATGTACGGCAAGGGTAAGATAAATGGCGAGGATGCCGTCATAATCAAACCCACGACATTCATGAACAATTCCGGCGAGTGCCTAGTGCCTGCTGCCAGATTCTTCAAGATCCAGACAGATCACATCATCGTCGTATATGACGATATCGATATAGCAAAGGGAACGGTCCGCGTAAGAGACAAGGGCAGCGCAGGAACACATAACGGAATGCGTTCGTGTGTTCAGATGCTCGGCACGGAACTCTTCCCGAGGGTAAGGATCGGCACAGGTCCCGTACCGGAGCATTTCGATCTCATAAACTATGTTCTTACCGAGGTCCCGAAGGACGAACGCGTCATGATGAACGATGCGTTTGTGACAGCCTGCGAAGCAATAGAAAAAATGGTGGCAGATGGAAAAAAGAATTGAAGAAATTCTTGACCTCATAACCAAAGACAAAGGCCTGACCGACAGTCTCACTCTCGCACAGAAACAGGGCAAACACCTTAATATCTCAGGTTTTGCAAGAGAGCAAAAGGCTTATGTTATTGCTGCCCTGGCAAGGCTTACCGGAAAGAAACCGGTGGTAATAGTACCGGATGCGGCAAGGGCAAGGGAACTCGCCAAAGGCCTCGGCGCTTTTACGGAAGGCGGAGTGTCCGTCCTTCAGCCGTCCGAGCTGTCGCTCGTTACCGCGGAAGCGGCATCAAGGGATCTGGAGCTCTCCAGGTGTGTCGCGCTCTCTGATCTGATCTCAGGTGATTACGGTGCGGCTGTCATTGCATCAGGCGCACTTCTTAACAAACTCGAACCGGCGAAGAGCTTCAAGAGAAGGATCCTCTTTGTTAAGAACAGACAAGCCTTAGAACAGGACAATCTCCTCGAGTATCTCAGGACAAACGGATATGAGCGCGTTCCGCAGGTATCGCAGCCCGGCGAATATGCATGCCGCGGAGACATCGTCGATGTCTTCGTTCCGGGATGCATAGATCCTTACAGGATCAGCCTGTTCGACGACGAGGTCGAGAGGATAAAGAGTTTCGACCGCGAGACGCAGAGATCTGTCGAAGAGCTTAACGAAGTAAGATTGATCCCTTCAGGTCTTTTCTCTTTTGCGGATCCGGAAGCGGCAAATACTGCGGCCGGTGTGGTGCTTGAACGCGCGGAAGAAGACATCTCCCGGATGAGCAGTAAGACATCGGATGCACGCAAGGCGGCAGAGCTCCTGAGAAGGACCGCCGATTCGGATGCAACGAAGATCCGCGGAGGCATCGAACCTTCCGGAATCGCCAGATGGCTCGGAATAATACTTAAGAATCCGGCAAGCGTTCTCGATTATCTCGATGAGGACAAGACACTTGTCTTTTGTGATGAAATGATCGATATCGACGCCAGGATGAACGGCTACGCAAGCGAGTATGCGCAGCGTTGCCAGGAATCGTTCATGATCGGTATGGCGCCCACATGCGCACCTTCCGCCATGCACAATCTCAGCAATACCATGAAGCGGATAGACGGTATAGAAGATGCGGTAACGACCAGCTGTCTCAAGGCTGCCGGCAACGGTCTTCCCGGCGGGATCGACTGCACTGTAACGGGCATCCCCGCTGACAGTTTCGCAGGGCGCAATGACGAACTGGCAGGACTTCTCAAGAAGGACGGAGGAAAGTCGGTTTTCCTTCTGGCGGCATCGGGCAAGCGAACGGATTCTCTCAAGGCAAGACTGGCTGAAGCCGGATGCTTCGCGGAAGTTACGGACAGCCTGCTGCCGGCGGGATTCTCATACCCGGCGCTCGGGATAACACTTCTCGGTGAGCAGGAATTATTCGGCAGCGACAGGATCGTTAAGCCGAAGAAAAAGGGCGGCAACCGCATCGCATTTTTCTCTGACATCCATCCCGGCGATTATGTTGTTCATGACACATACGGCATCGGCAGATATGAGGGACTGGTCAACAAGAAGATAGGCGATATCCGCAAGGACTATCTCAAGATCGTATATGCTAAAGACCAGGTCCTCTTCATCCTTCCTGAGAACATCGACATGCTCCAGAAGTATGTCGGTCCGGGAGACCGCGAACCGAAGCTCACGAGGCTCGGAGGCGACGAGTGGAAGAGGTCTGTCTCGCGTGCCAGAGAATCGATCAAGAAGGTTGCTTACGACCTGCTCAAACTTTATGCGGCAAGGTCTGTCAGCAAGGGTTTCGCGTGTGAGCCGGACGAGGAGAACCAGAGGTTCTTTGAAGAACGGTTCCCGTTTGTCGAGACAGAAGATCAGGCCCGTGCGATAAGAGAGATCAAGGCGGACATGGAATCGGAGCTTCCGATGGACAGACTCCTTTGCGGAGATGTCGGTTTCGGCAAGACCGAGGTCGCATTCAGGGCCATGTTCAAGGCCGTAATGAACGGGAAGCAGGTAATCCTTCTTGCTCCTACTACTCTTCTTGCGCAGCAGCATTACGATAATTTCGTGGAGCGCTGCAAGGACCTTCCGATAAGCGTTAATACAGTCCTGCTCTCGAGGTTCGTTCCGCAGGCGAAGATCAAGCAGAATCTGCAGGACATCGCGAAAGGCAAAGCGGATGTCATCATCGGCACGCACAGGGTATTATCCAACGATGTCCGTCCGCCGCACCTCGGTCTTCTCGTGGTCGACGAGGAACAGAGGTTCGGAGTAAACCACAAAGAGAAGATCAAGTCGATGAGGAACAATGTCGATGTGCTGACACTCTCCGCGACACCGATCCCGAGGACGCTCAACATGTCTCTTGCAGGCATAAGGGATATGTCGATGCTCGAGGAGGCTCCGTTCAACAGACGCGAAGTCCAGACCTATGTAATGGGATACGACGAGCAGATAATAGTTCAGGCATGCATGCGTGAGATATCGCGCGGCGGCCAGGTATTCTATCTTTACAACCGCACTGCGGACATCGATCTTGTCGCGAGAAAACTTGCCGAACTTATGCCGGATGCCAGGGTCATATATGCGCACGGACAGATGGGCGAGCGCGAACTCGAGAATATTATCGCGGACTTCATAAAGGGCAAGTATGACATCCTCGTCTGCACGACGATAATCGAGAACGGCGTTGACATGCCGAACGTGAATACACTCATTGTCGAGAATGCGGACAGGTTCGGTCTCGCGCAGCTGTATCAGCTCAAGGGCCGCGTAGGAAGATCTGACCGTCAGGCCTATGCCTACATCACATATGACGCATCTGCGCCTCTCAAGGAAGAGGCATCCAAAAGGCTCGAGGCCATCCGCGAATTTACTGAACTTGGTTCCGGCGTGAAGGTTGCGATCAGAGACCTCGAGGTGCGCGGCGCGGGAAGTCTTCTCGGTGCCGAACAGCACGGACAGATGGATGTCATCGGTTACGAACTTTACTGCAGGATGCTCGATGAAGAGATCAAGACGATGAGGGAGAAGGGCGCTGACAGTGATTATGAGATCCTGCCCGAGACGGAGGATTCGTCTTTCATCGTCGAAGTCGATTACGACGCTTACATACCGTCCTCGTACATCGAAGACGAGGCGGGCCGCATGACCGTATACAGAAGGATAGGTTCCATCAGGAACTTCAAAGATTACGATGACTTCCTCGATGAGATACGCGACAGATACGGAGAGCCGCCTTCGGAGGTGTTCATACTTGCGGGCATCTCGCTTACGAGAGCGGAAGGCAAGCGTCTCGGTTTTACCAAAGCGGTCATCGGGAATACCGGCGTCAGATTCTATCTTGATCCGATGCTGCAGCTCGACATGCAGGCGATGGGTGCGCTTTTCGGTGACCCGTATTACGGCGTGAGAGTCCAGATCAATGCTACGGGTGCATTCCCGTTCATGAGTTTCAAACCTTCTACCGTCAGCCAGTCCAAGACGGTAGGCGAGATAGTCGGACTGCTCAAGATCTTGAGCGACAACAAAACCGGTGAAACTGTGGCATAATATTTATCGGCATGCCCCTATAGTCTAATGGATAGAATAGCGGTTTCCGGTACCGTAGATGCGGGTTCAATTCCTGCTGGGGGCGCCAAGGCGTAAAAACACCCATTCTCTTGGCTGCGAACAGGTCCTCGGCGCAAAGCACCTGCGGAACTTGCAGAGAATGGGTGTTTTTCCTTATTTATGTTTATAATCCAAGATCGTCTTCTGTGTAGTAACCGGAATCGATCAAGATCTCTGAGAAATTGTTGATGTCGACCACGACCGGATAGCAAAGGTATGTTGGAACGACTATCGAGCCGTTGTCAAAACTCTCTGTGTCTTTTACATCGACGGTCTGACCGCTTAAGATCTGATCGGCCATTACAACGGTATGATCAGCGAGGGTGGTAGTATCCTTGAATACGGACATTGCCTGCGTGCCGTTAATTATGTTCTGAACATTAAGGTAATCGCAGTCCTGACCGGTGATGATCGGGTAAGGGCCTGTATAGTTTGCTGCAAGCGCATTCTCTACGCCTAAGGCTGTAGAGTCGTTGGAACAGAGCCAGGCATCTATCTGAGTGCCGTCCGAGTAATAAAGGTCGATGATCTGTTCGGCTCTGGTCTGAGAATTCTCTGTCGACCAGGATGCAGTAGCCACATCTTCAAATTCCGTCTGTCCTGAGACTACGACCAGCTGTCCGTTATCTATGTAATAGGACAGGGCATCCATTGCACCCTGATAGAATAAGAATGCATTATTGTCTCCCGGATCGCCTGCCGTGATCTCGATACGTGTCCGACTCCAAAATGAGACGGTCATATGCGATAACGGGGATGTTCAAGGCTTCTGCATCTTCAAGAACTTCACCGAGTGAAGAGCTTTCGATAGTAGCGATGATGAGAACATCACAGCCTGAGTTAATCATATTCTCGACTTGTGAAACCTGTGTAGCTACGTCGTTCGCGGCATACTGAAGATCCACTTCGTAGCCTAATTTTTCGAGTTCCGATTTAATATACTCGCCGTCCTGATTCCATCTCTGGAGATCTGCTGTCGGCATGGATACGCCGATCTTAAAGCCGTTTGACTGCTTGTCTGTTGAGGGGTCGGGATCGGCTGAAGGGTCAAGGTCGACTAATGGCGGGTCAGGAACGACAACATCCGCGGCAGCATAAAACTCCTTCGCATCGAAATCAAAATCTTCAGGATCATCCGCACTCCAGGTAACCGTTACCTCGAGCAATCCGTCCTTGGATATGAACACCCATTCGGCTTCCGAACCATCTTCGGCTATATCTTTGGAATTCATTCTGAATGACACATCGTATTCGGCTTCAAGAGCATCCATGACATCGCTCTTGGTCGGAACTTCCGCCTGCTTTTTGCAGGAGGTCATCCCGAACACAAAAAGGATCATTGAAAACACAAGTAAAAGCGAAGCAGTTCTTTTCATAGTCTTATCCCCATTGCTGACATAGTCACTTGCCTTACAGTGAGACAATTATAACAAAAACATACGAGAGAGGGACAGGACCGGCAGGTTATGTTACCTTGCCGTCGAACAGACCTGCTTTTCTCTCGAGAACGATATTCTTGATCTTGTAGACAACAGATGCACTCACGATGGTAGCTGCCGCTACAGCCGCAAGGTATACTCCGATCCCGTAGTTTTCATACAGGAAGTACAGCTTGTCTATCATCAGATAGTTGAGCATTATCACTTCAAGAGAGATCTTGCCGAGGAACTTGATGACGGGATTGTTGATCCTGATCCTCGACATAAGGGTAACGAGGAATGTCAGGAAGATTATCTCAAACAGAGTCTCCTGCCCCAGACCGATGAGCTTATCCAGGATAGGGTGTTTGGAATTGAAATACTCAGTCCAATAGATGGAATCGTTTATCAGATTCCTGTGAATATAATCCATCACGACGAACAGAACAGACGAAGCGATCAGGAGCGATGCGAATGCCTTCTTGATAACCTTGCCTATCCGGTCTTCCTTATATGCATAGAGCATTCCCAGAGGGAACATCAGTATCGTGTTGTACCACCATTCTCCCTTGAACCAATAGGACATTACACCCGTTTGGGCATGGCCGGAGAACAGACCTATCGTTATCATCACAAGGACCACACCGGTCATGATGAGTATACCGGTAAGAGGCTTTCTTACCTTCGCGAAAACAAGTCTGAAGGCTACATACAGTATCATGATCTCGACTGCGAACCACATTTCGTTGTTGACCAGGAAGATGCCGAAGAAACTGCAGATGACTTCTCCGAATCCGAAGTGCTTGCGGAAGAGGATGTTGTTTACCAATGCATCTGTGAGATAGATGTAATTGCAGATGAAGAACGGAACAAGAACAGTAAAGATCCTTCTTCTCATGAATCCCTTGATGTAGTTGTCATCGGTCAGCCTGCGCTTCATGAGTCCGAAGCCCGAACAGAAGAAGAAGAAAGCTACCGCCAGGATACCGTAGTAGTAGAAGAACATCATATCCTTGGCGTTTATGCGGTTCGCATCAAGTGCAACGACTGTCTGATGGAACAATATGAAGATTGCCAGCGCACCCTGGATCTCTTTGCACGACACGCGGTCAAAGAAATTCAAGTCATCTGCAGGCCTCTTTTTTACGCCGGCGCAAAGGAGCGCAGCCAGAACAGCTATACAAATGTAGAATACGATAGTAAATTCCACCTGTTACTCCTTCCTTACCTTAGTAAGCTGATGATGTTCAGCGTTAACGATATCAAAAGCAGAGTTAAGACTATGAGGATAATGATGATAAATCTGCTTCTTTCCTTCTTGTGTCTGATCTCTTCTTCACCCAGTTCGACGGAAGCATTGATGAGATCCTTTGCTTCCTCGCGTGTCATAGTGACGTCTTCGTCCTGCCGCTCGCCGGCAAGGAGCTCCATTATGGAGACATCCAGCAGTTCGGATAAGGGTTCAAGCATTGAGATGTCGGGAAAACTGAGGCCACGCTCCCACTTGGACACAGCCTTGTCTGTTACGTTCAAGGCATCAGCAAGTTGCTTCTGGGTCAAACCCTTTTCTTTACGCAACTCGGTTATCAGTTGTCCTGTTCTTTCTTTGTCCATTAAGACGCATTACCTCTGGTAAGAGTAATGATAACCGAGATGACTGCCAAATACAAAACCTGCGGGATTGAGTACGGGGCTGCAAAGATATTTCTTTTTCAGCCCCCTCAATTCCTATTTCCTCCACAAATGCGGTTTGGACTTATTTCTTATTGCTGATGACAGCATTCTTGATGTTCTTGTACAGGTACGCACCAACTGCAGTTACGGCAAAGATAAAGACAGCACCGTATCTGCCGAAGAATTTCTCGTTATTCGTCATTACGAACAGCATCAAGGTAAACATGTGCATGATGTAGATCGTAAGCGAACACTCGTGGCCGAGCTTCTCTGCGAATGTGCCCTTTCCGAAGTCGGGATACCTGAGGCACAGGAGGACTATCACGTACAAGAGGACTTCGCAGCTTGCGAAAGGCACGGCGATGCCCTGCTTGTATCCGTTAAGCTCGAAGATCGCCGTAACACAGCAGATGGCGAACAGCGTCCAGAGGACAAGAGCCGAGTACTTGTGGTCCAGGATCTTTTTCTCGTACCTTCTTATCAGCATGCCCATCATGGTGTAGCCGAGACCTACGAGAAGAGCGTTTCGGAGCTGGTAAGGTTCGCCTACGCCCATGTGCATCAGTATGCAGTATGCGGCAACTAAGACAGGTGCTGCGAACATCGCATATTTGAGGACCTTCAGCTTGTTCAGCAGCATCATGATGAGCAGTGCATACAGGAGCGAGCCGAGGAACCAGAGGTGCTCTGAGAACGGTGAGAAGTTATACAACAGGAAGTCGGTTATGGACTTTGCCGTGAAGTAACGGCTCATTCCATTTAGATTACCTGTCGATACCCACTCGTATACTGCCATGAGCGCGCCGTAGAAGACGTTCGATGCCAGGTAGAATATCAGCATCCTTTTGGTCTGCTTAAGAAGGCGCTTCATCATCTCCTTGTTATCTTCCCTGAAGAGGAAGTAACCTGCGATAACGAGGAAGAAAGGAGCAGCGGTCTTGCCGTATGTGATGAAGACATCGCCTGCTTTTCCTTCGAACGGCCAGTGGATGGTAACAACTGAGAATGCCATCACTATCCTCATGACATCGATCGAGTGGATCTGTTTGCGGCCGGACTTTAATGCGGGCTCTGGAGCGGCATCTGTCTTGCTCTTCTTCCTGCCGTTGATAAGCGAGATGACATACTTGTCGAAACCGCTCAAGACAGTTGCGAGTGCGACGGCGAGAAGTATCGTGAGGACGATATACATGCTGCTGCTCGAAGGATGCATCATGGTGCCGTTCTTGAGACCTGTAAGGAACAGGTTATGGATAAGATAGAGTTCGAGCGAGATGGTTCCGAGGAACTTGAGGACAGGGTTGCCGAACTTCACTTTCATCATCACGAGCAGGAGGAAACATACGAATACGATTATCCAGGGAAGCTGTATCGACAGGCAGCGTACTTTGTCTCCATATTCGGGATTCACGCCGGGTACTTCGCTCCAGTAAGACCATTTCGTAAGAGCGTATTTGGTCTGAAGGCCCAGGAGTACCGTGAGGATCGCAGTGACAGGAAGAAGGATGATATAACCTTTGCGTGCGATCTTGCGAAGTGTTTCGGCATGCCTGGAGACGACGATACCGAGGAAGAAGAGGAACGTTGAATTGTACCACCACTCTCCCTGGAACCAGTAACTGCAGGAGAAATCATCTCCGTGGCAGAGAAGGAGGCTTCCGACTATCATACCGATCACGAAAACTCCCATCTCGATCGTTGCTTCGAACCGGTTGCTTATGAGACGGTACAGGACGAAGAATGCGAGGTAGAGGATCACGATCTCTACGATGTACCACATGTGCATATTGATAAGCGACCAGCCCGACAGGACACCCAGGAGCTGCAGGAATGTGAATTTCTTACCGCAGATGCAGGAAGCGATAACGAATGTCACTATGCAGGTATAGAACGGTACGAGAACGGTAACAAGGCGCTTCTTGAGAAATCCCTTAAGATAGTTCTCTTTTGTCTTGAGGCTCGTGTACAGACCGTAGCCTGAGAAGAAGAAAAACACACCGACGAAGAGGACGCCGAGTTCCGAGAAGAACGCAAGCGATCCTGCATCTTCGACCAGTTCCTGCGCGAGGTGGTGGATGATGATCGCCACTGCGGCAAAGCCCTGGACTGCCTTGGATGCTTCAAGCCCCAAAGGTTCTTCCTGCCACTCGCGTATCTTTGATACCTTTGCGCCGAGAAGGAGGAGAAGGATCAGCGCGATGAGGATTATATATGTGGGGAACTCAAAAGATGTAAAGGTCTTATAGAAGGATTATCTGAAGGAACATTGGAAGCAGCATTAGAACCGGTATATGTGTCTTCGACCGTGACAGCAGCGTCGTAATTACCGGCAGCCATCTTGAAGGCTTCCGTGCCGGGATCCACGACCTTGGCGGAGAGTTCGTCCGACAGCATTATGGAATTGATAATGCCGGCTGCAAGCTGATCAAGATGCTCACAAGCGGGGTCATCATCAGACAACGGTTCCGTATCATTGAAGTCCAGCATTATATTGATCTGATACATCATACCGTCATCAGTGATCAGGTTGTACTGATAGACTCTTAAGGTCGATTCTCCGGAAGTCTGGAAGAAGATCTTATAAAGCGGGATACCATTTACCTCGATTGTTCCGTATCCGAACTGATCCATCTCGCCAAAGCTCTCAGGGAACAATGTCTGTATGTTGTCGCCGAATCCGGTGTTAAGATCTGTGTCTGTCATCTTTGACGGCGCATAGGCCTCAAAGATCATGACGGAATAGCACTCACGGTCGGTAGGGTTATTTGAGTTTGCCTGTAGCATAAACCCGATATAGTCATATAATTCCTGAATTTCATCCGCGGATTCTTCAGTATTGTCCGAAGCCGGAACGTCTATATCCATGCCTTTCAGCCACACAGGCCACAGTTCAGACGGCAGGGCGACCGATATTCCGTTCCCGGTCGTATAGTATTTGCTGTCATCGGTTATCGGATCATAGTCACCGGTTTCCATCATGAACGGATCGGCATCGATCGTGACCATTTGAGATGACAATTCATCAGATATCTTAAGCGAGCCGATGATGCTCGCTGACAGATAATCCAGATGTTCACATGCCTTATCGCTGAAAGGGATAACCTCGCCATCATCGGAAAGCTTGCCCAGGAGTGATATGTTGATCTGATACAAAGTTGAATCCGATACAAAGGAATACTGGTAGAGTCTCATACGTACGGATGAATCGGGGTCTTCTCCGGTTCCGGTTCCGAAGGTCTCATAGAAGATCTCATACAAAGG
>CADAOK010000030.1 GCA_902789515.1 Oscillospiraceae bacterium
TACAAGCAGTTCGCGGTAAGAACAGAGAACATTGCAGCGTTCAGAAACACTGTCATGAGCTATACAGGCAACCCTGAGCTTAAAGCTTCGACTGCCCGCTCATCTGCAGATCAGAAAGTCTACCGCGCTTATGACATCCTCCGCAATCTCCCTGACGGGATCCGTAACGCAAAGATCGTTCTTACACCCCGCAAGACACTCGAGGCTGCGCGGGCTTATGCCGCAGAAGGCAAGAAGGTCGCAGTCCTTAACTGCGCTTCGGCAGTTAAACCCGGCGGAGAGACCGAATCCGGCTACGCATCCCAGGAAGAGGCTTTATGCAGATGCACCAATCTCTATCCCTGCCTCAACAGCACTGATGCGGTAACAAGATTCTATGCACCGCACAGATCCAATCTCAATGCCCCCCACACGATGAACTCATGTCTTACCACAGACGACTGCATCTATACGCCTGATGTAACCGTAATCAAAGAAGACGGCGAAGGCTACAAGATGTACGATGAGGAAGACTGGTTCAACATCGATGTAATATCCTGCTCTGCCCCCGAATTCCTGACGGCTTTCACTTCTCCGTTCATCTCCGGCTTCAACAGAGAAAGCGCTGAAGATGACAGGATCAAGAAGGAGAACGTATACAGAAAGAGATTCGAGAGGATCCTCAACATCGCAAGGCTTAACGGTGCCGATGTCGTTATCCTCGACTTCTGGGGATATAAGAGATCCGAAGAAGACGCACTCATCGTATCCGAAGCAGCACACAAGGCTGCAGAGAGCTTTATAAGCTTCTTCGAAGAGATAGAGATGGCAGTAGGGTATTCCTGTGCCAACCGCAACACCTATGATGTTTACTCGAGAGCATTCGGGGAGACTGAACCTTACCCCGCCAGAGCAGCACAGACAGTATAATCTCAACTCAATTATTTTCCCTTAAGCGCCCTGCAATTCCCCTCTCCATGCAGGGCGCTTTCAAATTTGCACTTTTTCCTGTTTTGTGCGATTCTCTTGAGGGGAAAGGGGATAAAAATGGATTATCCGTATCTGACAGGCTTTATCATCTTTATGGTCCTGCTTGCGATCGCATCAGGATTCGTATCTTATTTTGTTGTTAAGAAGCATCCGAAGACATATTGGATATTCAATCATTTCCTGATCTTATATCCGTATTACTACATGAGTGTCATCATTGCCCAGCTGCTCATTATGGGCAACACAGACAGCTTTAACGGAGAGGGCGCATTCGTCGGCGAGATAGTAATGTTCCTCGTCAACCCGATCTGTCTCGGTGTGCTCGTCTCGGATTTTGTAACGAACGCCAAAGGCCATGTTCCGCCTGAGAAACTCGCCAAGCTAAACATGATAATCAAGCTGGTGCACATTCCCGCCTACATCATCCACTTTATCCTCGGCATGCTCGGAACACTCGCCAGCATCTGGGGGATCGGATTCGTTCTCTGGGCGATCATAATAGATCTCATCACGATCGCGCTTTCCGGAACACATATGCTGACATGCGTCATCGGGATCATAAAGCAGAAAGGCGCCAACACCGCAATCTCTGTCATCGCGGCAATCCTGTCTTACATCTACTGCATTGATGTGATCGTGGCTATCGCGTATTACGTCTATATCAGGAACCGCAAACCTGCGCCGGTATTACAGTCCGCCGCTCCAGAAAAGAGCATTGAAGGTAACGATGTCGTAGAAGATGCTGAGCAGGACCCAGATGGTCAGGATTATCTCTGACATCATCTCATCTTCGCGGAAAACAAAGAACAGGAATCCCATTATTATAGAAGAAGAAACAATGACTATCGGATAAAGGATATCCGCCTTCTTTGGGATCATTCTCTCTGTGCTCAAAGCATCCTTTTGAGAAGGGTCCGCCGCTATCTCTGCGATCCGCGCATCGTATTCTTCCTGCGTGTACACTTTGCCGTTGAAGACATCAATATCTTCCTGCGAGATAAACGTCAGTCTGTTTATCGGGAAATCCGTCACGACAGTTTTGGTTTCCGCGGTTGTGATCTGCTTAGAATCCGTCATCTCTAATTCGTAGAACTCAACAGTGCAGTATGGGCCGTGAGGATTATATGCGACAACCTCCCATCCTGAACTTAAGAGGAGCTTGTTCTTCGGGTCCGATGTGTCGATATCCGAATCGTACATCCAACTGTCGGCGGCGCCTTGTGTCGTCTTGGCGCGTGCCACGAAATAATACTCGCCTGATACATACTTGTCGTATGTGCTGGGAGTATCTCCTACAACAGAAAACAGATACAGTACCGCCTGGACTATCAGACCGATGACAAAGATGGTGTAGATAGACTTATTCTTCATTGTTATTCCCTATCCCTTATCCCTATTCCTGACCATATTATACACGCAACGGCTTTTGCGTGCGTCATAATAAGAAACGGGTTATTCGCCGGGACAGGTTTTACTGCGGCTCCCACATGCCCTGTTGGCGGATGCCGGTGGCGGCGGCTTGTGCGGTAAGCGTTTCGAGCTCGTCGGAAGTCAGGCGTACCTGCATTGCCCGTGCGAGCTTCTCGGCGTGCGAAGGCTTGGTAATGCCGACTATCGGAACGGCTCCCTTGCCGATCGCCCAGAGTATCGGGATCTGCGAAGGGTCGACACCGTATTTGTCTGCCAGGCCGCGCATCTCTGACAGAAGGCCCTCGATCTTTTTGAATTTGCTCTTCGGGAAGGCGAAGCTTCGCATCGAGAACGCCGGGAAAGGATTCTTCGCGTTATATCTTCCGGCGAGAGCGCCCTGCTCGAGCACCATATACGCATAGTAGCAGATACCGCTGTCGTTGCAGTAGTCGATGATCGGCTGCTGGTCGTTGCGCAGCAGGCTGAAATGGTTCTGCACCGCACCGAGCATAAGGCCTTCCTGCGCGAGAAGATCCTGCGCAAGCTTGATATGCGCGAGCGAGACATTGGATATTCCGAGCGACCTGATCTTCCCTTCCTTCATGAGCGGAATGGCCTCTGCGATGTTTGCCTCAAGGTTGTTAGGAACATGGATCCAGTACAGGTCCGCATATGTCCTTCCGAGCCTTGCCATGCTCTCTTCGAACGTCCGCTTAAGTTCGCCTGCTTTGTACTTTTTGGAGGGCATGAACTTAGTCGATATGAAGATCTCATCATGACCTTTTATAAATCCTCCGAGGAGCTTCTCGCACGAACCCATGCCGTACACAGCAGCCGTATCCCACTTGAGGAAACCGTTGCCCACGGCGGTCTCGAAAGACTCCTTCAAAACGTCTTCCTTAAGGCTCTCGCCGAAGACCATCTTTGTACCGTTCATGCCCGGACCCCACGCCCAGGTTCCTATCATTACTTCCATCTCAGATCCCTTCTTCCTTCAGCGAATTCTTTATCCTGCTCAGAGACTCCGGCTTGATCCCGAGATATGTCGCGATATACTGCTGCGGCACCCGCCCGATGAGCTCCGGGAAATGCCTGCGGAAACTCAGATATCTCTCGGTCGCATTCTCTGTCAAAAAGCCGTTCTCGCGGTAGATCTTATAACGCATCCCGCTCTCGAGAAGGCCTATCCACAAGGTCTTGAGCTCTTCGGAAGACATGATGAGCTCCTTCATCTTCGCCACCTCGAAAATCATAACCGTGCATTCTTCCACAGCCTCTACGCTGGCAATTATCTCCGGCTCTCCCATAAGACCTTCGTCCATGATAAAGTTGCCTTCCCTCGCGAAGAACTTGCTGACATCGTCGCCGTTGCTATCGACATAGAAACTCCTTGCGAGTCCGTGCATCAGTATGCCCGCGGTCGTTGCCTTATCCCCTGTCCTCGCGATTATCTCGCCTTTGGAATAGACCTTGAACTCCGAGAACCCGACGGCTTCGCCGATGACTTCCCTGTCGATCTTAAGGCCGAAGCCCGCAGCTATCTTATCAAGCTGATCTACGATATATGCCTTATCCAAATCCTGTTTCCTCCTTGTTATATTGCGACTATAACACATCGTCAGGAGAGCTTCATTGATGTATGTTAATTCCGGCAAAAGAAAACGGCAGGGAAGCCTGGCCGCCCTGCCGCATATCTTCGGATCAAGAGATCTGAATCACATCAGAAACCGACGTAGTAATCCACGTCATCCTCAAACGCATAGATCGCCGCATCCTTGTCGCCGTAGTAGTATCCTGACGGTGAGGAATACTCCTCAGCCGCATCGGTAAAGTATAAGTCGATTGCTTCATCGTATTCCGAGAGTACGTCACTCGTTGCAAATTTGTTCGCCTCAATGAATACCGGGAACATATTCTGTCCGTCCAGGAAATCAAGGGTTCCGTCAGACATTGCCATTACCGCTTCGGATGCCACGCTGTCCTTCTTCATACCGTCGTAGAGCAGGCCGTTTGCCCAGAGATACTGCAATCCGGATGTGCTTGTGTCGAGAGTGATCCAATCGATGAGCTCCGCAACACCGGCAGGCTGATCGGTATCCTTATTTGCAAGGAGCCAGGTTCCGCCCCAGAAGAATCCCACCGGGGATGCGCAGACAGCCCAGTCACCGTAAGTATCACCGCTGTTGTCGGCAATGACATAGTTGATCATCCATGCGGGTCCGAAGTATCCGAGCACGGGTTTTGATCCTGTGTCGTTCATATCGGCATACCAGCCCTCGGTCCAGGTCGTAGTGCTGTTGCTCCAACCGTAATCCGTAAGGTCATATGCCATATCGAAGAATTCGTATCTGCCGGAATCCGTATTGAGGGAACCGTTCTTGATCCAGCTGTCTGTGGAACCCTTCACTGCCTGCCAGAGATCATTGTTGCTGGAAACGATAGCCACTCCTTTATTGGCGCAGGCATCTGCCGCTTCCCAGAAATCATCCCAGCTGCCGGTGCCGCCGCCGATGATCTCTGCGATCTCTTCCGGATCATCTGTACCGAAAACCTCTATCGCAACAGACCTTCTGTATATGAACGCTCCGCCTGTTGACTTATAGCCGAGGCCGACCACCTCGCCATCGGAATTCGTTCCGATATCCACGGTGTACTGAGCAATCTCTGCCGCCGGGATCTTGGTGTCAACATCGATGCCGAGATCCTCGTATGTTGCCGCATAGCTCTCCTTGCTTCCCTGTGTGTACTTAATAACAAATTCGGCCTCTACGGCATAGATGTCGGGAGCAGACACGCCGCCGTCTTCAAGAGCCTGATCAAGTGCAATTGTGTATTGCCCGTCGTATGTCGGGATTACCGTGCAGACAACCGTGTATGTGCTTGCAAAAGACGGATTGAGGCTCATATACATCTCAACCATTTGGGGAACTTCGTCCGTGGCCGCCCAAAGATTGATCACTTCGCTGCCGTAACCGTAAGTATAGCTGTTTCCGCTGTAGATCGAAGCGTAGTCAACATAGTCGCCGCCGTAATCATAGTCATAACCCGAATCGTCATAGACATTTATGGACTTGGATACAACCTCCTTGTCGCCGCACATCAGAACGATGGTGTACTCACCGGAAGCGAGGTCGCTCCAGTCATCGTAGGTAAATTCACACCAGACCCCGTCATCATAGACATAGGGAACCTTTCCGGAAGCAAACAGGCTGCCTTCATAATAAACATCATATGAGAACAGATCATAATACTGTTCTATATCCTCAGTAAAATAAACATCGTAGTCTATCCAATAAGCTCCGCTGCTGAGATAATCATCCTCGACCAGCGAAGAAAGGTCCGGAGAGATGTCGAGATGATATGTATAGAACTCAAACAGCTTCTGATAGTCATCATCTTTAAGGTTTGATATAAGCCAGTTGTCGCCTTTCTTCTCAAACTCAAAGCTGACTTCGACATCCCGCGTATCGTCACAGTCCTTGATCGCATCGATCACCTCATCGATATCCTCGAAGTCACCTTTCTTAAGCGCCTTCTCGTAGTCGACCATGGTAAAGACCACATCAACGGAAGCCTCATCCTTGTTAACGGAAACCGTATCCGCCTGCACTTCATAAGTCATCGTATCGCCGACGGCTTTGATAAATGCTCTCTGATTAGAGTTATAGTTGGATGTGTTGAGCAGGTATTCAAAAGATACCGCCGTATCGCTCTTTTTCTTCTCATCAGTCAGTTTGATGATCTTGCTCGCCTTCTGCTTGACCAATGCCTCAGCAAAGGTGTCCGCTGCCTCAACGATCTCCTTGTTTGCTCCGAAGAGTGAACAGGAAGCAAAAGACAGCAGCATCGTTCCGGCCATTGCCGCAGCTGCGATCTTCTTAAGCAGTTTTCCTCTCATGTATTCTTCCTCCTTATAAAACCTTCTCCTTATATCCGCATGTGAACGGGAAGAAATCGTACTTCTTCGTGCCGCTTGCGCAGAACGGTATTCTCCTTATTCGGTCTGCCCTTCTGACATCTTGCGTTCCTGCTGACGCTGTTCACTCAGAGTCGACATGAACATGGCCATATAGATAATAAACGCAACGAGCATCGCCATTACTCCCAGGCCCAGGAACACGCCGCCAAGTCCGAAGATGGAAGTGACGACAAACAATACAAAGAAGATGCTCAGGAAGGTAATGAGTTTCGCGACAGAGAACGGTCTGCTGCAGTTGCCCTTCCAGTTGTGTCCGCTCGCGACAACGTTGTAGACCTTGCCGCCGTATTTGCATCCGGTAAGCCATACCGGAACGAGAACATATCTGTACTTGATGTTCGAATACTCTGTCGAGATCTTCAGATCCGAATACCTGTCTGCATTCTCTTTCGCTCTGGCCGCATTGGTGACACGCGAATTAAGTTCGGTATTCTTCGCCACTTCCCAGGCTTCGTCTATGCCGACAGTGTATTTCTCCGCAGCCATTCCGGAAAGCGCATCCGGAGTGTATGCCACCAGATCTTTGGTGCTGAAAGAGATGACCGAATTCAGGAGCTTGTCGTTCCGGAACTTCTTGCTTCCGCAGACGCACGCACCCTCGATGTGTTTCTCGACCGTGCCGGTCCTCTGGTACCAGTTGATCTTCTCATCCTCACCGCTTCCGGTCGTATATCCGAATCTTCCGCTGTATGTTGTTACCGTGTCGGCATCGAATGTCCAGTAAGGCACATAGACAGGAGTAAGATTGCCTAATATCTTCCCCTTGCGGAAGCTCTCCGGCGACCAGAATGCAAACTTGTTCCAGCGGTAGAATTTCTCTGTTACCTGTTCCCTTGTGATCGAGAAAGGAATGATCGCACTCGGTGCCAGCCCGCATTTTGCTTCCTGCAAAGTGAGGACAACAGCTGAACCGCAGAACGGGCAAAGTCCGGACATCTGATCAGAATCAATGAACAACTGCGCGCCGCAGCTGTCGCAGGTCACAAGATTCCTTGCGCTGCCCCAATCCGAGACATCTTCTTTTACGGCCGGGTTGAAATCCGCCGTACCTGCACCGCTTGATTCTTCCGGCTTGGGAAGCGGCTGCACTGCACCGCAGTGATCACAGACCAAACCCTTCTTCGCGACATCATATACCATCGTGCCGCCGCAGCTGCTGCATTTCATATCCGCACCCCCTTATCTATCCCCGTAACCGTTCCTTCATTAAGGAGATTCTATCATATATCAAATAGTCTTGAAAAACGCCTTTACGGCATCTGCAAGTTCGTCTATGTATCCCACGAAACAATGATCCGCACCGCGTACGGGAACAAGCACCGCATTCTTATAAAGCTCCTGCGCTTTCACGGCATAGCTGTAAGGCACCACGCTGTCAGCATCACCGTGGACGATCAGGACGGGACCTTCGTATCGAGCGATCTCGTCTTCAACATGTATCGTCTGCGCCACGCGGATATAATCGCCGGACAGTTCCAGGTCTTCTCTGTAGAGAGTCTCCGGGATATGCACGGGATCAAAATCAATGCCCAGCAGGTTCCCTTCCCTTGCGATCCCGGGGATCATCCACGCAGGTGACAGCGGAAGAATCGCTTTGAAGTCATCGCATCGCATGCCTCCTATGAGCATTGTAAGAAGGCCTCCTTGTGAGTGTCCGCTGATATAAAGGTCCGTTACCCAGTCCAGGCTTTGAGCATAGTTTACAACCGAGAGCGCATTCGTGACCCATTTATAGAGAGTGTGATCCCTGAACTTACCGCCGCTCTTGCCGTGTCCGTACATCTCGGCGCGGAGGACAGATACGCCGGATTCGAGCATTGCATCCTTGACGGCAATGATGTGGTCTTCTTCCATGTGGCCGGTAAAGCCGTGGATAAGGATGCAGAGCGGGCTCTTGTCAGCGCCTTCGATACGCTCGAGTTTCGCGTGCAGTTTTATGCCGTCGCTGTCTATATAGAATTCTTCCATCTGAATACTCCCTATGTGTTGTCTGAAGGAAATGAATTGAACCATGCGCGCTCTTCGAAAGGTTTCTTCTTCGGCAGGACCGGTTCTCCTTCAGGAATGCCGACGGGAAGCATGCAGACCAGGTCATACCCGTCCGGGACATTCAGTATCTCCGCGATCTTATCGCATATGCGGTCCTCGTCGGTAATGTGTCCTTCGAACCAGCAGCTCTGATACCCGAGAGATGTGATCACAAGGAGCATGTTCTCGATGGCCGCAGAATAATCCTGCACGGCAAAACACCTGTCGCGGTATGCGTTTATCCTTTGAGAAAGAACGCAGATAAGCGCGGGTGCAGTCTCGCACACAGGCGGATCTATCACGGCGTTGATCTGTTTAAGTATCGCCGGATCGTTGACGCAGATCAGACTCGTCGTCTGCTTGTTGCATCCGGATGGAGCCGCAAGACCGGCTTCCATGATGTTCCTCAGATCCTGCTCCGGGATCGGGTCCGCCTTGTACTTTCCACGGTAGCTGTGCCTGTTCATTATCGTATCTAACATCGGCTGCCTCCTTGCTCACCTTTCTTCTTCACATACTGTTTGAATTCTAACATAACAAAAACGGGAAGGTCTGACCCTTCCCGCTCTGCTTTATTTCTTTGTTATCTTCGCCTCGAAAACGCCGCCTTTGATCTCCGTCTTGAGCTTCAATCTGTGCTGCTCGATTATCCTTCCGGCTATCGCGAGGCCTGTGCCGGGAGTAAACGAATCACTGCCGGTCTTGTTCGTGATGATGATCTCGCCTGTGCTTATCTTGATCTCCACGGGGCGTACCGTCTTATACCTGGAGGCGTTGTCGATAAGGCATGTCAGTGCCTGCGCAAAATACTCCTTGTCAATACTAAACACCGCATCACCTTCAATCTCGGCATCAGCACCAACGTCCTGCACCACCTTCTCCACTATCCCGCGGACGGAAGTCTTAGCAAGAGCGGGATTGGTCTTCTCCGCTGCCTTCAATATTGCCTCTATGTCCCTGTTCATCTCTGTCGTTTTCGCGAGGATCGCGTCGGCATAACGGTTCTTGGCATCGCCTTCGACATCCTTGAGGTTCTCCGCATATCCGCCGAGGACTTGAAGAGGTGTCTTGAGGTTATGTGCGAGCGCATCGATCAGACTGTTCTTGAAGATATTGTTCTCGTACGCCTTCTTATACTGCCTGTAGGGTTTTATCGCCGTCAGCATCGGTATGCCTATGAACAGGAGCGCGAGGAATACCGCATAACCGATCATAAACGGCATATAGTACTCTGTAAAAGACTGAGCGGTTATAACGCCTTCTATAAGATATTTGTGACCGCCGGTCTCATATATCTCGATCGTGCCGTAGGTCGGCCTGCCGTCAATCTCGCATGTGCGGGAGTAGCCGCGGTCTTTGTAATCCATCTTGCCGCTTGCCACCATATCGGCCAGCGAATCCTGCATAAAGATGTCACCTTCTTCCGACAGGAACTTGTCAGGCCTTATAGGGTATCCGTAAGAGGTGTACATGCCGAAAATATCTTCCGTATCATCCTGCTCGTACTTGTCCTTATTTGCTTCTTCGGTAAAGTCCCATGTCTTGCCGAACGGGAGGTTCATATAGCCTTTCTTTACCACGCCGAGGTGCAGGTACGCATCGTCGGTGTAGCAGGACTGAATGTTCAGGAACGGGAAGGCATTCGCACCGTAGATCTCGGAGACAAGGAAGAACGGATCGATGTCGCTGACATACCAGCCCTCGGAGAACGCCAGCATGTTATATGTATTGGACAGGTATCTGTCCAGCGATGCTGCAGGCTCCCAAATCTCGTCGCACTTAAGGTATCTGATGTTCAGCTCGAATCCGTCTTCTTTGGGCTGCTTATAATATACCGAGCTGCCTGCGAGAGAGTCGTCCTTGGTTACGTAGATCCAGTCGTGGACACTGCCGCTGACCGCAACGATATCGTAGTCCGTCTCGAAGATCGGGATGATGTTGCCGTCGTCGTCGAGCTGCGAGATGCGCAGATAGTCGAACTGGTAGAAGTCATACATCATGCTGATGAATTCCGGGCCGATATCACCGTCATCGTATCTCTCGAGCATCTTCTCGTACTTGTCGATCATGCCGTTATTGCCGCTCCCCAAAACAGCTTCATAACGGTAGCGGAAGATCATTATCGTCATGCAGAACAGCATTATTCCGACGAACAGCCCGACGGCGATCCGCGGAAAAGCAAAATCACGGTATCTCTTCATTCCTGATTCCCCCTTGGCACAAAGCCATTTACGGAAGCAGTCCCGCTATCCTCAGTCGAACCTGTACCCGACGCCGATCAAGGTCTTGATGCGGGATCCTTCCTTACGCAGTTTCTTGCGGAGGTTCTTTACACGGTTGTCGATCACGCGCTCGGATGTGTACATATCGTCGTTCCAGCATGCAGCGAGCAAAAGCTTTCTCGTGATCGCAGTTCCCGGATGTTCCATCATGTACTTAAGGATCAAATACTCTTTGGGCGGCAGATCGACCACTTCACCTGCAACCGTTACTTCAAACTTCGCAGGATCAAGAATGATCCGGCCGCTCTCGAGTATCTTGCGGGGGATCCGCTCCTCCTTCGTCCTCTCAAGAATGGCGCACAGCTTGCTGTAAAGGACCTTGATCGAGAAAGGTTTTACGATGTAGTCGTCGGCACCAAGTTCGTAGCCGTAGAGCACATCTTCCTCACGGACCTTTCCCGTCAGGAAAACGACCGGAACATCCGATCTTCTCCTGATGATCCTGCACAGTTCGAAGCCGTCGATCCCGGGCATCATGATATCGAGAACGATAAGATCATACTGGCCGTTAAGTATCTTGCTTAAGCCTATCTCCCCATCTGCGGCAAAGTCCAGCTTGATCATCTCGCGCCTGGCAAAATAGTCCCCGATGACTTCCCGGATCTGACTGTCATCTTCAACGAGCAGAACGTTGTACATGAATCTCCTCCGTCAAGAGTGATATTACAGGTTCAGTGTATCGTTTGTGTATCAATTTGCAAAATGACATCAGTTCTCGACAATAACTATGGTTCCGGGCAGAGGTTCGCTCCACTCTATGTAATACGGTTCATAGACGATAATGTTATCCAACTTGAGCTCTTCATCAGAAGTATCTGCGGTAATACCGCAAAAACCTACATTGGCAGCTTTGTTGCTGCCATCATCCATATAGAACACGTCAACAGAGAACTGAAACTCAAAGGTGCTTGTATGGAACTCTTTCTCTGCTATGCAGATATCGCGGAGATCAGCAAGGAACGATTCGATCTCTGCTTTTTGCTCAGAAGTGATATCCGGTGATATGAATATGCGTACATCTCTGACCAGACCTCTGCCGATCTTGTACAAGCGCACCCCGTCCAGACTGCAGTCGGCAGAATCAAAAGAATACTTGTTCAGGCTCTCAAGGATATAGTCATTCCAGTATGCAGCAACGGCGGTATAGTAGTTGGCATCTCCGTCGTAAAAAACGGACCCTACAGATCCGGCGTGTTCGGAATCCAATACCCAATAAGTGACCGTACCGTACATTCCGGAAGATCCTGACAACAGCCATTTTTCCGTAAACTCAAGATCACGGTCCAAAGAAGAGAAATTCCCGTCGCCGAGAGCCTTTATATTCTCACCGCAGACCAGTTCCGCGACTTCCTGTTCGAAAACCTCATCCGAAGGATAATCGGGTTCCCGGGGAAGAAATTGGAACAGGCAGCCGCTCAGTACCACTGCACATACAATGGTCACGGAAACGATCAATGCTTTGGTTAGTCTATTCCCCATAGCTGCACGAAGGACGCTCTTTCTCACCGTTGCCGGAGACATACCGCGCACGGTATTCCATGTTGATCTCTCTTATCTCGCGCTTGCCGTCGATATAGTCCTGATACATGTCAGCGAGACCCGCCATGCAGCCGTCGCACATGCCGCTGATATTGCCGATGGAATCGGCAACGATCTTCTCGCGTTCTTCTCTTGTCGTGTCTTTGATAAGGATACTCATATGTACATCTTATAACATTTCGTCTACCGGCTTCCACTCGAGCGAAGCAAAAGTATCTCCTGTCGCACGGAAATTCCCCACATACTCATAGAATTCCGTCTCAAGTTCGTTGTACACACGCTCGCCGTCGGCAAACTGGTAGTTATCACCGTAATCAAGAGTGGAGCCGACAAATTCAGGGTTCTCCGGGAACATCTCAGGCACCGGGATCTCTCCGTTCTCATCGACTGCAACAAAGAGATCCCACTTGCTCAGATTCTCCTCGAGATTGGAAGGATCCCATGAACCGGCAATCCTTGCAATGGCAACCGCTGCCTTAGCTGTGCCGTCATATCTCCACAGTGTAGAGACTGTAAACTCCCCGCCGTAGTTATTGCCGTTGTATTCGGAGCTGAGCACATAACCGTTCGCGATGTATTCACTCGAAGTCGCGCCATACTGAATACTCCAGCCATAGACTCCGGAGACATTATATGTGCCGTCGGTCTCGGTAACGATCAGGTATACTCCCAACGCATCGCCGATCAGCAGTTCCGACAGACCGTCGCCGTCAATGTCGCTGTAGGCATACATGACTTCAACGTTATTCGCGGTCAGATACAGATTGTCATCCCACTCTGCATATTCGTTCTCGAAAAAAGCCATATACCTCGCATCGTCTTCGGAACCGGCGGGCAGCGCCGTCTCTTCCGTCTCCCTCTCAGTCCTTTCCGCAGATGTCTCAGGAATGCTTTCTTCCGAAACCTCGGCCTCAGTCTCTTCTGTCTCTGATTCTTCGGCTTCCGGTTCGTCGTAATCCCTGTCCTTTGACGCAGGGCAGGCTGTAACCGAAGCCGCCATAACTGCACATAACATAATTGCTGTTACTGTTCTTATGCTCTTTTTCATTCTTTTATTCCTCTCCATGCTTCCGTCAGTCTGTCTATACTCTAGGCCGCATTGGCGGGACTCGTCGATGGCAGGCAAATTCCCTCGCGGCCTGTTACCGGAAACATATATCTCTGGTACAGCTGATATGCCTTTCTGCCGTTCAGAAATATCTTCTGTATTTTTGCGTTATCCATTATATGCGAGCGGTTTTGTCTCCAATCAACAGCCCGGATCACTCCGGGCTGCATCTGCGTCTAAACTTGCTTGGTCTGTCTTACTCGTGGTCGTACGGATGGATCGTCTCGATAGTGCCGTCCTCAGCGATGTTAAGTTTGGTAAACTTGACGCTCCTCTTGTGTGAGCAGCCGCCGGATCTCTTTGCATCGTGGTAGAAGAGGTACCACTCGCCGTCGATCTGTACGATGGAGTGATGTGTTGTCCAGCCGATGACCGGCTCCATGATCCTTCCCTTGTATGTGAAGGGACCCTCGGGGGAATCACCCTCGGCATAGCAGAGGTAGTGAGTCGTGCCGGTGGAGTATGAGAAGTAGTACTTACCGCCAAACTTATGCATCCACGGATCTTCGAAATACCTTCTGTCCTCGTCGCCGGCTTTGAGGGGCTCGCCGTTCTCGTCAAGGATCGTGATCATCTTGGGTGCTGCAACATAGGAATCCATGGTGGGCTTGAACTCAGCAACGAGGGGGCCGAGTGCCTTCTCATCGCCTTCAGGTCTGTGTTCTTCCGGATTGAACTTACCTGACTGCCACATCTCGAGCTGGCCTCCCCAGAGACCGCCGTTATAGCACCAGATCCTGCCGTCGTCATCTTTGAGGACTGCAGGGTCGATGCTGTAGCTGCCCTCGATAAAGTTTTCCTGGGGCTTGAAAGGTCCTACGGGAGAGTCGGATTCAGCAACGCCGATCCTGAAGATATCCTGCTTATCCTTTGCAGGGAAAACGAGGTAGTACTTGCCGTTGGTGTAGATAGCATCGGGTGCCCAGAGCTGGCGTGAGACCCACGGAATCTGGTCTTCGGACAGAGCCACTCCGTTGTCGACACACTCGCTGTCAAGTGAATCCATGGACAGGATGTGATAATCCTTCATGACATACTGCTCACCGTCATCATCTTCGGGAATATCAAGGTCTTCGTCATGTGAGGGGTAGATGTAGATCTTGCCGTTGAAAACATGTGCAGACGGATCTGCCGTGTAGATGTTGGTAACCAGGTCTTTACGCTCGTTCTTTTTCATAAGCACCTCGTATCAGTTTTATTTGCTAACCAATAATAACATGTTTTTATGAGATTTTTCACTCGGGTTCTTTACAGGCATCCGGCATGTTCGTTCGCCAATACTTCCTCCAGCGTCGCGGGCGCCCAGCCGAAAAATCCGCACCAACAGTTATACAGGCGGCCCTGGTAGTCGAACCCGGCAGCCCTGCACCGCTCCTTCATCGTCTTAACAGCTGCCTTAACTGCGTCAAACTCCGGAGTGTTGTGAACATGGCCGTAGAACATCAGCGTACCCGGCTTTGAATCGTGTTGATAAGAGACCATCGGATAATGACTCATCAACACATGGTATTCCCCGTCCTTTATAACCTTATACGGGACAGGCGGTTCGGCGAGAATGGCAACTATGTCGTCGGGAAAACGCCCTCTCAGATCATGGTTGCCGATTATCAGATGCTTTCTCCCGTTGAGCTGGGGCAAGATGCGCCGCCAGTTCCCGGAATTCCCGAAAGCAAAATCACCGAGGATATATACATCATCGTCTGCCGTGACCTTCCTGTTCCACCGTTCGATCATGTCGAGTTCCATGGAATCAGCGGTATCCCAAGGCCTGTCTTCGTATCTGATGACATTCTCATGGCAAAAGTGCAAGTCTGCAGTGTAGTAATTCATATTGACTTTATCTCCCTTCCATGGGATTGCTAAATACTACTCTTATTAATCTCCTCTATCAATCGAATGGTAACCCGGAACACAAAACTGCTCCGGAAACCGGAGCATTCAGTACAGAAAACCATTTCCATTCAAATTGTGCTTATATAACCTATAAAACTGTCTCATCGCCATTATCTTGGTATATCTATGTAATACACCTGATTTGTCCACCGAGATCCGGGAATATAAAGCCGTATCTCATCTTCCGATATCCATTCCACATCCCAGTAAACTGTCTCATTGAATCCCGGACCGTCATACTCAAAGATGCATTCTCCGTTATAGAATACATCTGGGCAGCTCAAATAATCGACCATAACAACAACCTCATCATTTCCAAAGGGAGATTCAAATGTCTGATCACGGTCAGGATCATGGCATCCTGTAAAAAGCATGGCATCCTGTAAAAAGAAGCACTGCTATGATCAGGATCATCAGTTTCTTTATTTTCATTGTATTCCTATTTCCCTTATTCTCGTGAGTTATCCTGTCTATTATATGCTCTATTCTTATACCAATTCCGCTTTAACCTTTTCACAGTAAAAATCTGTATCATTATCCATCTCAAAAGAATAAATATGGAAGCTCTTCGTTTTTTCATAACCGCTGGAGGATAGATTATCAATGGACAGTCCTGAATAAAATCCATTGATTGGCTCGAAAGATATCTTGCCGGATACATTATTGAAATGAAGGTTTATTCTATAACGTTTTTCGCTGTCTGATAAAATAATATCCAGGCACTTAATATCAACTCCATATTCATTGATATCACTAAAAAAGTGGAGATCCTCTATATGACAACCGAATTCACCCCATGATTGTAATTCGGTTGGGATCTTTGTTCGGAGCACCTCAATTCCTTCTATTCCATCTGCAGTAAACATAACTGTCTCCCAAAATCTTGTTAGATTATTATACTGATAATTTATGATCCATTATGAATACTGAAACTATTATATCAAGAGTCAGGGGTATCATCATCAAAAACAGCCGGCTGCTTACGACCGGCCTCAACCGCCTAGATTCCTTTTTCTGCAAGATATAGCTCACCTTACAGTTATATTTGCATACATACATCCTTCCTTGCTCCGTTTGATGCAAACAAGTGTCATGCCGAACCCTTGGGCTTTTGGTACAAACGAGGTACAGAATCCTCGCAAAAAGCGGCTCTAAGCCAATAAAATCAACGATCCACGATTTAAGTAATACTGTTGCCGTGACAAATAAATAAGACTTTTATCATTCGTAGATTTCTTTCTTTACGGATTGTTCATGCAGAACACATAGAATATACCATATCGGACTGTGAAGACATTGGTTTTGATATAATTGATTAGTACAGATAATCAGCAGTATAGATAACTAAATCAGGAATAAAACTTGCTAAAGCTCTAGTTAATTCATATATGGGGAGGGGAAGTTATGAGAAAAATAACGATTTGTTTAATAGTGGTTGTTTTCACTTTTACATTGTTCTCTTCTTGCTCGAAAAATAATTTCGAAGATATCGAAGTGCAGGAAGAATTATGCAGCTTTATGTTTAGTGTTATAGGAAAAGATGTTGATACAGCTGAGAGAATGGTTGAAAAGAAATATGGGCTTGAACTTACTCGTATCGGTCCGGAATATAAAAACGGCAATGTTATTAATAAACCAAACTATGATAGATATAATTATGATGCTCGTTATACAGAACATGATGTGACATTCAGCAGGTTTTATCTGGAATACAGTCATCTTAAAAAGTCGCGAGAAGACGGAATTGTATACTCTATTGGTTATTGTGTAGTCGATATGAGCCTTAAAGAAGCTGAGAATTGTTATCAGATGTTCTCGGATTACTTTTACGATCAGTTAGGCATCACTCCGTTTACCAACAAAGATGGCTATGATAGTGATGATTACTGCATAAGCAGTAATTTCGTTAAAGATGGTTACACATACCGTATAGATTATTATTATTCCGGAAATAAAGACAGAGCTAGTTTCACCGTTTACTGCTTGAGCTATGCCGAAGAATACTATGTTTTTTAAGTATTGGTACTCTGATGATTTAATGATTTACGAAGGGGTAACCCGTAGATAGGATAATAAACAGTATATTGGGTAATAAAATGAAAAAGCGCACAGTCATAATAGTGATAATAATTTCTATTCTGGTTATTTTCGTGCTTCCGTTCGGGAGCGGACGCATGACTGATGGTGGAACAACTTTTTA
>CADAOK010000031.1 GCA_902789515.1 Oscillospiraceae bacterium
ATCTATTTACTGCAAGTGGCTTAAAAGATAAAATCTTTTCGAAATATAAATGGAGGTATCCACTATGATCAAGATCGGTATTTTAGGTTACGGCAACCTGGCACGCGGCGTTGAGGCTTCTATCAAGCAGAATCCCGACACTTCCCTCGTTGCAGTATTCACAAGACGTGATCCCGCGACAGTCAAGATCGCTACTGAAGGCGCCGTCGTTGACAGCACAGACAACATCGAGAGTTACAAGGACAAGATCGATGTCCTCGTTATCTGCGGCGGTTCAGCTACAGACCTGCCTGAGCAGACACCCAGGTACGCAGCAATGTTCAACGTCATCGACAGCTTCGATACTCACGCAAGGATCCCTGAGCATTTTGCAAATGTTGACGGTGCTGCTTCTTCAAGCAATCACACTGCACTTATCTCAGGCGGATGGGACCCCGGTATGTTCTCGCTCAACCGTCTTTACGGCAGCTGTGTCCTTCCCGAAGGAAAGGATTACACATTCTGGGGCAAGGGCGTATCTCAGGGACACTCTGATGCAATCCGCAGGATCGCCGGCGTAAAGAACGGCAAGCAGTACACCATTCCCGTAGAAGCTGCCCTTGAAGCTGTAAGATCAGGTGAACAGCCCGAGCTTACTACAAGACAGAAGCACACAAGAGAGTGTTTCGTAGTTGCAGAGGAAGGCGCTGATAAGGCTCTCATCGAGAAGACCATCAAGGAGATGCCCAACTACTTTGCAGATTACGATACGACAGTACACTTCATCTCTGAAGAAGAGTTTGCTGCCAATCACTCCGGCATGAACCACGGCGGCTTCGTATTCAGGACCGGCGTTACCGGCAACAACGGTGAGCACAAGCAGGTCATCGAGTATTCCCTGAAGCTTGATTCCAACCCTGAATTCACAGGTTCCGTACTCGTTGCCTATGCACGTGCCATCTCGAGACTTGCTGCCAAGGGCGACTTCGGCTGCAAGACAGTCTTCGACATCGCGCCTGCCCTCCTCTCACCTCTGTCAGGTGACGAGTTAAGAGCACACATGCTGTAACAGCATCACTTCACCAGGCAAAACAAAATGGCCGCCGGATCAACCGACGGCCATTATTATTTATCAGCTTACGCGAGCGATTTGCTCAGCCGCATAGCAGCGGGATTACTCGCACTCGATCTCGAGGATCCATCCCTCAGGTGCTTCAACAGTACCCATCTGGATGCCTGTGAGAGTCTCTCTGAGCTTTGTCATGACAGGACCCATCTCTTCCATGCCGGAAGCGAATGTGAATTCCTTGCCGTGATCGTTGATGGCACCGAGAGGTGAGATAACAGCTGCTGTACCGCAGAGACCGCCCTCTGTGAATGCGCCGCCCATGATCTCTTCGAGAGTAACTTCACGCTCATCGATCTTCATGCCGCAGTAATGCTCTGCAACATAAACGAGAGATCTTCTCGTGATGGAAGGCAGGATGGAATCAGACTTAGGTACAACAAGTGTGCCGTTGCCGTCTGTGAAGATGAGGTTAGCGCCGCCTGTCTCCTCGATCTTTGTACGTGTTGCAGGATCGAGATAGATATTCTCGGCAAAGCCTTCCTTGTGAGCAGTAACGATCGCATGCAGAGACATAGCATAGTTAAGTCCTGCCTTGATGTTACCTGTTCCGCGCGGAGCTGCACGGTCAAAATCAGAGATCTTAACTCTGATCGGCTTAGCACCACCCTTGAAGTAAGGACCTACAGGTGTAGCGAAGATCCTGTACTGATAATCATCAGCAGGCTTAACGCCGATAACGGGGTTGATACCAAAGATATAAGGTCTCAGATAGAGAGATGCGCCTGTTCCGAACGGAGGAACCCATGCAGCATTGCCTGCAACAGTCTCCTTGACTGATCTGATGAACATCTCCTTGGAAATCGGGGGAATCTCGAGACGGACAGCAGAGTCATGAAGTCTCTCAGCATTGAGATCAGGGCGGAATGTAACGATCTTACCGTCCTTTGTCTCATAAGCCTTAAGGCCTTCAAATACAGTCTGTGCATACTGAAGTACGCCTGCGTCCTCGCTCATGACGATCATATCGTCATCGATGAGGGCACCCTCGTCCCAAGCGCCGTTGGTGTAGTTAGCAACGAAACGCTTGTCGGTCTTCTGGTAAGAGAATGTCAGATTTGACCAATCAAGATTTTTCTTTTCCATATTGATTTCCTTCTTTCTTAAAAATCTTAGCAAGTATTATATATCTGAGTTCGGAGAGTCGAACTGCGGAAGATTGACTGCATTCGGGACCATCTGAGCCTCAAGACAGATCGCAGAGTACGGAGGATACGGTGTATCGCCCTTCTGGTCAGGTGAATTGTTGAGGTTGTTGGCCGCATAGATCTGAATTCCCGGAAGATCCGTAAGGCACTCGATCGTACGTCCGGATACGGGATCCGTTACAGCGGCAGCAAACGAGAATGTCCCCTTCTGGCTCTTGATGAGGAAGTTCTGGTCGATTCCCTTGCCCATAACGAGCTGCGGATGGTCGTTGTCGATAAGCTCGGAGATAAACTTGTACTCACGGCAGTCAAATACCGTACCGTCAACTTTCATCACCTCGCCGTTCGGGCAGTTGTTCTCATCCTTTATAGTGATCTCATCAGCATTGACCATAATGAGCTGCTCACCCACATATCCCGCATCGTAACCAGCAAGATTCCAATAGGAATGGTTTGTAGGTGCGAAAACAGTCGCCTTGTCGCTCTTTCCTATATACATGATGAGGAACGTTCTGTCTTCAAGCCATGCATAGAGCACCTTGGTCTCGAGATTGCCCGGGAAACCCGTGGCTCCGTCAGGGTTGGTATAGCTGAAGATCACTGCATCTCCGTCACACTCTGCAATACCTGCGATACCGGACTTTGCGATAAGAGCATCCGCCTTCTCTTCAGGAAGGATCTCTCCATCCCAGAAAGAATTGTGAAAGCCGGGATTTCCCGAATGGAGGTTGTTCTCTCCTTCATTGGCTGGAATGTGGAATGTCTCACCGTCGATCACAAAAGCCGCACCCTTTGTCCTGTTTGCGGATCTTCCGACTACAGAACCGTGGCACATGGGGTTGCTCATATACTCATCAAGTCCCCTGCATCCCTGGATGATATCCTTGACATTGCCGTCCTTATCGGGAACTGTCAGATTTGTTATGGCAGCGGCATATCCGATTACCGAAGCCTCAAGTCCTTCCACTGAACTCTTTATTGTGAACTTCTTAGTCTTGAGTTCGGGATTTGAAACAGAAACAAAATCTTCAACAAATACACTCATATGAATAACCTCACTTGTATTGATTCAAAAATTATAGCATGAACTAGTTATGCGGATTCTCTTTGGGGATGAACTCATGATTGTCCTCACTCCTGTGGCGGCCTTCCACCGCTTCATCGGCGAGTTCAAGAAGTCTCTGCTGGGAATCCAGCTTCTGCTTGCCCCTGAGATCGAGCTTATGGTATGTGCCGTCAGGACTCAGGAAACTCGTTCTCACGGTATCGGCAAGCTCGACTTCGAGCACCTCTTTCACGCGTTCGCGGCATGCCTTATCCTCGACCGGGAACAAAAGCTCGACACGCCTGTTAAGGTTTCTCGGCATCCAGTCTGCAGAAGCAAGATACAGATCCTCATGGCCTTCGTTGTAGAAATAGAATATCCTCGAATGCTCAAGGAACCTTCCCGTAATCGAACGGACTGTTATGTTCTCCGACATACCCGGGATACCTGCCCTGAGACAGCAGATGCCTCTTACGATAAGGTCGATCTTAACGCCTGCACAGGATGCGGCATAGAGTTCATCGATTATAACGCCGTCCACAAGCGAGTTGATCTTGGCAACGATACGCGCCGGCTTGCCGTTCTTCGCATTTTCAGCCTCGCGCTTGATCTTGGAGATAAAGTAATCCTTCATCCACAGAGGTGCCGGGATAAGTCTCTTCCAGTTCTGCGGGATTGAGAATCCCGAGAGCATGTTGAAGAACTGTGATGCGTCCTCACCAAAGCTCTCTGACGCCGTGAAGAGTCCAAGGTCAGTGTATATCTTCGCCGTGACATCGTTGTAGTTGCCCGTGGCAAGGTGCAGATAACGTCTTATGCCGTCCTCTTCCTTACGCACGACGAGAGTGATCTTGCTGTGCGTCTTGAGTCCTACGAGACCGTAGATTACGTGGCATCCCGCATTCTCGAGCATTTTCGCCCAGTTGATGTTGTTCTCCTCGTCGAACCTCGCCTTGAGCTCAACCAGGACCATTACATGCTTGCCTCGCTGCGCAGCCTCGAGGAGCGATGCGATGATTGGCGACTTATCGGATACTCTGTACAGGGTCTGCTTGATTGCAAGGACATTCGGGTCACGTGCGGCCTGCCTGACGAATTCGAGCACGGGTTCGAATGTCTCATAAGGATGATGCACTATCCTGTCACGCTCTCTTATCTGCGCGAAAATGTCGAGCTCCGACACGGGACCGTCAAAAGATGCCGCCTCAGCAGGTTCATGAGGTTTGTAGCACAGTCCCGGATGCTTCTCTTTGCAGGCGGAAGCAAGCTTTGACAGGAATGTGAGATCTATCGGTCCCGATACGCTGAATATATCCTTTTTGGATATCTCGAGTTCCTTCATGATGTATTCAAGGAGGTCAGGATCGATGTTATCCTGGACTTCAAGTCTTATGATCTCGCCGAAACGGCGCTTTCTAACCTGTGTCTCGATCTCTTTGAGAAGGTCTTCCGCCTCGTCTTCGTCGATATCAAGATCGGCGTTGCGCATGACCCGGTAAAAGCCTGAAGCCACAACAGTCCTGCCGTCAAAGAGTTCTTCTATGTTTGCCTGGATTATCTGCTCGATCGGGACGAACACGTCACCCTCGTCGCTCTGGATCTGATACAGTCGCTTGACTACCGACGGGACCTGTATCGTGGCATACATAAAGCCCTCTTCTTCAGAAGAATCCTGTGCATTCTTGATGCCGTCGACGGCACGGTCCTGGAGCTTTACGCTGCCGGGAGCATTCTCGATCATCGCACAGATATTGAGCGTGCGGTTGTAGATGAGCGGGAAAGGTCTTGAAGCGTCGACTGCCATCGGAGTGACGATCGGATACAGAACAGTCTTAAAATACGAATCCGCTGTCTCTTTCTGAGACTTGGTCAGTTCGTCATAGTTCCTGAAGAATATCTTCTCCTGCGCCAGAGCAGGCACCAAAGATCTTCCGAAAGTACTGTACATAAGAGCCATCGTGCGGCGTGTCTTGGCATCGATCCTCTCGAGCTGCTCGGTCGTTGTAAAACCGGCAATGTCCGCAGCCTCCATTCCGACGCTCTGCATGTCCCTCAATGAAGCGACACGGACAATATAGAACTCATCGAGGTTCGAAGCGGTAATAGACAGGAAGTTCAGTCTCTCGAGAAGCGGATTCTTCGTGTCTCTTGCCTCGTGCAGGATCCTGTCATCGAATTCGAGCCAGGAAAGCTCACGGTTGAAATACTTGGAATTACGGCTTAACTCGGAAGCGTATTTCTCCGTCTTATAGTCTTTTGTCCTGCCAGCTGTCTTTGCCGGTTTCTTTGCCTTGACCGCACCTGTTGTCTTAACGGTCTTTTTTGCTGCGCCGGACGCAGCAGTTGTTTTCTTCTTTACAGCCATCAGCCTTCCCTCCTGCTCTTAAACACGGGTTTGATGCCCATGACATCTTCAAACAGGCCGCACCTGTGTTCGAATGCCCACTGCTCGAAAGACATATCCTGCGGAGATTCGCAGGTGATCGCGAGCTTGTCGGGCTTAAGTGTTACGTTTACTCTCTTTGCCTTCTCCTTGTGAGAAGCATCTATTGAATCCGCAATACGCAGGATCGCGGTAAGCTTGGATACGATGACTTTCTGGTCAGAAGGAAGGATCGAATAGTAATAACTCTCATATGGGTTATTTCTCGGATACAACCTTACTATCATGGCGACCATATGCTGTTCATCATGATCTAGACCCATCAGGTTCGTATAACTGATGATCGAATAAGCAGCATCGCTGTGATTTCTCGAATGAACGAACTTGCCCAGTTCGTGCATTATTACTGCCAATTGCAGCAACAGCCTGTCGCGTTTGTCGAGACCGGAAACATTCTTGATCTCATCGAAGATATCCAGCGCAATGTTCTCAACAAATTCTATATGCTTTTTGTCGCAGCGGTATCTCTTGGCAATATGGCGCGCCGCAGAGATAAGATAGCTGTCAGGATCAACAGCGGGTTTCAGGCCCATGTTGTTGTAGCAGTAGTAATAGACGATACCGTCAGACAGTGACGCATGCGGCATGTAGACCTTGTCCACTCCGGTGTATTCAAGCATGTTTTTGATGATGAGCGCCGTGGGAAGAAGGAGCGGAGCGATCATCGAAGGTATCTTGTCGTGAAGAGTGAGATCAGAAGGTCTGGTCTTGAGAAGATACTCATAGATCCGCAGGAATTCTTCCTTGGAAAGAACGCAGGAAGACATTCCGTCATAGCCTCCGAGCCGCTTGATGAATCCCATCTCACCTGAGAATGCGATCAGGTTCTTGTATGTGATCCCTTTAGGTTCAACAGCATGGTAATCATCAAGATCCTGTCCTATGAACTCTTCGAGCACTTCGTCATAGTGCGTCGTTCTGGATTCAAGGTCCGACAGGAGTCCCGAGATACGAAGCGATCCGAGGAGCATATTCTGAGAGAATACAAATTCTGATTTATCGTAAACGGAAGCCTGGAGTGAACCGGAACCTATGTCGAGCATCATCGTTCCGTTCTCGATCATCTTTGCGAAATCAGGATAGATAGCCTGTACTGCAAGACTCTGATAGTAACGCTCCATCGTGTTGTCAAGGACCCTTATCTTAAAGCCGGTTCTGGTCCTTACTTTCTCAAGGACGACTTCAGCATTGGACGCATCCCTGAAAGCGGATGTGGCAACACAGAATACACGCGAGACACCATACTCACGGCACTTCTCGTCAAACATCTTGAGACACTTGCAAAGCTCGTTTACCTGGTCAGGCTGTATTGCGCCCGACTTGTAACTTCTCGAACCCAAGCCCGTGAACTTACGGACTGCCTCTATCTCCTTCGGCTTGCCCTTCGCATTAACTTCGAAGATCTTGATCCTCGCGGTAATCGAACCGATATCTATGACCGCGACAAGTTTCTTTGCCATTGCTCTTTCCTTCCTTGTATCGTTATATGCCCGCGATAACTGCAGCTGTCATGCCTTCTGTATCAACGGGCTTCTCATCCGCGTTGCCGCGGGCTATATCACTTGTCCTGTATCCGGAAGCAAGCGCCTGCTTAACGGCATTCTCGATGCTGTCGGCAGCTTCGGTCTCGCCGAACTGCCAGCGCAGCATCATCGCAACTGACAATATCGTTGCCAGAGGATTTGCCTTGCCTGTTCCCGCTATATCCGGAGCGCTTCCGTGAATGGGTTCGTAAAGTCCCGGGGTGCCGGGTTTGCCGAGCGATGCAGACGGAAGCATACCTACGCTTCCGGTGATCTGCCCTGCTTCATCCGAGAGGATATCGCCGAACATGTTGCTGGTCACGATCGTATCGAAATCACCCGGTCTGCTGATAAGCTGCATCGAGCAGTTATCGACATACAGATAATCCAAAGAGACGTCGCGGTAATCATCGTGCACGTCTTCAGCGATCTCTCTCCAGAGCCTGCTCGAAGTAAGGACATTGGCCTTATCGACAAGAGTCAGATGCTTGCTTCTTCCTCTTGCGATCCTGAATGCAAGATCCGTGATTCTTCTTATCTCGCCTTCGGAATAACTCTCGGTATCGTATGCGATCCTCACCTTCGGCGTACCGTCGGAAAGGATGTCTTTACAGCTGTATTGATCGCTGTCGCCAAAATATATGCCGCCGGTAAGCTCACGGACCATCATGATATCCATGTGGTCTATGCTCTTTACCGGAGAAGCATCTTTAAGTTCTTCGAACATGATGGCAGGTCTTAAGTTTGCATAAAGCCCCAGACCTGATCTCAGACCGAGCAATGCTCGCTCAGGCCTGAGCGAAGGCTCGATATGATCCCATGCCGGACCTCCCACCGCACCGAGAAGTACTGCATCTGCGTTCTTACATCCCTCGAGTGTTTCTTCCGGAAGAGGTCTTCCGGAAACATCAATAGCACAGCCGCCGGCAAGATACTCTTTGCACGTTACCTTAAATCCGAACTTATCCTGCGCAGCATTCAACACCTGCAGAGCGGAATCAACTATCTCGGGACCTATGCCGTCGCCTTTGATGACTGCGATCTTATACTCATCCATTGTTTATCTTCCGCCTTGTATAATCAAGCAGTCCGCCTGCGTCTATGATCTTCTTTATGAATTCCGGGAACGGCTTTGCCTGCCAGGATTCGCCGCGGGTATTATCCGTAATGATCCCGGTATCGAAATCAACTTCAAGCTCGTCTCCTGCCTGTATAGCCTTTGCAGCTTCCGGACACTCTAAGATGGGCAGTCCGACATTGATGGCATTGCGGTAGAATATCCTGGCAAAGTCCTCCGCTATGACCAGGGAAATGCCGCTGGCCTTGATCGCGACAGGTGCATGTTCTCTTGACGAACCGCAACCGAAATTCTTTCCCGCGACCATGATGTCACCTTCCGACACGCGTGATACAAAACCTGAATCTATGTCTTCCATGCAGTGTTGTCTCAAGTGCCCGGGATCAGCCGAAGTAAGATATCTTGCCGGGATGATAACATCGGTATCGACGTTATCAGCATACTTATGAACTATGCCTTTAACCTTCATTGGCACCTCCGATCAGCGCAGGAGTAGCGACATGACCTGCAATGGCAGAAGCGCATGCGACAGGCACTCCGCTCAGGATCACTTCAGAACCGGTATCACCCATACGTCCTACGAAGTTCCTGTTTGTAGTAGACACGCACCTCTCGCCTTTCGCAAGAACGCCCATGTGTCCGCCTAAGCATGGTCCGCATGTGGGAGTCGAGATGACACACCCCGCATCATCAAACACTGCAAGCCATCCCCTGTCGAGTGCTTCCCTGTAGACCCTCTGCGAGCCCGGGATAACGATGCATCTTACACCGTCAGCTACCCTGCGGCCTTTAAACAACTCAGCAGCCGTCCCGATATCGCCCAGTCTGCCGTTTGTGCACGAGCCTATAACGACCTGATCTATCTTAATGTCAGAGCATTCGTCCGCCCGTCTCGTATTCGACGGGAGGCTCGGAAGCGCAACCGTCAAAGGAACATCGGCAAGATCGATCTCGATGGTATCTGCATATTCCGCATCATCGTCAGCGGTATATATCTTATAGTCGCCCTTTGCGTATCTCTCGGGATTGGTCTTGGAGATATACTCAAGTGCTGTATCATCGACCGGGAAAACTGCATTCTTGGCACCGCACTCAATGGCCATATTGCACACTGTAAGACGGCCGGTCATCGGTATGTTCTTAACGCCGTCACCCGTAAATTCCAGTGACTTATAAAGAGCTCCGTCAACACCTATCATTCCTATGATGTGAAGGATGAGATCCTTGCCGGTTACATATTCTCCAAACTTACCGTGAAGGATGACCTTTACTGCTTCGGGAACCTTGAACCATGTGCTTCCGCTTGCCATGGCGCATGCAAGATCAGTCGAACCGACACCTGTAGCAAAACATCCTACCGCACCATATGTGCATGTATGCGAATCGGCACCGATAATGCTGTCTCCGGGAAATACTATTCCGTTGTCGGGAAGGATAACATGCTCGATACCCATCTCTTTTCTTCCAAGCTCATAGAAATGGGTTACGGACTGTTCATGCGCAAAGCATCGCATGGTCTTGCACAGTTCGGCGGATTTTATGTCTTTGTTTGGTGTGAAATGATCCTGGACCAGACAGACCCGGTCTTTATCAAAAACCTTGTCTGCACCTAATTCTTTGAATATCTTTATCGCGGGAGGAGTCGTTACTTCATTGCCCAGACACCAGTCCAGTTTTGCTTCAATGAGATCGCATGCCTTTACTTCAGGCAGACCGGCATGCTGCGCCAAAATCTTCTGCGTTATCGTCATGCCCATAGTTATACCTCTTTGTATATTTACAAATAGAATACTACCTCATGGCATAAAATAATATATGTGCAGGCGCGATTAGTAAAAATTTTTTATTAACTTTATAGCGGAATCCGATCAGTTTTCTTCAGAGAGCGCGAAGTACTCTTCGTAAAGAACTTCAAGCTGTTCGGAGATCTCGCCGTACTTTTTGTATTCGTCTCCTTTGGCATTTACCCCGAAGGCTGCTTCAAGTTCCTTTTGTTCCGATTCAAGTGATGCTATGGTCTTCTCGAGTTCACGGAGTCTCGCGCGTCTTTGTCCTGCCTCTTTGCTGCTCTTTACCTGCTTGGGCTTTTTGACAGGTCTTTCCTCTTCATTTTTCTCTTCAGTTTTGGGAATGCTGTTAAGATCCTTACGGTAGTATTCGTACTTGTCATAGGGCTTTACCATAGTTCCGGCAAAACCGAGTATCCTGTCCGCACACTTATCGATAAAGAATCTGTCGTGCGACACGCATATGACCGCATGCTGATACTCTCTGATCGCATCCTCAAGGATCTCCCTCGAATTTATATCAAGATGGTTGGTAGGCTCATCAAGGAAAAGTATGTCCGGATTCTCATTGAGCAGACAGCACAGATACAGTCTCGAACGTTCGCCTCCGGAGAGCATAGATATCGTCTTGAATGCGTCTTCTCCGCGGAACCCGAAACGCGCAAGGAGCGATCTTGCTTCCGTCGTCTGCAGATCACTTCTCGTAATGAGTTCGTCAAAACAAGTAACGGTCTCATCTTCAAACGGAACAAACTGTCCCATGAATCCGCATGTGACAGCTGATGATATCAGTACCGTTCCGGATGTACCCGCAGCCTTTCCCGAAAGCAATGACAGGAGCGTCGTCTTGCCGCAGCCGTTCGGTCCGCACAGGAATATCTTCTCATCCGCTTTGAGTTCAAACGACACATTCTCGAAAAGCACATTCCCGTCGAATTCTTTCGAGACATCTTTTACCTCAAGCAGTATCTTGTCTGACTTGCCGCTTGTATCTCTCGGTGTCGCAACAAAGCTCATCTTTGCATAACCGGAAGGAAGCTTCGCACGTTCTCTTGCAAGTATGTCCTCGAGTTTATCAACGACCTTCTCTCTTTGGTGATAACCGCTTATGTTGCGGTGTGACAGGAACGTCTGCTTTACTTCAAGCTGGTGTTCAAGTTCGGTCTCGAGATTGGCAATGACGGAAGACTGCGTCTTAAGGAATTCTTCTTTCTGGATCTTGTATTCAGAATAGTTGCCTTTATATTCCCTGATCTGTCCGCCGTCAAGTTCTATTACCCTGTTAGCTACACTGTCAATAAAATGCCTGTCATGCGTAATAACAAAAACGGCTCCGCCGTAAGACTTAAGGAATCCTTCAAGCCATTCGATCGCTTCCATATCAAGATGGTTTGTAGGCTCATCGAGCATTAGTATATCCGGGCGCTCGACTATGAGTCTTGCCAGACACACTCTCATTTTCTCTCCGCCTGACAGTCCCGTAAAATCAGTTCTGTCATTGATTCCGGAAAGGCCGAGTCCTCCTAACGCATCACTGAGTCTGTGATCGTAATCATAACCTCCGGCACTCTCATATTGAGCCTGGACATCCGAATACTCTTTCATGAGTTCATCAAGGTTCTCACCTTTTGACAGTTCACGTTCAAGTTCATGCAAACGGCATTCAAGATCGATGAGCTTAACGGGTTTCAAAGTATTGCCGGACAGATCCTGTTCACTCATATTCTGTGATAAGAAACCGACTATCGTATTGCCGTGTAAGATCACATCTCCTTCGTCAGGAGTTATGAGTCCTTTTATGATCTTGAACAGTGTGGATTTGCCTGCACCGTTATCACCGATAAATGCGATGCGGTCTCCTTTGTTCACACGAAAATTAACGCCGCTTAAAACCCGGCGTTCACCAAAACTCATCGATATGTTCTGTACTGTCAGTAAAGGCATAGAACAAGCATACAGCAATCTTAGAAAATGGCAAATAAAAACTCCCGCCGGATGACGGGAGTTCCTATAAGAAGCTTGTTAAATCAATTAGAAAATGCTCTTTCCGTTGCCAGCCTCATCATAAGCTTTCTTCTCAGCAACGTTGACATAGATCTTACCGCCGTTAGGGAACTTCTTAGCAACCTTCTCAGCTGTGATATCCTTGCCGTCGATCTGGAAGATAACTTCTGCCTTCTTAGCAGCAACCTTCTTAGCGGGCTTCTTTGCAGCGGGCTTCTTTGCAGCAGCCTTCTTTGCAGGAGCAGCCTTCTTAGCGGGAGCAGCCTTCTTAGCAGGAGCAGCCTTCTTAGCAGGTGCAGCCTTCTTTGCAGGTGCAGCCTTCTTTGCAGCAGGCTTCTTAGCAGCGGGCTTCTTAGCGGGTGCAGCCTTCTTTGCAGGTGCAGCCTTCTTAGCAGGAGCAGCAGCTACAGGTGCAGCTTTAACTTCTACCTTTACATCTTTCTTCTCAGTATCCATACTTAGAACCTCCATATATTTCCTGTTGGATATATTTAATTTACATTTCTTCTCAATTAGTGTCAACAAATTAAATTGATATTTCTTTTAGATTTAAAGCCTTATACAGCGCGTGTTTTGTTCAATTTATCAACATGAGTTAAAGGTGTTATTTCCGTATTTCATTTTGCCCGAGGTAATATAAAATGAATTCATGAGATATATCAAGACGATCTACCGCTGGGAAATGCAACGGATTTTCACTAACTGGCGCAAGACTGCAACATTGTTCCTGTTGCCTGCAGTGCTTATGATGCTTGCACTTAACCTGTTTCCCATGATCATTAATTTTATTTCCACCGGTTCATTGACAAGCCGTCCGATCGTTATCGTCAATGCACCTGATTCGTTCATTGAATATCTTGATGAAGATGTTGATTCACATGTATTCAATTATGAATTCTGGGATTACGACAAACTGACTGAATTAAGAGATAACGAGGGTATCCAGAGTGTCGTAAAAAACGGAACAGTCATATGCACATTCTGGTCCGGAAAGAACGGAATCGGTTTTGATGATGAAATCTCTTATTACTATACCGCTCTTAACGAAGGTGAATACCATACTGAAAGCAAAGCAACTGTATACGTTGCTTTCTCCGCGTCTTCTTTTACCGGAAGATATCAGGCGGAACAATTCAAGCAGGGTGTATTGGAGAAATATCAGGACACTCTTATCGACACTCTTGGCGGTGATTATGCAATTATCGGAAGCAGCCTGTTCAGTGTAGACGGCAATAACCTCGTTACCAGATTCATGAACTTCAGGACGAATGCAAATGCCGCAGCATCAAGAGTAATCCCCGGCATCCTTCTGATACTGATGTACTACTGTGTCTACTCTCTTTCAGAGGATATGTTCGCACAGGAGAAAGACAGAGGGTTTCTTACCAAACTCTATATGACTCCTGTCGGTGCCGGCAGGATAATCATAGGCAAGTCACTTGCAATTATTGCTATTTCATCCGCTTCCACATACGTTACCATGACCGTCATGTTCTTTGTGTCCTGGATCAACAGGAGCAACAGTGCAATGTCACTTCTCCCCTTTGGTCTGTTTCTTACTCCGGTTCAATTGCTGATAGTTGCGGTAACGGTACCGGTAACATGTTTTCTGATGACTGCAATGTGCCTTACGGTCGTATTCTCGCTGGACAGACTGCAGGATACTATAGTCAATCTTCAGCTTCCTCTCATACTGTTCCTTGCTGATTTCTTTATTCAGATGTTCCGCAGTACAAGACCCGTTACTTTCGAGTATTTCATACCGCTTCACAATTCGCTTGAGATCATGTCAGAGACCTTTAATGCGCAGGACAAATTCTGGCACGTAGCCGTTTTGGTCATTCTCAACTCTGCGATCGCCGCACTGATATTCATGAAAGTTATAAGGAGGCAAAGACTTTGCAGATAGTTAATGTAAATGATATTCATAAGAGTTATATAAAGAACTCCGAGACGATAAAGGGAGTCAGCTTCAATGTCGGTGACGGAGAGATATACGGACTGCTTGGTCCAAACGGAGCAGGCAAGACAACTCTCATGCTTATGATCTCAACACTGCTTGAACCCACTTCAGGTTCCATATTCATTAACGGTCTTGACTCACGCAGGGATGCGCTTGAGATCCACAAGCATATAAGTTTCCTCACCACCGAGATCAAACTTGATCCACAGTCCACTCCAAACAAACTCTTTGACTTCTTTGCCGAGTTATATGACATACCAAAAGAATCCATACCCGGCAGGAAGACTGTCCTGTTCGAGACATTCGGAATAACACCTTTTGCTGACAGGATGATCAAAGAACTATCAACCGGAATGAAGCAGAAAGTCTCCATTGCGATCAGCCTTATCCATGACCCGAAAGTGATCATTTTCGATGAACCCACAAACGGTCTGGACATCCTTACTTCCAGACAGGTTACAGACTATCTCAAGAGACTCCGCAGCGAAGGTCATTCAATTATCCTTTCCACTCATATCTTCTCCGTAGCACAGGAACTCTGTGACAGGATCGGCGTGTTGGTAGACGGAAAGATCGTTGCCGAAGGTTCCGCCGAAGAACTTATCAACATGACAGGCGAACCCGGTTTTGAAGAAGCATTCCTTAAGCTTTACATGGAGAATCACAAGGAATGATGAGACGCGGCACGAGAGCGATAATAAAGAGTTTCTTCAACTTCCGTAAAGGAGGCGGTGCCAAAGCGGCTGCTGCCACCTTCATCTCGTGTCTTGTTTTCATTCTTGTTTTATTCTGTGCGCTTATTTCATATGTGTTGTGGTTCTTCCCCTATCATCTCTGGAGTGATGAAGTATTCAACATTGTCATAGTTAATGCTCCTGACAGTTTTATAGAATACAATGAATCAACACAGGCAGAGCGCGATTCCAAAAAGAAGGGGTTCGGTTCCCTGACAGATTTCAGCAAGAATGCATGGAACATCATAAACTACCAGTACACATATGATAATTACGGTAATTCCAAATTCATCTATAAAGAGAATGATGATCCGTATGCATTTCTCACATACGAATACTGGATGAAACAGGAAGATGCTTACCTTACCGTTGTGTTCCCGGAAGATTTCGATGAGATGTTGGACGAACGTTTCCTGGAAGGCAATGCAGATACTGTAGATGTACTGACTTATTTCAGTCCCGATTCACTAGAATACGGCAATATGAAGGATCAGTTTATCGACGCGTATCTTAATGATTACCAGAATTACATCAGGGAAAACTATGGCGTAACTTCAGTTACCAGAGATGAATTCAGGATAGCAGATGATCCTATACCCGACCCCGATGAACCTTACGGACTTGCTTTCGTATTCACTAACTTCGGCAAATCCGTAATCCCGCTTATTCTTTTCATAGTCATCATGTATGCGGCAATGAGCAGCGGAACAAATGTCATCGCAGGACAGAAGGAAAACGGAACATTTACACAGATACTTATGTCACCTCTTCCCCGCCGTTCCATAATCCTTGCCAATACGGCAGGCGTAACCATAAAATCACTTATACCTGCTGCGATCGTTGTACTGATGACTCAGACCGCTGCGTTCTACAGAAATCCCGGGATCTTCTCGGTAATCCTTTATGTGGTCAGCCTGGCAGTCCTTATCTCATCGATAGTTATACTCATCTCAGTCATGAGTGATACCGTTATATCCGCACAGACAACATTTCTCCCGGTATTCCTCATCCTAACGGGAATCTGCGTCACCTGTATCCAGAATTACCGCGATGCTTCGGAAGTCTTCTATTTCTTCCCGGTCTATGGTCAGTTCTACGGGATCGGGCGCGCTCTGTCAGGAGAGGATTTCCTGCCTGCAATTCTGTCTTGCGTTCTTTCATCTGTCCTTGTATCTGTCATGCTCACAGCCATATCCTCAGCTCTCCTGCACAAAGAGAGGTTTACACTTTCTGTGGAAACAATCAAAGACAACGAGATACATAGCGGGAGCGCATTATCAGAGGCTCCTTTCAAGGTCCGGGCAAAGAAGGTATTATCCGGTATCGGCTTCTTTGCTGATATGGTCTTCTACCCGCTTGTAGTGCTTTCATTCATCCAGTCTTTTGCAATACTCCCGGCAATGTGGAACTTTATGCACAGTCAGGAATATGCGGTATTTACTGCCGAATTCGCAAACGCAGGCAGCTTCAGCGAGATGATAGATATCACTTTCAGCGTGATGGGGATCTTCTTGAGCGACCCGCTTTTCCTCGGGCTGATGCTGCCTGGATATATTGTTACGATTCTTACTTATGTAATCCGCGTTTACGGCCGCGAGAATATAAGACCGTTCAAAGCCTGCTTCGGCAAGGTCGGTCTGCCTCTTGATAAGTCTTCAGGGATTGTGCGTTCTTACCTTACCGGACTTGCCGCAGGTCTTCTGATGATGGGCGGTGTCTATATGATCCTGCTTTTGTCAGGACAGGTCGGATTCGGAGGATTAGGACTGGATAACGGGATCACGGCATCATTCATCCTTAACCTTCTGATGTGGCTCCCGCAGGGAATGAGCGAAGAGGTCATGTTCAGAGGATTTATGATCCCGAGGATTAAGAACAGGACAAACACAGCCGTAGCAGTAATAGTCTCATCCGTGCTGTTCTCCGCCTTCCATTCACTTAATGTGGGTTTCACTCCGCTTGCTGCGGTAAATCTTATACTGATCGCGTTGCTATTCGCACTGATCTATCTGAAGACCGGCAACATCTGGTTTACGAGTGCGGTTCATACAATGTGGAATCTTACCCAGGGCAACATCATCGGACTGCAGGTCTCGGGCACGGAAGCATCGACTTCAATACTGAAGACCGTATATCACAAAGATGCGTTGTCTATAATGACCGGCGGAGCTTTCGGACCTGAAGGCGGACTTGCGGTAACAATAGTCACCGTTATCTGCCTGATCATTCTTCTCCTGCAATCTTCCTCGCAACGTAAACACCGGAAGCAGATGCATGAGACAGAGAGTGCGTAACACCTGAACCGTCACCGATAACATACAGGCCCGGATACTTTGTCTCGAGATTATCGTCGATCGCAACTTCCATGTTATAGAACTTGACCTCAACACCGTATAGGAGCGTATCATCATTAGCCGTACCGGGAGCGATCTTGTCGAGTGCGTAGATCATCTCGATAATACCGTCTAAGATCCTCTTCGGAAGCACGAGCGAGAGGTCACCGGGAGTTGCCTGCAGAGTAGGTCTTACAGTAGACTCCATGATCCTTGATTCATTGGATCTTCTTCCCCTCATAAGGTCTCCGAAACGCTGAACGATAACACCGCCGCCGAGCATGTTGGATCGCCGTAGCCGTTGGAATCCTTGAACGGCGAAGAGAAATGTTTCGCGACGAGCAAAGCGAAGTTGGTGTTCTCCGACTGCAGTTCCGGTGAATCGAAGCTGTGACCGTTTACGGTAACAATACCGTTTGTGTTCTCGTTTACGACATAACCGTTCGGGTTCATACAGAAAGTACGGACGCGGTCCTCAAACTTCTCCGTGCGGTATACGATCTTGCTCTCATAAAGCTCTGATGTAAGGTGTGAGAAAACTACCGCCGGAAGCTCCACCCTGACACCTATGTCAACACGGTTGGAGAACGTCTCTATTCCGAGTTCCTTGCAAACCTTCTCGATCCATCCGCTGCCGGAACGTCCGACGGAGACGATGCATTTCGGTGCGCCGTATTCCTTATCACCTGCTTCGACCGTATAAGTGCCGTCCTCATTTACCTTCAGATCGCCTACGGGCGTGTCGAAAAAGAAGTCGACCTTGTCTTTCAGGTAAGCAAAGATACTTCCCAGCACCTGATAGTTCTTGTCCGTGCCGAGATGTCTAACGGAAGCGTCAAGAAGATGCAGTTTGTTCTCAAGGCAGATCTTCTTGAAACCGGAACCGGCCGTTGAATAGAGCTTTGTGCCCTCGCCGCCGTTCGCAAGATTGATCTCATCCACATAGTGCATGATCTCAAGCGCCTTCTCCTTGCCGATATGCTCATAGAGAGTCCCGCCGAAATCATTCGTGATATTGTACTTTCCGTCAGAGAAAGCTCCGGCACCGCCGAATCCTCTCATGATCGCACAGGTCTCACACTTGATGCATGACTTAACATTCTTGCCGTCTATGGGGCACTTGCGCTTCTCCAGCGGATGTCCCGCCTCGAAAACTGCTACTTTGAGACCGGGAGCTTTCTTGGTCAGCTCATAAGCTGAGAATATGCCGCCGGGACCTGCTCCGATAATGATCACATCATAGTTTTCCATAATCAGTTACCCACCACAGTCATAAGAGAATTCTTGAATTCACCTGAATCTTTATCAAACATAAGGTTGTACTGGATGTACCGGAACAGATCGAGGATCTTCTGCGTATCGGCATCGGTCTGATCTCCGTACATGCCGAAAGCTCCCAGGCTGTTCGAATAGTAGCCTGCAGAATTGATGCACGGAAGTTTATCACGCATCTTCTCAAGCAGCTGGTAATAGCCCGGAAGATCAACGCCTGCGGCCTTAAGAGTATCGATGGAAAGATAGTTGATACTCGTGATGCCTACAGTATCATTCTCATACTGAGCCTTGATCTCCGGATCCATATCGTAGTTGGTCCAGATCATGTACGGTATCGTCCAGCTTGTATAAACGCCGGGCGCGAAATTATTCGGGAATACAGACATGAACTGCGGCTGGTGATCGCCGAACATCATTACTGTATACTTCTCATCCTGCTCTGAAAGATATGCCAGCAGATCTTCAAGTGCTTCATCACTCTGCTTGAGGCAGGTCAGATAAACATTGAGGGCGAGTTCATTGCCGTTTGCCGTGCCGGGAGCAAAATACTCCGTAGGTTCGAAGTTCGTCAGGTTCTCAGTGTAACCAGCATGGTTCTGAACTGTAATCAGGAAACAGAATACCTTCTGTCCTTCCGGAGCCTGCTCAAGCTGCATGATAAGGTTCTCATATGCCTGGGCATCAGTCATGTATTCGTCTCTCTGAAGATCAGACTGCTCATAGGTAAAATCATCCATGAACATCATCTTGTCGAAGCCGAAATTCGGATAGACATTAGTCCTGTTCCAACCGCTTGAATAATACGGATGCATCGCGATCGTATAGTAACCGAGATTCTTCATTGCCCAGGCAAGCGAATACTGGGGATCATCGATGTACTGCATGTATGGAACGGCTCCGTTAGGCATATATCCGATAGTAATACCCGTCAGGAATTCAAATTCGGAGTTCGGCGTATTGCCTCCGTATACCGAAGAAGCGGCAAGTCCCATTACAGCATTAGGATCATTTTTAAGCGAATTGAAATACGGTGTGGGATCTTCATAGAAACTGTAGGTGTACAGATAGCTTCTCGGATCCATGAAGGATTCATTCATGATAACGATGATATTGGATGCCTCATCAGCATTGCCCTGATAGCTGATATCAATGCCTTCGCTAGCGACGAGTTCGTCAAGAGCATCTACCGAATACCCCTCCGGCGGTTCAATGAACAGAGTCTTTACCGATAAAGAGAAGTTCAAAAGGAATCCGTTGAACCTCGAACCCTTGTCAGCCCAGTCCTGCGGTCTGTTGGTAACAGCCCACTGAACAAGCGACAGGACAAAGATGGAAAGAGACGCTGCCGTAAGAATGCCGAATGCAATGACTCTGATCCACGGTTTGGTCACCGGCTTATCGCCTTTGAGCCTCAGACAAGCCATCATAAAGAGAGCGTACGGCATGGCAAGGAACACAACGGGATACAGCAGATCGAAGGTATAGTTGCCTGCCACATTGGCAGCCGTCTGCGCACTCATAAAATCACTGAACAGGATCTCATGTCCGCGGAATTCAAACACATAGTAATCCGCCAGTCCCAGTATGAGGAACGGAAGCGGAGCAAAGCATGCCGCAAACCTTCTCGGCACCATGACCATACGGAGAAGGAAATACATGAAGATGATAATGGGGATCTCCCTGAACATCCTCGTAAACTCGTAGTGATACATGATGTGGTAGAGCCATCTCTCACCGTCAATATTCTTATGGTTCGCGAGGTTGATCATCTGCATGAAGAATATCGTGAAATAAGCCGTAAACAGCGGATAGATTATCTCAGGAATTACCCTGGTCCATTTGCCTCCGGACTCATGCATCTTTACAGTCGGAATGGTAAGCAGGAACAGTCCCGCATACCAGAAAATGGAATCGTAGAAACCCTGAAGCGCAGAAAGGATTATTCCCGCAGCGCAGAAGACCAAAGCTATAATTACTCTCGGCAGATCTTTCTTGCCGATCTTAAGACTTATACTCATTAAAGCTACCTCTGATAGTAGTATTAAACGCTTTAATGATACTAATAATCCCTAAAAAAGCAATTTTTACAGCTTGATCCTTATCATATACGTTAGCGGTATGGCAACGAACATCGCAGCCACAGCCTGTATCAGGTTGAAAAGTATCGAACCGACTGCCAGCGCAGCACCGTAGAGGATCATTTCGAATGCAAAATATCCTGCTATCATTAATGCCTCAGCAGCGATCGAAGCGGTAAATCTCTTGATAAACGAAGGCTTCTTCCCGCTCCTTTTGCCGAGGACCAGCGCTATTATCAGAGCCATAAGACCTTTTATGATGAAAGTAGGCACAATATACACGGGATATCCGGCAAGAAGGTCGCCCAGAGCTGAACCGATCGCAGCCGGAAGAGCCGCTGCCGGGCCCAGCAGGAATACCGCGAGAAAGATTACCGCATCTCCGAGATTGATGAAACCGACAGCAGTCGGAATATGCAGGATCGTTCCGAGAAAGACAAAAGCAGCGATTATTCCGCCGACTGCTATCTTTTTAAGATTGTTGTTCTTTTTATCATTGAGTTCAGTCATACTATGAATCTCCTCAGATCGACAGGGTTTGAGCAGAGATTTGCAGCTCCGTTCTGCTCGAGAAATCCCCGGGTCTTGTATCCCCAACAGACACTTATGCAGTCCATGCCGGCATTTGCCGCAGTCTGTATATCCACTTCCGAATCACCGATGTAAACGCACCTGTCGGGAGTGACTCCGATGCTGTCACAGCATTTCAGGACTGTTCCGGGATCCGGCTTGAACTCCACACCTGCCATGGAACCTGCAACATAATCAAACATATCCGGAAAGAAATGACTGATCAACACCTGGGCGGGCTCATCGTCTTTATTGGTTATACAGCAGATCTTAAGTCCGTCAGATCTAAGACGCATTATCAGTTCTTCAATTCCGTCAAACGGTTTTGTTGTAACCATACAGTGACTGTTGTAATACCGGATATGATCAGCTATAAGCTTATCAGCAAGGGCATCGTCGAAAGTCCCCGGATTATCCGTAAGCGATCTTTCTATGAGGCGCCTTCTTCCGTTGCCGATAAAGCTCTTTATCAGTGCAAGATCCTGCGTCGGCAGTCCGTTCATCACGCGTGCAGCATTGAGTGCGCCCGCAAGATCATCTATCGTATCAAGAAGCGTGCCGTCAAGATCAAACAGAACCGCACTGTAACGCATATAAGCCCCTCCGTTTGGAATGATTATACCCCAGGCATTATACCCTTCTTAATAACAATCATTACAAAATTGCACTAAAAATGGGTCAGGTGTTGTGTTAGGATTACATCAAACGTTTACAGGAGTTCTATATGTACAATACCAAGTTTGATGAGACTGAGACCGGCAACACTTATGATATGACTTTGCTCGTTGTAAGGATCGAAGAGCGTACGACCAAGAAGGGAGATCCCTACTGCCGCCTTACTCTGAGTGACGGCAAGACTCAGAGTGACACCAACCTCTTCAACAACACCACAAAAGAATCACTCCAGCTTCAGGGGATCGAGGAAGAGACTGCTGTTGATGTACGTCTCAAATGCACCGAATACATGAACCAGAAGAATTACACTGTCGATTCCATTACGGCTGTATCACTTAATGATGAAGAGAGAGCTTCCCTTATCAAGATGCCGCCTGTTCCAAGGAAGAAGATGCTCATGGAAATGATCGGGATCGTTCTGGATTCTTCAGGAAGACAGTATGACAAAGAGACTGTCAATATTCCCGACAATGATTTCAGCCTTACAGCACTTACGGTAAGACTGATCGCAAAAAACTCCAAAGCTTACTGCTCATCTTCCGCAGCCAAGGCAATGCACCACAACCTCATGGGCGGACTTCTCTATCACTCATACAGGATGGTCAAGGCGGCCGACAGCATCTGTAATGTATATACAGATCTTAACCGCGAGCTTCTGGTCTGCGGAACCGCACTTCATGACATCGGCAAGATCGAGGAACTCAGCACTTCAGACCTCGGCAATGCCAATTACACTTCTGAAGGAAGACTCTTCGGACATGCCCTGATCGGCATCGAGATGATCGACAGAGAAGTAATAGATGCTGATACGAAGGCCGGCAAAGAGACTTATAACCGCGAAGATATCCGCCTTCTCAAACATCTCATCGCATCTCACCACGGAATACCCGAATGGGGTGCCATTGCCCTGCCGGCAATCCCGGAAGCAATGGTCCTTCACAATATCGATATGATCGATTCCCGCATGTATATGTACGAAGAAGGTTATGCCTGGACTAAGCCCGGCAGTGTAAGCGATTATATCAACGGTATCTCAGGAGACGGCAGAGCTACTATCTACAGGCCACAGGAATGATCTGCTCAGCAGGTCATCAGTATCCGCCGTAATAATCCTTTGCCTTATCATCGTCCAGATGATTATTTGCTATACAGTAGTATTCCTGATTACACCATATGCCGGTTTCCTCTGAATAACCGCGCTTATGGTAGAAGATCGCACACCCCATCTCGTGTCCGTCAGGAGCGTCTTCGCCCTGCCAACCTCTGCCGCCTGCGACTTTGTCAAGTTCGTCGGAAGCAAGTTCGGACGGTAACTCAACCGATGACAGCTGCTTAAGCTCCCTTTCAGCTTGTTCCAGTTCATCTTCTGTCACATCAAACCCGAGTTCCTTGGCGGTCAATGTGACTTCTAAAGTATCCGCAGCGATGATCTTCCCGTACAGATCTTTGTCTTTCATTGCTTTCTTCAGGAATTCTTTTGCATTCTCAAGTGCCATATCACACCTCCCGGTTTTTTAGTAATTATAACTCACGAATGTGATTCGAGCTTGAACTCGAATGTCTCCTTGTAGGTTACACCCTTCTTAAGGGGCTGGGACGATCTGTTGTCCTTTGTCCTCTCGATCTCTTTTGAGCAGAAGTCGCACATGAATTCGCAGAAGTCGTTATTCATGAGCTGTTCTTCATGCAGATATTCGTTCATCTGTTCAGGCGTATACGGCAGCACCGTGAAGTCGAATCTCGGGTTCGGACCGAGTCTTCTGATCGTTATTCCGTCACCTATAGCATTCGTGATCTTTACGATCTGCGTATCTGCATGTGAGCTGTTCTCTGCAGGTCTTGCATACGGATGATAGATCTTGTCCGCACCTGCGGCGAAGACACCGAGCCTTGCGGCATTCTTACGGTCAACATAGGATTCTCCCGGACCTCTTCCGTACCAGGAACAGAGCACATCACCCTTAACGATCCTGAATCTTATTCCGTATCTGACCATATCGTACTTCGGTGTGAAGTTAAGAGTTACTCTCAATGTATCTGCAGCAGGAACCTCATAGTACATGATGACATCGCCCTTCATGGCAAATGACTTATAGCTGGACACCATATTGAACACTCCGTCCTTGATGCCGTATTCACTGCTCTTGAAGCTTAATGTCTCCTGTATATGCTCGTAGTCAGTCTCAGGTGAGAAGATCGTCTTTGCAAGAACAAAGCTCTTGTCCATTCGGTCAATGTTGGAAGGACATCTGTAGAAACTCGGCAGGAACGAACCCTTGATGAAGTTGAATCCGTCGATCTCAAGCCTGGCACATCCGCCCTGCTCTCTTGAGAAACCGATCTTCCTGTCATTATTGCCGAGGCAGATACCATCGTTGCCGGTCGTTATCGAGGCCTTGTTGATGACTTCCGTGATTATCTCCTCGGTAATAGCCTCAACAGACTCCGGCATTGCATTGATGATCGGCTCTTCAATGAGTCCTTCTTCGTTTACTGTATTAAGCCCGATAATGTCACCTTCTGGAATCTCATCCATGACTTCTGACTGCTCGTCTGAACCTGCGTTCTTGAGTTCAGTCTGTTCATCGGATACCGCCATGCCGGAACCTGCTCCGAGCTGAGGTGCAGTCACGGAAGCGCCCTGCTTAAGGCCCTTGCTGATGGAAGGACCTGTTCCTGCGGGACTTGCGATCTCCTCAGCGAGGATCTCCTGGAAGAAGGCAACCTCATATCCTGCACGGGCGTAGTACGTATCCTTATGCAGCTTGAGCGTGATGTCGAATACAAGCTCATGCGACAGTCCCTTTGCATACATCTCGACGAACTCCGGCTTGTCGCCTGCCCATCCGGGAGTAAGGAACATCTCAGGCTCGAACGGGAATCTCAGAGTCCTTGAACCGTAAGGCTCGATCTCTCCGATGGAACCTCTTCCGGAGACAATCGTCTGTCCGCCCATGAGGATCTTCCACTCAATGTCGAGCTCTTCCGTATATGCAAACGGGTTTGTGTTGCGCATCGTAAGATTCGTGGGATCACCGGCATTCGCGAAAATGCTTATCGTCTGGCACTGCTTCTTGATATCGAGATATACCGGGTGCGGGTTTCTGTCGCTGTCGACGATACCCTGTCCGATACAGGAGTTCTCCTTCTGCTTTCCTCCGACAAGATCCGCATGATGGATCCACTTGTACATTGTGTCGTCATCAGTAAATCTTGTGCGGCCGGGAATGGTCTCGAAAAGGTTCTTCCCTGTCTTGTTCTTCCCGAAAACAGTATTCCTGTCGAGGCACAGATCGACCCAGGGACCATAAACGGCACCTGCTTCGCCCGGAAGCGGCTTCATATCGGAAGATGCCTCGATCGTCTTTGAATTGCGGCTTCTGGCAACGAGATGGCCTTCAGCCTCGCAGTACCATGGTCTTGTATCGTCTATGAGCATGCATCCGTGTTTCGCGCCGGAAGCACGGTCAGGATCAAAGTTGTAATTCTGGACACCCCACATTACTACAGACGGGTGGTTCATTGCACTCTCGACATAATCACGCATCATCGAAGCGGATGATGTGGCGATGACATACATACCATACTGGTCACATAGATTCAGGAAATCGTCAGACAGCGGGAAACCGTCAGCGATAACACCGTTGATTCCGACACGCTTCATCATGATGATGTCCTGTCTTATCCTGTCCTGGGGAACAGAGATTCCGCCTGCAGGATCAAACTCATAATAATGAGTAAGCTGCAGAGTAACGCGTCTGTCGTTGATATTGAGCTTGTCGTGAACGACTTCCGTCGTCCTGAAGCCGAATCTCTTTTTCTTTGCACAAATGACCTTATTCTCGGCATTCATGACCTCGAAGACCATATCGTACTGGACAGGTGTGCAGTCAGACCACTGTGCAACATCAAGTGCGATAAACTCGGTCTGATCCCTTGTCTCCTTCATGGCATCGACTATACCTACCGCAGGCTTGCCCTGATCCTTGATCGCAACAAAAGGAAGCTTGTACGGATCATATTCCGCCCGGGCCTCGAGCACGGATATCCTTACCGAGTAAGGGATCATGTAGTTCGTGTGGTTCTTAAGCTGGAAGTCCACCCTTATCATGAAGTTGCCGTGAGGAACTCTTGCGACCTTGCCTGCCTCAGCGAGTCCGCCGAGTTTGGCCACTTCATTGATGTAAGCTTCCGGAACATATTCAAGTTTGATATGAACATTGGACAGTTCGAGGAGAGAATCCATAACGATCATTACCGGCCTGAAGATTCCTGAGAATCCGTAGTTCATGGAATCCAGGATGACATGACCGGAATCGTCCCTGTCAAAACGGTTGACAACGATAACGATAAGGTTGATGCCGACCGAAACGAACTCAGAGATCAGGAGCTTCTTGCGTGTATAGAGAGCATGGGAGCTGCATGCGAGCCTGTCGTTGATATAAATCTTGAAGCTTCCGCAGATACCGGATGCCTCAAGATAGATCGCGCGCTCCAGGTCTTCCTGATTGAAGACCACTGTGGACCTGTAGATGCCGACTTCGTCGTCATCGTCGTTATTGGACTGCAGGATATACCTGTCGCCTATCGTGAGTTCCTTCTTGTCATCCTCGTCCTTCAGACGTTGAGGATAATCATAGATCAGATTCTGCGGCAGGCCGTAACCTTCCGTCTGCCATGTCGAAGGCGTATTGATCAGCGCCCACTCACTGTCATCATATGATTTCTTCTCGACGCCGAAAGGAATCTCTGACTGGCCTCTGGCAAGAAAAAATCTCCATGTGGCAAGCGGCTTCATATAGGGCGAAGCTACCTTTCCGAACTCCGGAAGCTCGCGTTCGCTGTAGATATAGTCAAAGGAATCATATGGCAAGAAACCGTCGTTAGAATACGTAAAATCCATAGTGCCCCCATTAATTTACAAGTATTATGCCATAATAGGCTACGATAATTGTAACATTTATGAGGTAATCCTTAGGTTTCAGCCTTGTTACATTATTTTCTTGATATTCATCGCCCTGACGGCATTCAGGATCGCAATAATGAGCACTCCGACGTCACCGAAAACGGCAAACCACATGTTCGCGATGCCGAGCGCACCAAGTATCAGGATCAAAGCTTTGACACCCAGTGCGAAGATGACGTTCTCTTTTACGATGCGCATAGTCTTCCTCGATATCCTGATAGCAGATGCTATCTTCGACGGCTTATCATCCATCAGCACGATGTCAGCCGATTCTATGGCCGCATCAGAGCCCATGGCACCCATCGCGATACCGACATCCGCCCTCATAAGTACCGGCGCATCGTTGATACCGTCACCTACGAACGCCAGTTTGCCGCTTCCGTTCAGGAGTTCTTCTACTTTTGTGACCTTGTCCGCAGGCAGGAGCTCCGCATAATGGCCGGTCAGACCGAGCTTTGCCGCTACGCTGTCAGCCACATTCTGCTTATCTCCCGTCAGCATAACAAGACGCTTAACGCCGAGCTTCTTGAGGTCAGACATTGCCGCTTCGGAATCTTCCTTGATCTCATCGTTGATTATGATGTGGCCGAGATAGTCGACGCCTGTATCAGTCTGTCTTGCGATGTGGATTATGTTGCCCGTAAGGTGGCAGTCATGCCAGTCTGCCCTGCACATTTCCATCAGCGCGCCGTTGCCGACATAGTATCCGATACCGTCCACTTCTGCCCTTACGCCCTTGCCTGCTATCTCTTCGACCTTGCCTATCCTGCTCTTGTCGATATGGTCTTCATGAGCACGGACAATAGACTGTGCGACGGGATGCGAGGACATGCT
>CADAOK010000032.1 GCA_902789515.1 Oscillospiraceae bacterium
ACAGGCGCTGCTAAGGCTATCGGCCTTGTTATCCCTGAGCTCAACGGCAAGCTCATCGGCGCTGCTCAGCGTGTACCTACACCTACAGGTTCCACAACAATCCTTCACGCTGTTGTTAAGGGTGAAGCTACAGTTGAGGGCATCAACGCTGCAATGAAGGCTGCTGCTAACGAGTCTTTCGGCTACACAGAGGAGAAGCTCGTTTCTTCCGACATCATCGGTATGAGATATGGTTCACTCTTCGATGCAAACCAGACAATGGTTTCCAAGATGGACGACGGCAACTCACTCGTTCAGGTTGTTTCCTGGTACGACAACGAGAACTCTTACACATCTCAGATGGTAAGAACAATCAAGTACTTCGCAGAGCTTGGTTAATTCTTAAAGAGTTAAATGCAACTTATAAAGCCCCGGTTCTTATGAGCCGGGGCTTTTGTTATGCTTTGTTATCGCTTGTCAGAAGAATTCGATGACAGACGCTTCGGGCAGTGACCTCAGCCTTATCGGAAGTGAGCCGCATCCGATGCCGCGTGAGATGAATGTCGGAACACCGTTGATCTCGTGCAGGCCTTCGACTACGCCTTTGACGGGCAATTCATCGTGACGTCTTATCAACAGGAACTCGAGCCGGAACGGCAGCTTTATCTGACCGCCGTGGAAATGCCCCGATACTGCCCAGTCGGGCTTGGCATCGAAATGCAGCATCGCATCGGGATCATGTACAACGCAGACGCAGGGAAGACCTTCAGGGATATCGGGAAGCTGGTACCACTGACGGTGCTTCCTTCCTGAATCGGTGACACCCGCAAGCGCGACCTTCATGCCGCATGCGGTATCCATTACGATGCACTTGCCGCCGATGTCTTCAAAACCGCAGTCGTTGATCTGTGTGCGCGGAATGAGTACATCGTGATTGCCGAGCACTCCGTAGAACGGGATACCGGCATTCCTGCAGTATGCTGCGATCTTGGCAAGGTATTTTGCACCCGTGCTGCCGAACATCTTCCTTGTGGCAATGTCGCCTCCGAAAACAACGGCATCAAGCCTGCCTTCCTCATTCGCCTTCTCGATCTCCCTGATAAGCCTTGCGGTTGATATGAAGCAGAACTCTCCGTGAAGATCCGAGAAGAAGAATATCCGCATGCAGGGCTTATCTGCCGGAGCGTCTTTGCGGTCAAGGCGGATCTTCGTCATATCAAGGATGTGCGGCTCGGTAAGAGCCCATATCCCGATGATGAGAACGGCGGCTGCAAGTATAATAAGAATAATATATAAGGGTTCCATATTACCTCTATAAATATTTTCTTAATTATAATATATCCAGTTGTTTTTTCGTGTGCTATAATCGTTAATCATAAATTATATTTTATCCGGGAGGATGGAACATGGCTAAGACTGACATTACTTTTGAGATCGTTGAGACAATCGGTGTCCTCAAGGAGAACAAATCCGGCTGGCAGCGTGAAGTCAATATCATTAAGTGGAACAACGGCAAGCCTAAGCTCGACATTCGTGACTGGGGCCCGGATCACCAGAAGGTAGGCAAGGGTATCTCCCTTGATTACGAAGAGTACAGCATGCTCAAGACATTCTTTGACGAAGGAGATTTCTCCAAGCTGGACGTTTGATTTATGAGATCTGAAGAACGCTCAGGCATAGTCTTTATTATTATGATTCTTTTGTGGGGGACTCTGGTTACAGAGCCCTTCCACATTTTAGCGGGATATTTCTATAAAGGCATCTATACGGCGGGGACTGCGGTTAAGCTTCCTCCTGTAATAATATCTGTCATAACAGTCTTACTCTTTACTGTTTGTACGGTCATCCTCCAGAGACTGTCCAAGACGGAAGCGGTACCTTTTATCCCGGGAATAATTGCTGTGCTGACACTCGTGGCTTTTATTGCCAGGACAGGTTATCATCTTCAGGTGGATGTAGGAAGAGCGGCGGCACTCATCATCCCGGTGGTCATTCTCGCTGTGCTCTACTTGTTCAGGTTAAGGATGATACTTGTCTGGGTCGCGGAAGCATATATCTTCAGTCTGCCGATCGCACTCGTCACGGCAACACTGTTTGAACCCATAGCAAGGCTGGGAGAGACAGTAAGGAAGATCCTCTACATAACAAGGTATAACGAGATGGATCTGATCACTCCCTTTGACGGGCTTGCAGGTATACCGGGGATTGCGTGGGGGATCGTGTTCTCGGTCCTGGCCGCATTGCCGGTGCTGTATTTCGCGACGCAGAAGAAGAAGGAGGGAAGCGTATGGATCAGATAAGCCTGTTCGATATGGAGAACGATCAGAAGCAGGAATACCTTGACCTTGTAAAGACGCTGAACTACCACGCGGAGCGTTACTACAACGAAGACGAGCCGGAGATATCCGACTTTGAGTATGACCAGCTTAACAACAAACTCAAACAGATAGAGAAGGATCACCCGGACTGGGTCGTTCCCGAATCACCTTCGAAGAGAGTCGGATGGAAGGCGGAGAAGGGCGTGCTCGTAAAGCACAATGTGCCCATGCTGTCGCTCCAGGATGTTTTCTCAAAGGAGGAAGTATATGAGTTCGTCGAGTCGATGAGAAGTGATTTCGGAGACGAGGCGGAGTTCCTTGTGGAGACGAAGATCGACGGCCTGTCGATGGCCCTGAGATACGAGGAAGGCGATCTCAAGCTCGCTGTTACCAGAGGCGACGGCATTACCGAGGGCGAGGACGTCACGATGAATGCGAAGATGATCTCTGACGTCGTAAGGAAGCTTCCCGATCCCGTTCCGTACATCGAGATCAGAGGCGAGGTCTACATGACGCGCGAGGCTTTCGCGAGAGTCAACGAGACGGCCGCAAACGAAGGCAAAAAGACTTTTGCAAACCCGCGAAACTGCGCTGCAGGCACGCTCCGCCAGACGGACACGAGGATCACCAGGGACCGCGGTCTGTCGCTGTTCATCTTCAACATCCAGGAGACCAAGGGCATTACCTTCAAGACGCATCTGGAAGGCTACGAATACCTCAAGAAGAACGGCGTTAAGGTTATCGAAAAGTATTACCTCTGCAAGACCGCAGACGAGGTCTGGGACGCGATACAGAAGATCGGGGACGCCAGGGGCGAACTCGCATACGATATAGACGGCGCGGTCGTTAAGCTCAACAACCTCGCAGAGCGCGAGAAACTCGGCTCTACGATAAAGTTCCCGCACTGGGCGATCGCGTATAAGTACCCGCCGGAAGAGAAGGAGACGAAGCTCCTGTCGGTCGAAGTAAATACCGGAAGGACGGGAAGGGTTACTCCCGTAGCAGTATTCGAACCCATCAGCCTCTGCGGCACGATGGTGTCGAGAGCGACTCTGCACAACCAGGATTTCATCACGCAGATGGGACTCGGCATAGGCGATACGATACTCGTATACAAGTCAGGCGAGATCATCCCGAAGGTAAAGGGTGTCATCAAGAGCAAGAGACCTGCTGACTGGCAGCCGTATGTCATGCCGGATGTTTGTCCGGTATGCGGGCATCACCTCGTTAAGGAAGCTGACGCGGCAGATCTAAAGTGCGTTAACCTGTCATGCCCTGCGACGGTCGCCGGAAGGATAATCAACTTCGTATCCCGTGACTGCATGGATGTAAAGGGCTTCGGCGACGAGTATGTAAGAAAGCTCGTCGAGCTCGGATATATAAAGGACATCGCTGATATCTTTGCGCTCAAGGATAAGCGTGATCAGCTGATAGAAGAGAAGGTCATCGGCCTTGAGAAGAACACGGACAAACTCCTTGCGGCTATCGAGACAGCAAGGGAATCTTCTCCTGCTGAGCGCGTGCTCGGAGGCCTCGGCGTGCCCGGTGTTGGCAAGGCTACGGCAAAGGAACTGATCAGGACATTCGGTTCGATAGACGCGGTAGCTTCGGCTGACAAGGAAGCGCTCGTCGGTACATCTGACATCGGAGAGATATCCGCGAATGCCATTCGTGATTTCTTCTCTGACGAAGGCAACATGGCACTGATTAACAGGCTTAAGGAAGCAGGTGTTAAGTTCGAGAGAGAAGCCGTGGAAGGCGGATCTGATAAGCTTGCAGGCATGACGTTCTGCATCACAGGAACACTGCCGGGCATGGGCAGGGACGAGGCTTCCGCGCTTATCGAGAAGAACGGCGGCAAGGTAACATCGTCGGTGTCCAAGAAGACATCCTATCTTCTTATGGGCTCCGATGCAGGTTCCAAGGAACGCAAGGCAAGAGAGCTCGGCGTGACGATAATAAGCCTCGAAGAGCTTCAGGCGATGCTGGAGGACTGATATGGACATCAGGGAAGAGAAGAAGATCATCAGGCAGGAGATCAGGGCCAGAAGGGATGCGCTTCCGGAGGAGATGCTCCTTAAGATAGCAAAAGAACTTCCGGATATGCTTTTCGCCGTGGATGATCCTGACCTTGAAGCGCGTCTGGCGAAAGCCGGGACCATAGCGCTCTACCGTGCTGCAGGCGGCGAGCTTCCTGTGGACGGCCTTGCCAAAGCTCTGATAAAGAAAGGCATTAAGGTATGCTTCCCGAAGATCAAGGACGGTAAGATGGATTTCTACTGTTGTCCTTCCCTGGAGGGAAAGTATTTCGAGGAAGGTATGTACCATATTCCGGAGCCTGTGTCAGGGCTTGAGAAGGTGCCCGCGGAGAGTATCGACATTGCCGTGATACCTGCGATTGCCTATAATGAGGAAGGAACGAGGCTCGGGCAGGGCGGAGGATACTACGACAGATTTTTCGCGGATGCCGGCACATATCTCATCGGTGTCTGTTATGATTTCCAGATATGTTCCGAGCTGCCTTTTGAAGAGCATGACCTGACGGTGGATATCCTTCTGCCGGTCATGACCGAGGATTATGAGGAGTAGAACAAGTTGAATTACTTCATAGCGAATCTGGCTGCTCATATCGCGGTGATAACCGTGTTTGCCGCGCTGGCCTGCATATTTGCCAACCGCAACAGGAAGAATAAGACGAAGCATGTCGTAACCTATTTCCTTCCTGCCGTATTTGCAATTGTCGCTATCGTACTGGGTGTGCGTTATGCAGGTCCAAAACTCTTTGATATAGACAGTGTTATCAACGAGAAGTATTTCTCTTATTCCGGAACGGTCAGCGATGTGTCCCCGCTCAAAAATTACTTTGAGATCGACGGTGAACACTACTATATGAATCCGCTCAGGAACAGCATAGAAGTGGGCGATGAGGTCAGGATCAAATTTACACCTTACGCCAAGTATGTTGTCGAAGTTAACGAACTGAGCGATGAGATCTCCGAAGCGGTATCAGAAGCCGAAGAGATTAATTAAAAAGTCTCAATTTTCAGCAAAAAGTCTCATATAAGGGGCATAATTTTCAAATCTGTGCAAGTTACCGGCACAAGCCGCTGCCAAGGCTGTAAACTCCTGATAAAAGGAGGTGCGGTATGATCGAGAAATTACTGAGGAACGGCAGCTCGGAAGTTGAGATGAACATTGTCTGTACTGACTTCAGCCTGCTGGAGAATATTAACGGAATGCTGTCGCACAACGGCGTGATCGGCGTGCGTGACGGCGAAGGGAAGATACACTACATCATTGACGGAAGAGGGGACAGGCAGCGTGCTTCGCATACCGTGACATCGCTCATGCCGTCGCCGGGCAGAACACAGCATGAAGACTTCTACGATATCTGTGCAAAGAGTGTGTTCCACCAGTTCAATTTGAATTTCGCGCATATCGGTACGATCATTCTGTACGACTCGATCAGGCGGACGATATTCAACGGCGATGAGATACCCATCAACATGAAGACTGTATATCTGCAGGCTGCGGAACATCTGCCGCTGACATTTACGCAGGTCGAAAGAGATGTCAGATACGCCATCAAGAAGAGTGAACTGTCAGGATGCGGAAGCCGCAGCGCATACAGGACTCTGGTAGCTGCGATAAGGAGAAGGATCAATTCGGGCGGGGAGGAATAAAAACAGCCGATTCGTGAGAACCGGCTGCAAGAACATCTTAGACAAGTATAAGATTACTTCTTCTTACCCTTCTTCTTGTTAACGCTGTCCTTGAAAGACTTACCAGCCTTGAATGTAGGAACAGTAGAAGCGGGGATCTTGATCGTCTGGTTTGTAGCGGGATTGCGGCCGTTACGAGCAGCGAGCTTCTTTGTCTTGAATGTACCAAAACCAACAAGAACTACCTTGTCGCCCTTAGCGAGTGCGCCCTCGATGGAGTCGAGAGTAGCCTTCAGAGCTGCTTCGGAATCCTTCTTTGAGAGTCCGGAACCAGCAGCGATTGCCTCAATAAGCTGTGACTTATTCATAAAGTTTCCTCCTGTTCGCCAGATTTGGCTTGATTTGCAACTTCATTATTGCCTTAAACCCCTTGCTTGTCAAGGGATTTGGGGCTTTTCAAAGATGTTTTATAATGCGATTTTTGCTTAATTTTCATATGTTTTGGAACAGTCTTGCTAACGAATGACAAAACCCTTCTTATGGTGTATTCTTGTTGTGTTTAAATGAACCATATTATAAGAATCGGAGGCACTTTATGATCGCTACAAAAGATACAATCATCGGAGATCTCGTTAATGCAGACGAGGGTATCGCACCTATCCTTATGTCCGCAGGTCTTCACTGCCTTGGATGCGCTCTTGCATCAGGCGAGACTATCGAAGAGGCATGCATCGTTCACGGTATGGACTGTGACTCGCTCCTCGAAGAGATCAACAACTATCTGCAGACCCTGGGCTGACAGACAAGCTAAGACCAAACAAAAGAAAACTCACGGCTCCGGTCGTGAGTTTTTTATTGCTTTTTGAGGAGTGATGCTTGTGCTCGCGGACTTCCGCAGACGCGAAGCGGCGAGGACTGTAGCGAGTGCAGGTATCACTCCGTATCAATAGGTGGCTTCCATCGTAACTTCGAATTCCGTTCCCTTACCGATCGCACTTCTGACCTGGATGTCGGCATTGTGCCTGTCACAGATCAGCTTGACTATGGCGAGTCCGAGGCCTGTTCCCTTGATGTTTACGCCGGAGTTTTTGGCGCGGTAGAAACGGTCGAAGATCCTGCTCTGTTCTTCCTGCGGGATACCGATTCCGTTATCCTTGACACTGACATGTATCTTCTGTTCGGTTACAGGGAGATCCTCTCCGGTGCGCCATGCCTTTACGACTATCTCTGCTTCTTCGTTGGTATAGTTGATCGCATTGGATATCAGGTTCTCGAAAACCCTGGAGAACTTTTTGGGGTCTGCCTTAACGATAAGAAGATCGTCTTCGGGAAGCTCGATGTGAAGGTGCTTTCCGGTCCCTTCGAGATCAAACGAATACATCGTTACAAGTTCGTCCAGCATCTCCGCGATAGACAGATCGGTAAACCTGAACTCCGCATCGCTCGACTCCATCTTGGTAAGCTCGACTATATCGGATACGATACGTTCCATCTGTTCAGAACGGCGGACGATGTTGGTCAGATAAGTCCGTTTCTGTTCCTCATCCATTCCCTCCGAAGTGAGCATGAGTTCTGAATAACCTCTTATCGCAGTGATAGGGGTGCGCAGATCGTGCGAGACATTGGACAGGACATTCTTACGTGCCTGCTCGCCCTCCTTGAGCTGCTTGTTGATCTCGACAAGATCCCTGTTGATCTCACTGATATAACGCGTCTTCTCCTGGATCTGTCGCTTGAGCGTCTCGGAGTTTCTCCGCAGTGCACGCTGCTGTCCGACATAAGATCCGATGAAAGCGATCTCGGCTGCGATGACCGCTGCAGCGGCGATACTGATATATGCAGGGAAGCCTCCGAAATCCGAGCTGCCTGCGATGATCGACAGGTTTATAAGGTATATGAAGAAACTGTAGTAAAGCGCGAATGATTTCGAGCCGCTCATATCGCCGGAATAGATCAGCAGACACTTCAATACGGTGATCATCATGATAATGATGCTGTATGCGATCGATACAATGAGAGGTGTCATGAGACCTAAGAAATTATATCTGATGATATAGATAAGACACAGGACTGTACCGACCGTATATACGATGTATCTGTCGTACTTCAGAAGTGGGTGCGCTCCGGCTTTCTTTGAATCCCTGTTAAAGATCGAGCAGATCGCATAGGCAGTGGTGCTGTTGAATACGCTGAGGAAGAAAAGCAGATCCGCTCTCTCGTGAGTGCCTAACGTAAGGAAACGGAAGTCCGCCAGATAATACCCGAGTATGGCCATGAAGTTCAGGATGAACAGGGAGATCGACCTGCGCAGACGTTCGAAACTTAAGATCGTATACGCACCGCCGATAAGGGCAATGACGAAAAGGACAATGACCACCGACAGATGGCTGGCGGTCAGGGCCACGCGGTGATCTGTCGAATTGGCATTCTCGATGACGGGGACAGATATGATTCCCGGATTGATGATCCTGTCATAGCAGTAGACTATGATCGTAATGTCCAGTACTCCGTCCTCGGGTACCAGCAGGCAGTAATCGGAGAACGCCTCGTTATTGAAAAGGATGCCGGAAGATCTGCCTATAGTTCCTGAATAATTGCCGTTGCAGTATACCTTGGCATAGCCGTTGATGTTCTTAAGTGTGAAGTACACGAACCTCAGGTTGCCGGGGCAGGCAAAATGTCCGAGATACGCTGCCGATATTACTTTCTCGCCGTCTATCTCGCGGCTGATATAACTGAAATCATCCGGCCTGTTATGCCAGTTGTACATGCTGTCGTAGCTGTACCATCCGCCGTCGCCGCTGTGGATGCTGATGCCTTCCGCATATGTGTAATCCTTATAGGTATCGTAGGTCAGGGCATCAGAAGCGACATCCGCTTCGGTCGCATTCGGCACGAAAACCCAGCCGTCGTTGCAGTAGTATGTGCAGCTGTCGGCGGAAGCGAGATCTGTCCCGAGAGTCATTACGCCTTTCTCGTCAATGAGAGGTGTCTTGTTTGCCGCAGATGAGAAGAACTGCATTATCAGAAGGAAGGCGAACATGACAAGAACAAAGCCAAGGAATACAGACAGCGCGACCACGTTGGACTTATTGCCCTGGCCGGTTGCCGTAGTTATCCGCAATTTACGTTCTGAAGCTGTCATGCCCCGTCCTCTATCTAAAATGCCCCGGCTGTCCGGGGCATTTGTTTGTCGCTGTTGTTATGGTATCAATACTGGGTTGTCATGCTGTTCTTGACCGGGGGATATGCAAATGAATATCCGATGCCCCACTCGGTCTTGATGAATGTAATCTCCGGTGCGATCTTCTCCATCTTCTTTCTGAGGTAGGAGATGTTGACCATTACGAGATGGTTGTCGCACGGAGAATCGTCACCCCAGACATGGGAATAGATCCTTGTGAACGGAACGATGACATTCGGAGTCTCTGCAAGGAGGCAGAGGATGTCGAACTCACGGTTCGTGAGGTGAAGCGGCTTGTCCTTGAGCATAACTTCACGTGTCCTGATATTGATCGAGAGCGGCGGATACTCGATGAGGAATCCTTCACTCTTCATATTACGCTTGATGTGAACATTGATACGGAGCGAGAGCTCGGGAAGGGAATAGGGCTTTGTGATATAGTCGTCAGCACCCACATTGAATCCCTTGATAACATCATCCTGCTGATCCTTTGCTGTAAGGAAGATGATGGGGGCATCAGTAAACTCCTTTATCTTGGGAGCGAGGTCGAAAGCACTTCCGTCAGGGAGCATAACATCGAGTACGAGGCACGCGAAATTATGTACCTGCGCCTTGGAAAGGGCTTCGCTGCATGTTGTGGCGGTAACTACCTCGTAACCTTCACCCATGAGAAAATCGCGGTTGAGCGTCAAAATGTCGTTGTCATCATCAACGATAAGGATCTTGTGCTTAGCCATTCTTATACCTCCTACGCGTGGTAATTAATAATTACAAGCCGATATAACAGGATTATTTTCCGTTTAAATTATAAACTCATTTTTATCATATTAAAAGGGGTATTTCTCGGGACAGCAAAAACAGAAAATATGTTCGTTTTTGTGGTATAATGTCTTACATGCAGAGAATCATCTTTCATGTCGATCAGAACTGTTATTTCGCATCAGTTGAGATGATAGCGCATCCCGAGTGCAGGGATGTGCCGATGGCTGTTGCGGGCGACGAGGAAGCCAGGCACGGCATCATCCTTGCCAAGAATGAGCTCGCGAAGAAGGCAGGAGTCAAGACCGCCGAGGCTATCTGGCAGGCGAAGATGAAGTGTCCTGATCTTGTGTGCCTTCCCGCGCATTACGAGAGATACGAGTTTTATTCGAACCGTCTGCGCGAGATGTATTCGGAATACACCGACAGGGTGGAGCCTTTCGGGCTCGATGAGTGCTGGCTCGATATGACCGGAGTCGTCAAGGATTACGACGAGGCGGAGGAGGTCGCGCTCGAGATAAGGCACAGGATAAAGGAACAGTTCCGGCTCACATGTTCAATAGGCATCAGTTTTAATAAGATATTCGCCAAACTCGGCAGTGACTATAAGAAACCGGATGCGACGACCGTGTTCAGGGACACCGATTGGAAGGAGAAGATATGGCCGATCAGCGTGTCGGATCTGCTTTTCGTGGGACGGTCGACTTCGGCAAGGCTTAAGAAGATCAATGTTAACACGATCGGGGATCTGGCGAGGATCGATCAGGATTACATAATCAACTATCTCGGCAAACAGGGCGAGATGCTCTGGAACTATGCGAACGGGCTGGACAATTCGCCGGTCGCACCCGTCGGCTACAAGCGTGAGATCAAATCGGTCGGCAATTCGACGACAACGGGTTCTGATATGACTTCGGTGTCAGCAGTCGAGAAGACGATGCACGGGCTGGCGGCAAGTGTTGCCGGAAGGCTCAGGAAGCACGGCCTCAAGGGGACCGTTATCCAGATCCATGTGCGGGACCGGGACCTGCATATTTACGAGCATCAGCGGCAGCTCTACGAGCCGACTGACAGCGAACGCGTGATATACGAGAATGCAATGGAACTGTTTAATGAATCCTACGACTGGCATACCGGGATCCGCAGCATAGGCGTCAGGTGCTGCAAGGTCGTGGGTGCGGACGAGGCTGTCCAGCTGTCGATGTTCTCTGAGAATAAACAGCGCGAGAAAGATGAGAAGCTCGGGAAAGTGATAGACTTGATTAATACCCGGTACGGTCCGGGAGTCATCAAGACCGCAGCGGAGGCGGACACCGCTGCAGGAGCAGCTTCGCATGATCCGTTCCACCCTGAGGAGGATGAGTTCCTTTGATATTCGCGAGTGATTACTTCAAGCAGAGATTCGGGCACAAGATGTACAAGGCTTCGATAAGCCTTGATGTGACATGTCCGAACAGGGATGGGACGAGAGGCACGGGCGGGTGCATATTCTGTTCCGCGGGAGGTTCGGGAGAATTCTCGGAGGCACCCGGTAATGTGGCGTTTCAGATAGATGCGGCCATCGAGCGGGTAAGAGGTAAAGCGGGAGAGGATGCCGGATATATCGCTTACTTCCAGAGCTTTACCAATACATACTGTGCGGCTGAATATTTGGACGGTGTACTGTCGCAGGCCGCATCGCACCCGAAGGTCGAAGCTGTGTCGATCGCGACGAGGCCCGATTGTCTGCCGGACAACATAGTCGAGATAATAAGTAAATACAGCAGTAAGATCCCGGTGTTCGTCGAGCTCGGACTTCAGACCTTCCGGGATGATACAGCGGAGCGGATCAACAGATGTTATAAGACGGAAGAATATGCACAGGCCGTGGATGTCCTTCACGGTATCGGTGTGAATGTCATCACGCATATCATTTTCGGGCTGCCGGGAGAGACGGAAGAGGACATGCTGAACACCGTCAGATACGCAGCCTCTTGCGGTACGGACGGCGTCAAGTTCACTTGCCTGTATGTGCTTAAGGGTACGCCGCTCGAGACGATGTGGCGCGAGGGCAAAGTTGAAGTCTTGGATCGGGAGGAGTATTTTGAGATTGTCGGAAGAGCGCTCGAGCTGCTGCCTGAAGAGACGGTGGTGCACAGGCTCACAGGCGACGGACCGAAGAGCCTGCTTCTCGCTCCCATGTGGACTGCTGACAAGCGGCAGGTGGTAAACTACATCAACCGGAGGTTCAGACGATGAAGGCATACATGAAGGATACGATGAACTCTATCCGCAAGTATATTGATGAAGAGATGCAGTCTGCTCCGGAAGAGAAGACGAGGAAAGTCCTCGCGGAGTTCGAGACGAAGATCGCATACTTTCAGCACGAGAGGCTCATCCACCTGATCGTTACTTTCTTTTTTGCGCTGTTCCTTCTGATGGAGATATATGCGCTGTTCACGCTGCCCGTGGCATATTCGCTCATCTGCGGCATACTTGTCCTGCTGTTCTTCGCACTCGTGGTGGCATATGTATTCCACTATTACTTCCTTGAGAACTCGGTGCAGCAGATGTACAAGATGAGAGATGAGATAACGAGGTTCCTTGACCCCGGCGTTAAGGTCTGATCAGGTCCTTACGGCATTCCTCTCCTGGAAGGCATTGAGCTCGAAGTCCGGCATTGCCGCGAAGGACTGCTCATATACCTGTGAGGAGAATTCCACGAAAGTATTGAAATCACCGATGTCCGTAGTGAACAGGAGTTTGACGGGTATACCGCGTCCTTCGGAACTTCCTGTTGATACGAGGCATGAATACTCATCCCTGATATGGCCGCTTGCCTTGAAGCATTCGGTGAGGTATGCGCGGTAGAGCGAGAGATTGGTAATACCGCCGAGATCGTCTTCATCTGAGAATTTGTCCGCAAGCTCCTTGTGGCGGCTGATCATGATAGACGCCTCTCTTGCGGTCAGTGACCTGACCGAGGTCGTGTCGATGTTGAGCATCCCCTTGAACTGCCTCTTCTCGCCGGAGATTGCCTGGCGGAAGTTGGTAAAGGGCGTTGACAGGAAAGAGTAAGCCGGCACGACGCTGACAGTATTGTCGAACTCCGTGACCCTGACGGAGATGAGGGAGATGTCAGTGATGGAACCCTCAACGTCCATGGAAGGGATCGTTACCCAGTCGCCGATCCTGAGAAGGTCATCAGCGGTTATCTGCACACCTGCGACGAGACCCAGGAGCGGATCCTTGAAAACGATCGCAAGTATGGCAGCAAATGCGGAGACGCCGGAGATCAGCACGAGCGGGTTCTGTCCGAGAATGATCGATATCGCAATGATAGTGAAAACGATATACACGAAGATCTTTACGACCTGCAGGATACCCTTGATCGAGCGTTTCTTCGCAATCGGGAAGAGCGCATACACATCACCGAAAACATCCACCGCCGTCGCGATCAGCACCACGACAATAAACAGCATCGCATAGTACGAGATGGTAGAGATGATCTTCTCTGCAGAGAACATTCCGGGCGAGAACGCCTGCGTCCCGTAGAAGAAGATAAGGAAGGCGGCTTTGGTCTGGACTTTGCGCGTCTTGGCAGCTTTAGCTGTATTTCTGACGGTGGCGTGGTGCCCCTTCTTGGTGATGACGCCAAAGAGCAGGGACAATACCAGCTTCACGATGAAAGCGGCGAGCCCGCAGATCGCGATCAATACGACGGCGCACAGGAAATGGACGATCGTGGTGTCGCCGAGCGCCGATATCAAGAGTTCTTCAAGCTTAATAAACATCTGCGGTCCCCCTCTTGTAATGAGTTTTCCACAATTATAACAAATGTTAGTTATGTTATTTAATCAACTGATGTGTATAATTATTTAGTTGAATATAGGGAGGCTGCGTTTTGAGCGAGCTTTTGCAGTACATAATAGTATTCTTTATTTCAATGGTTCCTTTGATAGAACTCAGAGGTTCCGTGGTATATGCGGCGAGCGTCGGGCTTAACCCGTTCATCGCACTTGCCATCGCTGTTCTTGGCAACATGCTGCCCGTCCCGATCATCTATTTGTTTGCGCGCAAGGTCCTCATCTGGGGCAAGGACAAGAAGTTCATCGGCAAGTTCTTTACCTTCTGCTACGAGAAGGGCGAGAAGGGCGGAAAGAAACTTACGTCAAAAGCCGGCAGGGGCGTTTTTGTGGCGCTGCTGCTCTTCGTCGGTATTCCGCTTCCCGGCACCGGCGCTTGGACCGGAACTCTTGCGGCATCCTTCCTGGACTTCGGTTTTAAGAAGAGTACGGTTGCCGTTCTGCTGGGCGTTCTGCTTGCCGGGATCATCATGACCGTAGGTTCTCTCCTTGCCATATTCGGCGTCACATCGATCTTCCAGTTTTTCTGATTTTGTGAAGAAATTACAACCGGAGTGTTAAATTGGCCCTGTTTTCGGGTGCCTTATTGACAAATTGCACAAACAAATGATTTTCATTTGGTGATTCATGTCAGTTGTATTACAGAATTGCGGATAGTACTATTAGGCTAGCTCCAAGGAATATGGAAACAATAGTTACCAGTTCCGAGGTAGACCGCCCGAAGAATTGATCGAGTGGGTGCAGGGAAGAACCAGAGTCTTGCATAAGGATTTATGGCGAAGCCGAAGAGACGATAGCCGGAGGGTCATACCGAAGGAAGGATACGAAGCCTGAGATCAGGAACTGAGGGAAGACGAGCTGGCGATTGAAGGTACGATGGTATACAAGTCGCAGGTTGTAACAATTAGTTGATTCGGTTTCGGGACCGCGAGCGGATGAGATGTCATCGTCGACAGGGAACAGCCGAGGCCGCAACAGATGTTACACCGGTTCGTGCAAACCGAGTAGCCGATACAAATGCTACCGGGACGCGAAGCCTAACTCGTGATGAGAATGGCAGAGCGGGTTCTCCCGTAGCGGTAACGTCCGGCGAAGGGAGATACGAGTTGCACGGTGTGGTTGATAGTTGCAGCAGTCAGTTAATTGAGGCAACGCCACATAATTGCTCGGGTTGGATCGAAAGGGTCCGGCGAGGTTGGTAGCGACGTATTGGATTTGGTTCGTTGGAGCTAACATGAGATCCCGGTGTCCAGTGGCATCGGGATCTTTTTTGTGTTATTACTGTTTTTTGATCTGCGCGATATATGGCAGGTTCCTGCCGATCTCGTCCCTGTCCATGCCGTAGCCCGCTAGCCACTGGTCGTTGATCTCGAACCCGTAGTACTTGACCGGGATGGTCATGAGCAGGCGGTCGGGATTAAGGAGCATCGAACAGAGAGTGATGTCCCTGGGTTTCTTCATCTCGAGATTCTGGATGATATAGGCTGTGGTAAGGCCTGTGCGGATTACGTCTTCTACCACGAGGACATGCTTGTCCGTGATATCGATATCGATGTCCTTGATGATGCGCACGATGCCTGTTTTGGAAGTCGTGTTGGGGATGTTCGCGCGGGTCAGGTCAGACAGGAAGTACAGCGCGCCGCGGATGACACCGATCACGACGAGCTCTTCGCCTTCGAAGTCCTTGGTTATCTGCGCACCGATTTCGGCCACGCGCTTTCTGATCGTCTCTTCGTCGTATACCACGCGCTCGACACCGAGCACATCGCCAATATTGCTCATATCAGTTTCCCTCGCTCTCTGCGCCGCCGAAAAGCTTCAGCCTGTCGACGAGCTCCTGGAAATCCTTCTTATAAACTATTCTGATGTTCGTGCCGGGGTAGAGCTCCCTGACAAGTCTCATCTTCTTGTTCTTCTTGGTTACGTATTTCTGGTCCATGGTTGTAAGCTCAAGATACAGATTGAACTTAGGCAGATAGAAGTCAGGCGAGATCGCCATGGTCACATTGCCCTCGGCATCCCATTCGACCGGGAAAGTCTTCGGCTCGTACAGCCACTCGATGTTGTACATGTCGAGTATGCGGGCGAATTCCTCTTCGGTATCGTTCTTGAAGACGGCGGTCTTCGTCTGGTGATCCATCGTTCCGGAAGACAGGTTCTCCGCCGCGAGCTTTGCCTTCAGGTCGTGCTTGCGCGACAACTCGATTATCGCATCAACACATTCGTCTACGGACAGTCTGTCGGTATTGAGGATAAGGTCGTACAGTTCGGGCGACGTTACATCCTTCCCGAAAAGCGTCATCACGAACCTCTTGTGCTTGCGGTCACCGATGGTCAGGACATCTCTGGCCTCCGCATCTGTTATGCGGTATTTGCGCATTATCGTCTTGATGCGTGTCTCCTCGCTAGCCGTGATGCGGACGTGGATCGCGCTGGGATGCCCGCTAAGGATCACGCTTCCGCCGAGACCTAACAGGACCAGGTCGTTGTTGTCGTTCATGGAAGCAAGGGTGCGTATGCGCTCGACAAGGATATCGGCGTATGTCCTGTTGCTGCCGGGCAGGGGCGTGAGAAAGAATTTTGCGCTCTCGTTGAGGCGGTCGAGTGTGCCGGGGTTGATGTCCCCGTAGAAATTATCCAGGGCAAAGTTCCTTGAGATCACTCCGGTCCCCAGGCGCGCTGCAAGGCTTGCGGCTATATCCTCACCGAGGCTGCCATTCTGCCTTGATATGGTAATTATCGCCATAGGGTGCCCTCCCGATTGAACTGATAAGATAATTATACCCCAAGTGCAGGATTTAAGTTGACATTGAGTTTGGGATTAGTTATAATCTCACGTGCTTGACCAATGCCATCTTAGCTCAGTTGGTAGAGCAGCTGATTTGTAATCAGCAGGTCGTGGGTTCGAGTCCCACAAATGGCTCCAATGATTTGCCGACAATTTGGTGACAGTCCAATATGTTGTGAGCCCCTCATCTCTCGTCCATTTAAGAATTAGACTGAACGTGCTTCGTGCCTGAGACGGGACGAAGGGGGCAGATTATTCGGGAGATCTATGCCATAAGAATAAGAGGTTCAGAAAACTCTGAACCCCTTGGTTTTATGCTTTCGTTAATGTTATCGATTTCTCCATTCATTCATAACTTCTATTGCTACTTCCAACGATGGAGCGGGATGGTTATGCAGCAGACCATAATCGATCAGCACATCTATCTCTTCGTCATTGAGTTTTTTGCCTTGAAAATAGTAGTCTCCTGTGTTCCAAAGATATCCGAACTCACCTGGGGTGCCATCTTCCTTTATTAAGTCGATACCGGCCGCTCTTATTTGTTTTTCAGGCCTTTCGATCGAGCCTCCTACCACCTTATCAAGATCTTCGGGTTTAACTTCAGGGTTATTTTTATTTGTTTCTTCCATAGCTTTATTCCTCCGTGTCGCATCTGATACATTTTCATAGTACATTTCGTTTGTGTTCTTTGTATTGTAGAAGTGTGAA
>CADAOK010000033.1 GCA_902789515.1 Oscillospiraceae bacterium
GGAGGTATAGAACCATCTGTTATATCCAATGGACAGTACCGACAGATACGATACAACACCCGACAGCAGGATGATGACCCTGAGGTGCTTGTTGAGATTTATCTTACAGATGCCGAAGATCGCAAGCGTTACGAACAGCGGGAGGAAGCACCCTCCGAAATAGCATATCTTATTGCCGAGCAATGCTTCCTGGATATTCGTCGCGCGGGCCATAAAACAGTAGCCTAAGTTCGCTAACGGGATCGTCAGGAATATAAGCGACAGATGCGCATCGAAGTGCTTCTGCCATATGAAGACATATGACAGCATGAGCACTACCGATATTGCAAAACTGATGTCGTAAAAAAGTACAGTCATATTTAAGTGAATTCTACCACATCAAAAGCCTGAAATTACGCCGCGTCGATCGTGATGTCACCGCTTACCGTCGAGATGCTGAACTCGGGCTCGCCCTTGACGTTCGAAGGAATCTCGATATCACCGGAGACAGCTTGACGTTCGAAGGAATCTCGATATCACCGGAGACAGTATCTGCATCGTATTCGTGATCGCCTGTTACAGTACCTGATACTTCGCCGCTCGTAGTATCGAAGTCGGCAGTTCCGGTCGTCAGGTTCTTGAGGATGATGTCACCGCTTGTCGTACTGACAGAGATGTCTTTGGTCTCAAGATTTGTGAGCGTAACTTCACCGGAGATGGTATCGAGATCTGTGTTTCCTCCTACAGTCATATCATCAAAGAAAATATAACCGCTGGTCGTGTTGACCGAGATATTCGAAGGTGTGCAGTTAGCGATCTTAACTTCGCCTGAGATCGTATTTACATTGATCTCGCCTGCCGATCCGCATAAGGATGTGATCTCACCGCTCGTTGTGTCCAGCTTGATGTCATTAAAGACATAACCTTCAGGAAGCGTGATATCGCCGCTTACGCTGTCGATCTGAGCGGAATCATAAGTGCCCTCAGGCAGATAGATAACTACCGGGTGATCGAAGGATTTGCTGTCATTGAACCAATTCTGACTGATCGTGACCATCTCCTCAGATGGCTTGATCTCAACGTCCTGAGAGACCTCACCGACCTTGATCGCGGAAACATCATCAGTGATCACGACCTCCTGCTTCTCATAAGTAACTTCAGTGTTCTTCTTTGCGGAGCTGCGGATAGCAAATATGCCTCCGACAGTAACCACAACTCCGAGTGCGAAGATCGCACCGCCTGTGATAAGTAATATTTTCGTGAGCCTTAACATATTATTCTCCCTTCTTCCTCATGTTAATAACCTTAAGCTTTACCCATCTTCCGAACTTCTTGCACATATTAACCATCCAGAGCGCCAGCGCCTTTGCAGGTATGAACAACAGAACTGCAAGACCAATGAACATTAATGCCACGCCAATCTGGTATATTGCGGAAGCACCGCCGCCTGTGATGAGGACCATGAATGATGCTGCTATGAGCACCAGTCCGCCAATGCCGAACGAGATAACTACCGCAAAGAATGCGATGACGAGCGACAGTATCACTATGAAGAATGCAAATACTACGCTTGCTGCTGCAACCAGGAGCGGGAACCAAAGCGGGAAGCCAAGGATGAGAAGTACGATCTCCCATGCCTTGAAGCCGCCTGCAGGCTTTGCTTTCGCCTTGACGAGCTTCGGCAGGGACATTCCCATAAGGATCTGCTCTGCTATCTCGTCGGGTGTTCCCAGGGCATCTACTGCCTCATCTTCCGGTACACCGTCTTCTACCTTGTCATTGATTATCTCGTCATAGAACTCCAGAGCCTTGTTGATGTCTTCTTCGCTCAGACCCTTGAGCTTCTTCCTGACGGCTTCCATAAATTCATTTCTCTTCATGCGGCATCCCCCTCTCTTACAACGTACTCATAGATCTCAAGTATCTCCTTCCACTCGTTCGCGAAATCTTCGATCCTCTTCCTTCCCACATCCGTTATGTGGTAGTACTTGCGAAGCCTTCCGTTGTGCTCCTGGGAGTTGACCGTAAGGGATCCGCCCTCTTCAAGCCTTCTCAAGATCGGGTACAGTGTCGATTCGGATATCGTCAGATATGGTTTGATGTCCTTGATGATCTTGTAGCCATACGAATCTTCGTTCTTGATGGCAGCAAGCACAAGGATGTCCAATAAGCCTCTTTTGAACTGTGCATCCATGCCTAATACCTCCTGTCGGGATATACTATATGACACGAGGTATTATGTGTCAAGAGGTATTCATGAACAGATTATGAAATTACTGTTGGTCTCCTGTTTCCTCAGGCTGTGACGGTCCGTCAGGCTCCTCTGTCTGCGGCACTTCCGGCCTTTCAGCATGAACCAGTCTCCCGGCAAACTCCTCGGCAGGCATAGGCTTTGCATAGTAGTAGCCCTGGATCATGTCGCAGTTGATCCTTGCCAGGAAGTCTACGGTCTCCTTGTCTTCGACACCTTCCGCAACCACCTGCATGTCGAGGTGTTTCGCGAGGCTGATGGCATCAGATACAACGACCTCTCCCCTGCCGTTGTCGGCTCCGCGGAAGAAGGAAGCGTCGAGCTTTAAGACATCGAGCGGGAGTTCCTTAAGGGAATTCATTGAAGAGTAACCTGTACCGAAGTCGTCCATGGACAGTTCGAACCCGGCATCCTTGAGTTTCATTATCGTGCCCAGGAGCATCTCCTTATCCTCAAAGAAAGCACTCTCCGTTATCTCCAGCTCGATCAGGCTGTGGTCAATGCCGTAGCGGTCCACGATCTCAAGTATCTCGTCCGCGAGCTTCGGATCGGCGAAATGCACGCGCGACAGGTTTACCGATATCGTAACCGGCTTCTTGCCTTCCGATATCCACTTGGCCTGGTACTTCGCGAGCTGCTCGAGCATGAAGTTGTCTATGTTGATGATGAAGTTATTCCTCTCGAAGATCGGAATAAACTTTCCGGGAGGAACAAGGCCGTCCAAAGGGCTGTTCCAGCGGATAAGAGCCTCACCGCCGGTCATCTCGTCAGTAACGGGACTGTACTTGGGCTGGACATATACAACGAATTCATTGTTATCCAGAGCCTTCTGCTGAAGTTCTTCGACATGGCGCTCCCAAAGACGGTCTTCGAGCATCTTTGTGTCGAACCATCTCGTGCGGTTCTGCTCGGTTCCGTCTACGGCAGCCTGTGCCATCCCTGCCCTGTAATACCACTCGTCAGCACTTACGCCCTTCTCGTTGATCTCACAGATACCTATGCTGAAATCAATGTTCCTGTCAGGCACATAGGCTTTGATCGCTTCCTTGATCTTCTCGAGTCTCTGTTCGAGTGCTTCCCGGTCGGTGTACTTGAGCAGCATTCCGAATTCCCCGCCGTTATTTCTCGCGAAGAACTCATTTCGCACAGTCCAGCCGCACATCATTATATACAGCTTGCCGAGCAGCCACTCTCCGTCGGGAGTTCCGTAGCAGATACAGTAGTTGCGGTACTTATCGAAATGCATGCACACCATCGCATACTTTGACTTTAACGCTTTGCGCCCGTTCAGGATGCCTGCCGTACGGTCGACAAAATACATCCAGTTCTTGCCCATGGACACAGGATCAAAGTAGTAGAGCCTGTTTGTCCTCTTCCATGAGACTATCTCCCTGACGGTAACGATCAGGTAGAAGATGACAGGCAGCAGGATAACGGCGGCACCGAACGCCTGCATGATGAGCAGGAACAGTGCGTCGCGGTTGGTGATCGGGATATTGTAAAGAACTACCAGATTGTACTTATCTTCAGTAATCGGTTTCATTACCGTTATGTTTACTTCTGATCTGGCCTGTTCCATCCAGTCGTTCAGTTCTTCGTCATCTCCGGCCGAGTATTTGCTGATCATATCTTCGACCAGTCTTTCCGAGCTCGATGATACCGACATAATACCGGAGGCTTCCGTCATAACGACCGTATCGTCAAATACGATCTTCCCGTTTTCCGTCTTCACGAACGGAAGCGGCTGAGTGAATCTCATATAATCGAATTCCTCTCCCGCCGCATAAACGACGCCGTCATCCTCGGAAATGATCATGAAAGGCTCTTCAGGCTTTCCCCCGGTCTGACCGACGATGGTCTCAAAATCGGGAGTGCCCTTCACATCTTCGGAAGCATCTTCCAGAGACTGCGCGTATACATTCGTTTGCTCGGTCAGTTGGGCTGTCTCGCCTGCGATCGCCACCGTAATGAACAGCGCCCTGAATCCGATGAACAAAAGACCCGTAACCACGAGCAATATAAGAAAAGCCAATATAGATGATATGATGCGTGGTCTGCGCATATGGTGTATTACCTTGCGCTTGTTGCCGAGCCACGTGTTCTGTATCTTCTCGTTTATCTTGTCGACTTTGGATGAAGTCTTCTCTTTATCTCCCATACCCGTCTCCCGAATAGTCTTTTCCCGCTTTAATGATGCCACATCAAAACAGGGAAAACATTAACTAATCCTTAAATCTGAGTTTGCTTTAAGATCAGATCCATAATGCCCAGAGACTTGAGCAGGAGTAAAAGGAGGAGCAGAGGTGCGACATACTTGACCATTACTATATAAAGAGTCTTCCTGCCGAACTTCTCGCCGTTCTTGGTCGCTTCAGCGATTATGGTATCAGGCTTAGCGATCCATCCTATAAGGACGCATGTGCCTATCGCAAGGACCGGCATGAGGATGTTGTTGCTCGTGTAATCCATAATATCCAGGATCTGCGCCGTACTTCCGTTCGGGAGCGGCATCTCGAAATACAGGAAGTTGTATCCGAAACACACAATGACACCCAGTACCAGAGCAGCAGCAGATTCGAACAGGACTGCCTTTGTACGGGATATACCGAACTTATCGATGATTCCCGAAGCCACTGCCTCAAGGATCGATACGGAACTCGTGAGTGCTGCAAACAGCACCATCGCGAAGAACAATGTACCTACTACCGGTCCTGCTTTCCCCATGGATGAGAAGACTTTCGGGAGAGCCTCAAACATGAGACCCGGACCGGAAGCTGCCATTCCTTCCTCGCCCATGAAGACAAACACCGTCGGGATAACCATTACACCCGCAAGGAATGCGACCAGGGTATCGAAGATCTCTATCCTGTTTACGCCCTTTACCAGATCATCTTCATCCTTGAGATAAGATCCGTATGTAACCATGATGCCCATGGCAACTGAAACACTGTAGAACAGCTGTCCCATGGCATCCATCACGACAGTGATAACGTCGTTGACAGACTTGCCTTCAACGGATGGAATAACAAGGATCTTAAGGCCCTGAAGTCCCGTCCGGTCCCCGTTATGTATGGTCAGTGCAAAAACGGAAATCCCGATAACAAGCACCAGCAGCGCCGGCATGAGTACTTTGGACATCTTCTCAATGCCGCCGTTAACGCCTTTGATGACAACGGTCATCGTTGCCGCGAGGAATACAGCCGTCATGATGACCGGTTCGATCTCGCCCGTGATAAAGCCGCCGAAGAATCCGTCCGTTGCGGCATCAGCACCGTGTCCGGTAATAAAGACTATAAAATACTTCAATACCCAACCGCCGATAACACAGTAATACGGCAGTATAAGGAAAGGAATAAAAGTCGCGATACCGCCGAGCCATTTGAACCTGCCGTTGATGACCCCGTATGCGGTAAGTGCGCTCTGCTTGGTCTTGCGGCCGATGACGATCTCGGATACAAGGAGCGTGAAGCCGAAAGTCAGGGCCAGTATCAGATATATGAGCAGGAATAACCCGCCGCCGTCTTTTGCCGCCAGGTACGGGAATCTCCATATATTGCCGAGTCCGACAGCGCTTCCTGCCGCGGCCAGGATGAATCCCAATGTACCGGTAAAAGTATCTCTTTTCTTACTCATGGTGCCTATTATAGCACCTTATGCATAAAAGACCTGCCTCAGATCGTCTGAACAAAGAAAACAAATCTGTATCCCTCTTCCGTCTGGATCACATAGTTATCGTGACCATAATAGTAAGAGATGACCTTGCCGTCCTCATCTTCATCAGTAAAGGGAAGATCCCCGGCACTGTAGGCCGTGAAGTCCTCACCGGCTTCAGGGATCTCGGGAAGCTCGCTGAGCGCATCTCCGACCGATGCTATCGCCTGTTCCCGTTCCTCATCGCTGTCGAACGGCAGTATGGAATACAGTTCTTCCAGGGTATCAAATGTTATGGTCTCGATGCAGTACTCAGGGTCTCTCATGCCGCGGATCGCTGCACGGTCAACATAATCAGCTATCTCAGGGAGCATCGCAAGCTCGGAATATCTGATCTTGTCCTCCTGCGTGACCTCCTTGTCGGGGCTCCACTTCATGGCGTTGTTCATCTGAACATACATCATGATGTTGATCCCCACGAAAATGCTTCCCGCCACTATCACTATGATAACAAGTGCGGTCAGTATACCTTTTGTCTTTCCGTTATTGGCTTGTCTGTTCTCAGTGCTCAATCTTTATCTCCTCTGCCCTTTTTATAAGCTCTAAAGCAAACCTGTTCCTGTCATCCGACTTGTACATCTGCCTGATGGTCTTAGGCTTGATGATCTTTTGCAGTTTCGCAAGCAGTTCTCCGGACTGATCCTGATCCATCTCTTTCTCGAGTGTCTCATGTTCAAACTCTTCGCCTATTATCTCCAACATCTGCATTGTATCACTCTTATAGAATCTCGACGCAACCCTGTCGAAGATCGATCCTGCGAGCAGGCACACAAGAATGGATATGAGGAATCCTGCTATAAAGTTGATCACGCTGAATTCTTCGCCGACAGTCTCGAAAATATGCTGCGTCGTAATCTCCCAAAGCATAAATGCGGTCGTACCCCACGATATTACCCAGACATTGCTGATAAAATCGACGAGCAGCTGCTTGGCGGAGCGCTCTTTCCTGAAGAAGAATATCGAGTCGTAGAGGGTAAAGGCCGCAAGGGTAATGAGTGCAGTGATCACATTCGCCATGAGGATGCGCGCAGCACCCCTGATGATGCTGAGCACCGCCACCCTTGACTCCTGTCTGAGCGCATTTGCGATCACCTGTGCGCTTCTGCGGCTCAGATTCTGGAAGAGCCTGCCGCCGGTCCTCGAGACGCCCCTGCCGATGCTGGATTTGATCGTCTGGCGCCCGACAGCCTTGGCCGGCTTTGGCATGTCTTTTACTTTAGGCTTGTCATTTTCGATAGTCATAGACCAGCTGCTTTAAATGTTCGTATCTGGCTTTCTTCTCTTCCTTCTCGAAATGTTTCTCCCGCATCTGCAGGTTAACGTCGTCATACACGAGCGAGGCCGCCTCATCCCCGAACTGTTCCGATGTAAGGTCGAACTTCGCATCGCCTATCACGTTGTAGCAATGGTAATTTCCGCCGGGTCTTAATATCCCGTAAACTTCGCCGCCAAAAAGGTCCTGCACGATGAATGCCGTTATGGAGCACTGACCTAAAGTCATGTTCTCAGATGTCCACTCATCCTGCATTCTCGGGGCGCACGTCTCTTTGCGCCACAAGCCGTCAGAGAGCGCATCGTAAAGATCGAGCGGCGATGTAAGCCACGCAAGTCTGTTATCGATCGGCTTCGGGATGCCGGCAGTCTCATGGCCGTAGAACTTATAGTCTCTCATGCACGTTCTCTCCTGAGGACATTATAGACCATTAGTCCAAGCGCCACAGCAGGCATGCCGAAGCCCGATATGTAAAACAGGAACTCAGGACGCATATCGTCCGTCAATCCCAGGAACATGAACGCTTCAAAGATCAGTCCCAAGAATGTGCCTGCCGTTAAGATCACCGCAAAGAATACTCCCAGGATCTTAAAGCCTGTACCGGAATCCTTCGGGATCTTAAAACGGCCGGCAAAGAACTTGAATGCCGCTGCGAGACAGCCGCCGTAGAGCAGCCATCCTGCTGTATATGCAACAGGGTTGTAGCTATAGGCGCAGCCGTAGAACAGGGAAACATCACTTTCCGCCACCAACTCACGCGCTATCAGCTGCACTGCGAAAGCTATGCCTGCCGCCACACAGCAGACGAGCATCACGAGAATCTCAGCACCGATAAATTCCAGTTTTTCTTTATTCATAACTTAGATTGTACCGCAGTCATTTCAAAGTTCCACCACTCTGGTCGCAGTCTTCTCCCTGAACCGGCTGTCGTGCTCGACCATGATCATCGTCGGCTGATACTCGGTAATGAGCCTTTCTATCTGCCGGCGCGAGAAAACATCGATGTAGTTCAATGGTTCGTCCCAGATATAAAGATGCGCAGGAGTGATAAGGCTGCCTGCTATCAGGACCTTTTTCTTCTGGCCCTCCGACAGATCGCTGATGTCCTTCTCATACTGCACCTTGTCGAAGTCCAGTTTGTTCAGAAGAGAAAGGAAAAGCGTGTAATCCAACCCGTTCTCTGCGGCATAATCTCTAAGGCTTCCCTTAAGGCGCGTCGTGTCCTGGTTTACGTATGAGATGATGAGTCCGCTCGCTCTCTCGAGTGTTCCGGATATCACCATGTCTTCGGAATACGATCCGCCTAGTATCGCCTTGATCAGCGTCGACTTGCCGCATCCGTTGCCGCCTGCCAGGAAAACGCGCTCGCCCTGCTCTATCTCGAAGTTCAGTCCGTCTATGACCTTGCGGTCACTGCCTGCATATGCGATGCTCAGATCCGCGCATCTTACCAACTTCTTCTTGAAATGATCCAACACCGTCAGTTTCAGATCGAACTCACGCTCGACATCATTCATGAGGCCTTCCTTCTGCTTGACCGAACGGTCCATCCTTTGCTCGAAAGCCTTGGCCCTGGCCTCTGCCTTCTTGGTCTTGCCTCCAACGTAAGATCGGGCAGCGACAACGTTGTGGTCTCGTTCCTTGATCGGGTCATGACCTATCTTCGAGTTCTCGCTCTTATCCGCCCAGCGCGATACCTTGTCCGCAGCCTGCTTCATGTGACTGATCTCTTTAAGGTGTTTCTCGTTCTCACGGCGCGCGTGGCTGTCGGCCTTCTCCTTGTTTTCCCACCAGCTCGAGAAGTTTCCTGACTGCACTTCGATACTGCTGCGGTTCAATACCAGTACGTGGTCGATGACAGCGTCAAGAAGCGCGGCGTCGTGCGACACCAGGATGAAACCTTTTTTCGAAGCGAGATAACCGCGGATAGTCTGCCTTGCCTGTGCGTCCAGGTTGTTCGTGGGCTCGTCGATGAGAAGGAAATCCCCCTCGCCGGAGAAGAGCACCGCGAGCATTATTTTCGTGCGTTGTCCGAGACTGAGTTCCCCGAAAGGCCGGTACAGGTCTTCCGCGTCGAGCTCGAGTTCGTCCATTTCGCGGAGAACACGCCACTCCTCGCATCCCGGCTTCCACTTGTCCAAAAGAGCGGATGCTGAAAGTATCAGATCCTCTTCACCGTACTCATATGGAAAATAGTCGAAAGGCTCGTTGGAACTGATGCTGCCGCTGTATTCGTACTTCCCCTGAAGCAGTCTCAGGAATGTCGTCTTGCCCTTGCCGTTGCGCCCGATAAAGCCGAGCTTCCAGTCCGTATCCACCGTAAAGGACACGTTGTCAAAAATATAGTCATAGCTTCCCTCATAGCAGAAGCTCAAATTGTTTACACTGATCTGTGCCATACAATACCTCCGTTCTCGCGGACATACGGGTGCTTGTGCACAAAAACAGCATTAGTATAACTTACATATGAGATAAACAGATATGAAGCAGACAACGATAATCCAATCCAAGTGCACAAGACAACGACCCGCGTAAGGTCCGCCCTGCATAATGATCACTCAAATCAAATTATCTCCTCATTGGTCCACCTCGTGATAAGAATTGCCGGACTGAGCCGACGCCGCAAGGATAGCACATAAGTGAGTTCTTTGCAAACGCACCGTTAATGCCAATAAGAGCTCATGTCTCCAAGGTAATCAATGTTGCAGAATACAAGGAGAAGATTCCTTACGATAAAGAAACCGACAATGACAACGGGAATGCCGATGATCTCCCATTTGCTGAGCACACTCCAGATATGCTTTCCGTCTTTATCAAAGAATGTGTTGTGCAGAAGGGCTGCCCACATACGGACAAGCATGATGATGGCACAGACGGGAACCGGGTGTGACAGGAAAGATCTTACGATGTCTCCGTCAAGTAACGCCTTTACCGCCCTGGTGCCGCCGCATCCCGGACAGTAAAGATGAAATGCACGCGAGAAATAACAAGGCTCGATCTTATCGAGATAACCCGGATCGGCCTTAAGGAAAACAAAACAGATCACGGCAACGATCAGCAGAGCCGATGTTGCCGTGAATGCTGTCAGAAATCTTCTGTTTGCAGAGCTTAGCAAAAGATACCCATGCCAAGCGTCAGGATGTCGATAATGACCTGTACGCCGATCGAGCAAAGACCGCAGATCCAGCCTGCAATAGCCATGCCCTTGTGTGTCTTGCTGTTGATGTGACCGATAATACCGAGAACTATAGCTGCGAGACTCGTAAGGTAGAACGGGTCAAATATAAAAGCCACACAACCGAAGATCAACGCGAGCAGACAGATTGTATAGTAGTCATTGCCCTGCTGCTGGGGCCTTCTGTAACCACCCTGCTGACCATACTGAGGCTGACCGTACTGAGGCTGCTGAACATTGTAGTTATCCATAAACTTTCTCCTTTTCCTATAATTGAGCCTTTCTTAATCTACCTGTCGGAATTTTCCAATCCGACATAATCAACGATAGCCATTGCTTCAGGACTCCGCTGATAATAATCCATTATATATTGAATCAGTCCTTTTTGCATCGGTCTGTTTACAAAAGTCTGGATCAGAGCAGACGCCTTCTTGTCATCAGGGACAAGGTCATTCGTTATATTGCTCATAAGGGATTTTGCCTTTGTATTGGTCTCAATGCTCGGGTACCAGACTTTGATGCCTCTCTCATGCATTCTGTAAGTCAGTGAATAGTGTACAGCCCAATAATCGTACATCAGGTTTGAATAGACATCTTCGCGTGTTATACGCCTGAAGATCTCATTCCTCTGTGATGCCGAGACATTCGCATTCCTGATGCACGATTCGGCCAGGCTCGTCGTGGCGGCATTGTACGCCAGAGCTTGTGCAAATCCGAGTACGCCTCCGCTGAAGATCATCGAAGGCAGCAGGCTGACATTCCTGGCAGCACGGGCCTGGTTCTCCGCAATGGTATTGTTGAACGCTTCGATTATCGTCTCATAAACTTCATTACACTTGCTGAAATCCTTGCCGAGCTCAGTCTCAAACTCTTCCCTGTCAATATCATAGATCTCGTAATTGACCAGTATCTTGACTGCCGCATCTACCAGATACCTTCTGTAATGCACATACATGATCGGGAACTTAGTAAGATAAGAATCCAGATCCCTGACCTGCTCGTCATAATCCCTCATAACATGCTGCACCATGTACTTCGCAGCATGCTGGAACACCTTTCTGTAATGAAGGTAGGCATCCATCTCTTCTGAAACAGAGAATGCCTGTCCTTCCAAAGTAAAGAGCATTTCCTTGCCGTCATAAGGCACCAGTTCAGTCAAAGGATTATAGTTACTTACAGCGGAACTCTTTACGGTTGCCGGCGCTTTCTCCTGCACCGGAACCGGTACAGCCTCAGGTTCGGTCTCAGGCACCTCTACAACAGCGCTCTCTTCAGCAGGCTTAACCGGATCGGGAACCCTTAGTGATGTTCCGCACATCTTGCAGAACCTGTTCCCGTCTTTGTTCTGCGTACCGCAATTCGGGCAAAAAGACATATATAACACCTCGGATCTATATGCTTTGATTATACATTTAAGTGTACATCGTTAATGTAAAAAAAGCATAAATAATCAAAGACCCGGGTGTTATATAACTGCCGCAGCGGCCGGATGCAGGGTTATTCTTCTATTACCTTGTGTTCAACAGTCCTGCAGGACTGTTCTACCATTGCCCCTTCGATACCGTGTTCAGCGATGAACTTCGATGCCTCCTCATTCGTCCCGAACCTTCTTGCTCTCGAGATCCAGAAGGAAAGGCCGCCCTGCGCGGGATCACCACCTTTGTATTCTTCTGTGATATAGAGCCTCAGAGGGCCGCCCGGGACATCCGCCAGTTTAACTGACACCACATAACTGACAACACATTTCTCCACCACAGTAACCATAAGAATGAATCTCCTTTCGAACGACTGCCCTTCTATATGAAGTGTTCTGCCGTGAATGTAAACTCATCCTGAAGAAAAAACTGAATAGAAACTGACACCGGCATCAGGATGTGAGGTTCTCCCTGATCTTATCCATGGCCCCGGTAATTCCCCAGACCGCAGCGCACACAAGGATCACAAGATCAAGGCTTGCCACGGCAATAAAACCCTCGCCAATAAGGTACGAGACGTAAGAACAGGCTCCCAGCACCAGAGCGATCAGGAGCATTGCCGCAAGATTGAAGAAACAGTTAAGGTTGCCCCGGAGTGCACTTAACTCATCAGACCAGATGGTATACGGAGCTATCGAATCCATGAGCATCCCCGTAAAGCAGGCAGTCACGCAGCAAAGAAACGATGCTGGGATATAGAGCAGCATCATGAGCGGGATGCCGAAGGATACTGTAAGGATCAGCTCCGCGATCATCAGCGGAACAAAAGATATAGTGACAGATACAAAAGCCTTCGCCACGATCTGCGTCTTTATGTCAGCCGGGATATACCTTATCAGGTCCAGATGCACTCCCTCCCGGGTAAACGAGGTGGATGCTATGGAGTTAAGGCCTGATGCTATGAACGATGCAGCGGTAACCGAAACGAACAACACCGTGCAGCTGAAAGGGTCTCCCGTCCGAAGCTTCAATGCGAAATCATGCATAACACCATTGCCCGCCGCCATGAAACCAAGCACCGGTGCGGCGGCGATCCACAGGAAGTTCACATATATGCAGTTCATCCTGTAGGTCATCGTACGCATCAGGACCCGGAACTCTTTAAGGATCAGAGAGTGCAGTTTTGTGTTTGACTTGACTGATATCTCTCCGCGGACTGCACTGCGTCTTCCGCTTCCGAGTGTTGCCGCAATGAAGAGGCCCTTGCGGTAGAGCATTTTCGAGCAGAAGGCGGTAATGAAGTAGACGGCTGCCACAAACAACGCCGCCAGAAGGATCGGCAGGAAGTCATGCTTTGCGATAGCGTCCACACAAAGTGCGTTACAGGGGAACAGCACATTGCACAGGACCGTAAACCTGTTGTCCTGCCCGATCAGGCTGTCGAGATAGCTCGAGGTGCCGATGCTGCCGTAGTCTCTTAAGGCGAGCAGGAATACTGCCGTGAATGCTACAAACAGCAGCGCCGACAGATGGTAGTATATCTTCTCGTTCTTGAGCCATCGCATAAGGAGCATTACGAGCATGCCGAGAAGCGAACAGTATATCAGCGGTACGAGCGTGCAGGCGAAGTACGCGATCAGGGCGCCTGCGACCGACGACGGATGCAGTGCGGCCATGCCGTCGTGCTTGACCGCAGCAATAAAGAATCCGATGAAGATCGCCAGCAGCGTGTTGGATGTCATGACATTCTCGGCCTTGTATGTGTGCCAGAAGCGCGCGCTGAACAGGGATTCAGCCTTGACCGGAAGCGCCTGCAGGAACTTAAGGTCAGAAGAGAAGAACAGCACGCTGAACATGAGAGGCAGACCGAAGATCATCGCGAAAGCGGACAGCAGGTCGAGTTCCGAGAGCAGCGCATATGTGCTTCCTCCGAACCTGTACAGAAAATCCGTCATCGCATATGTCACATAACCCGCCACGACAGATATCGGAACCATGATGCACCAGAAAGCCACCATGCCGAATCTGGAATAGATCTTCTGCCTGGAGCTGCTGTCGGGTTTGGGCATCTCGAGGTTTGACCCGAATGCCTTGTAGAGTGCGCGGGTCTTACTCATGTGTTTCTTCCGGTCTGCCTGTAAGCCTTACAAATATTTCTTCGAGGGACAGTCCGGGATTAGCATTCTTCAGATCATCGAGTGTCCCCTGCTCGACTATCCTGCCCTTGTCGATTATCAGGATCCTGTCGCAAAGCTGCTCTGCCACTTCAAGCACATGCGTCGAGAAAAGTACCGCATTGCCCTTGGCCGCATGTTCCCTCATCATCTGTTTGAGTTCATATGCGGCAGACGGATCGAGGCCCGTCATCGGCTCGTCCAGGATCCATGCCGGCGGCTCGTGGATGAGCGCCGAGATGACCATGAGTTTCTGCCTCATGCCGTGGGAATAATCCTTCATGCGGGTATTAAGGACATCCGCCATGCCGAACCTCTCTGACAGAGCAGTGATCCTGTCTTTACGTTTGTCTTCCGGGACCTCATACATGTCCGCAATGAAGTTCAGGAATTCCAGGCCCGTGAGCTGGATGAGGATATCGGGATTATCCGCGATATAGGCAAAAGACATCTTCGCCTTCATCGCATCTTTTGTTATGTCAAAGCCATTGATCGAAGCAGTTCCGGAAGTGGGTTTAAGGATACCGGTAAGCATCTTGATGACCGTGGTCTTGCCTGCGCCGTTAGGACCTGCGAATCCGACGATCTCGCCTTTTTGTATCGTAAAAGAAACATCATCAACGGCTTTCTTCGAATTTCCGTAAACCATGGTAAGAGACTTCGCTTCGATCATGAATGGGTCCTCCTTGATGATGATTAATTATAATGTCAGATCAGTACCGAATGGCAACGTTCGTCTGTAAATAAACAAAAAACAAAACATATTTACAGGATATCAGCTCAAATTTGACGGAATATCCGCAGAAGATATAATCAGTTCAAAGACAATATACGGGAGGACGCGGCACAATGCAGAACGGATCAAACATACACTCCGGGCAGTTTCCTGCGAGGGTTTACTATGTGGAATCTCCACAAGACGATACTGTAACGGTCGCAATCGATATTATTCTGGAAAAATACACCGGAAAGAATATGTTCATTTGGTTTGACACTTCTCATGAGCGTAGAATGATTGCTTCAGAGATCCACAAGAATGGAGATTCTTTCTCCTTTATCCGCGACAACGGCTACGAATACTTTTTTGAACCGATGAATATCAGCATCTATAATAGCAAGGTAAGACCCACAGGTATGGACGGCGGGGACTTTGATAACGATGACGAACTCATAGCAGCCTTCCTAAAAACTATCGAAGATGCAGACTAACACACAAAAGCGCGCCTGATTTAACAGACGCGCTTTTTGAATCTTGTCAATTATCTGTATCAGAGACCCAGTGCGTTGAACTCCGAAACTGTTGCATCAACCTGTGCTTCAGCTGTCTTGCAAGCGTTGCCGCCGATCCTGCTGATGCTGCTCCAGCCGTTTGTTACGGAATCAAGTGCCGCATTCTTGATGACATTAGAAGTGCCTGCTTCTTCGCCCTTAAGGATGGTAAACTTATTGCCTTCAGCACCCTTGAACCAGCCCTGTGTGATCTGGCACTGGTTGTTTCTGTCAACTGCGGGGAATGCGATGACCCATGCGAAACCGTTCTTTACGAGCTCCGGCTCACCTGCTGACCACTTCTCGCCCTTGATCCTCTCATAGAGGGACTCCATTGAGTAGTTTTCCTTCGTTGTGACCTTTACCTGCTTAAGTCCGAACATAAAAAGCCTCCCGGTATTTGCTTTTCCTGCATTGGGAAACAGGAATTATCTATGTTGAGATTATAGCATATCTCTTACAAATCAAACCCCGGGACCTGAAACTTAGGGGTTCTCTATCTTCCCGTCGGCCGACAGTCTTACCTTGTATCCGCAGTGACTGCAGAATGCCGCGCCGCCCCTTGCAACATTGACGATCGCTCCGCACACGGGACAGTTAACACTTGAAGTCGTGCCTTCGCCGTACACGCTTACCGTCGGATCTATCAGCATCTCGCTGCCCTCGAAAGGCAGGTTCTCGAGTTCCCTTATGAGCACGCACTGACCATCAAGCTCTGCTATCTCCAGAGTCTCGCCTTCAAAGACCGTACCGTAGTGCTTATCCTCGGG
>CADAOK010000034.1 GCA_902789515.1 Oscillospiraceae bacterium
AAACTCCAAGTGAAAAGAACTATGGCGGTCTGATATATGAGAGTGACAACGGATATATTGATACGGAAAATGAACAATTGGTGTTCATTAAATGATCTTATGGTAGAGCAGGGGACTGAAAATCCCCGTGTCACTGGTTCGATTCCGGTTCTGGGCACCAAAGAGAGCACACGATGTGCTCTCTTTTTTTATCTCTGTTTTTTCTGATAGTAATGCTATATTATTTATTGGTCTGAAAATGGAAAAGGGAAAAATGGACCAAGGAGATAGAAATGGAAAAAGCATATACCAAGACTGCGGATGAGGTCATAGCAGAGCTTAATACCAACGCAGCCTCAGGTCTCACACAGGACGAAGCTTCACTGCGTCTCGTAAAGTATGGCACCAACTCTCTCGGTGAAGAGAAGAAGGTCCCGCTCTGGAAGAAGTTCCTTGAACAGTTCAAGGATGCGATGGTATTTATCCTCATCGCGGCAGCGGCACTCTCGGCATTCATGGCAGCGAAGAGCGGCGGCGGATTTGCTGACTGGATCGACGTAATAGTCATCCTCGCGATCGTTATCCTCAATGCCGTTCTCGGTGTCTATCAGGAAGGCAAGGCCGACCAGGCGCTAGCCGCACTCAAGAAGATGAGCGCTCCGCAGACAAAGGTCATCAGAGACGGCGGTGTCGTCATGACGGATTCAGCCAATATCGTTGTCGGAGACATCATCGCTCTCGATGCCGGCGATTCGGTATCCGCTGATATCAGGCTCATCGAATCCAGCTCTCTCAAGGCAGAGGAGGCATCTCTTACAGGTGAATCCGTATCGGTCGAGAAAGATGCGGCTGCAATCTGCGGTGAAGATGCCGGAATAGGTGACCGCAGGAACATGCTGTTCATGGGCACCGCAGTAACATACGGCAGAGCCAGGGGCGTTGTCGTCGCGACAGGCAGAGACACCGAACTCGGCAAGATCGCCAAGAAACTTACGAGCATTGAAGATGAACAGACTCCTCTTCAGCATAATCTCAACTCACTCGGCAAGATCCTCGCGGTCGTATGCATCATCGTGTGCATCATCGTCCTCGTGGTGGATATTTTCGTGCAGAAGCTTGAATGGACCGATGCGATGATGACGGCGGTATCTCTTGCCGTTGCTGCCATTCCTGAAGGCCTGGCGGCTGTCGTAACCATCGTGCTGTCTATCGGCATGACCAAAATGGCCGAGAACAACGCCATCGTAAAGAGACTTCTCGCTGTCGAGACACTCGGATGCGTCGATGTTATCTGCTCTGACAAGACAGGAACGCTCACACAGAACCAGATGACCGTAAAGGTCCTTTATGACGGAGACCGCATAGTCAATGTCGAAGGCAACGGCTATTCGCCCGAGGGCAGGCTCGTTGATGAGAAGGGCATGCCGGTCAAGATGTATGCAGGGCTTGAAGAGCTTATCAGAGCCGCAGTCCTCTGCAACGACGCAAATATCATAAAGGATGACAAGGGCGATTACTCCTGCATCGGAGACCCCACGGAAGGTTCTCTTACGACACTCGGCTCGAAATGCGGCATGCTCCGCCAGGAGATGATGCACAAGTTCCCGAGGATGACGGAACTCCCGTTCGACTCTGACCGTAAGATGATGACCACATATAACTCGGGTATTACCGAAGGCAAGTGGATCAGCTATACCAAGGGCGGCCCGGATATCGTCTTCTCAAGATGCAACCGCTATCTCGATGATACCGGTGTCCATCCGATGACTCCCGAATATCTGAAGAAGATCTCAGATCAGAATCATGAATTTGCCTGCAAGGCGATCCGTGTTCTCGCATTCGCTTACGATGTACATGAAGAAGGGAAGACTGCCGATCTCGAAGATGAGAATGACATGATCTTCCTCGGCCTTATCGGAATGATCGATCCTGCCCGTAAGGAAGCAGGCGACGCCATCGCGGTCTGCCGTGAGGCAGGAATCCGTGCGGTAATGATCACCGGTGACTACAAAGATTCCGCTGTTGCCATATCGGATAATCTCGCCATGCGTGACGAAGGCCATATGGATGCATACTCCGGCTCAGAGCTCGACAAGATGAGCGATGAGGATCTGCGCAAGGCAGTCGAGACAGCGAGCGTCTATGCGCGCGTATCTCCCGAGCACAAGGTAAGGATAGTAACCGCTCTCAAGGAGAATGGTCACATCGCGTCCATGACAGGCGACGGCGTAAACGACGCAATGGCTCTCAAGAGCGCCGACATAGGCGTTGCAATGGGCATCACCGGTACTGATGTATCCAAGAATTCCGCGGACATGATACTGATGGATGACAACTTCGCTACGATAGTAAAGGCTGTCGAGCAGGGAAGGATCATCTATGCGAACATCAGGAAGTTCGTATCGTTCCTTCTGTCCTGCAACGTCGGCGAGATACTCGTTATCTTCCTTCTGTCGCTCATACCGAATACGGTCATTCCGGGCATTGCTGCTCCGCTTACGGCAATCCAGCTTCTCTGGCTCAATCTCGTAACAGACTCGTTCCCGGCTCTGGCACTTGGAAGAGAGAAGGGCGAGCCCGGCATAATGAAGATGCCTCCGCGTAAGAAGACTGAGCACATCATCAACAAGAAGATGATGGTAACCATTGCAATACAGTCAGCCGGTATCTTCGTTTCCGTTGCAGCCGCTTTCCTCGCTGCGCTCCTGAGCACAAACAACGGTTCCACATTCTTCTATGCGGGAGACATGAGCGGGATCGCACCGATCACTGTCGCAAGGACTGTTGCTTTCGCGACTCTCATCTGCTCGGAGCTCTTCAGGGCATTTGCCGCAAGATCAGAGAGAATATCGGTATTCAAGCTCGGACTGTTCTCCAACTCGATGATGAACAAGGCTGTCGGAGTATCGCTGGTACTGCTCCTGGCCGTCATATATATTCCCTATGTGAATACGATCTTCGACAACGTTGCGCTCAATCCTCTTGCCTGGATAGTCATACTCCCCCTGGCCTTGATCCCGTTCGCTCTGAACGAGGGACACAAGGCTTTGAAAGCGCGTTTGCATAAGTAAAGGGCATGTGTTATTATCTAACGGCTAAAATGTGAAGGAGGCAGATATAATGAGTGTTCTGCAGATCATATTATCTGTAATCGATATAGTCAGTGCGCTTGGCATTATTACCCTCTTCCTTGTTCAGGAAGGTAACGATCAGGGTCTCGGCGCCGTAACCGGTGCGACATCCGATTCTTACTACAGCAAGGCAAAGGGAAGGACTCTTGAGGAGCAGCTCAAGAGATGGACAGTTATCTGCTGCGTTGCTTTTGCAGTTGTATCTGTAATCCTCTACCTCGCAGTTGCAAGACACTGGTAACTGATAACATCAGGATGATTATCGAGCCTCCGGTAGTATCCGGAGGCTTTTATTATATAATCGAAAGAAAAGGACTTTTTTATAATGAGTGACAATAAAGACAACAGGTTCTCATATGCGAAGAATATGAGTCAGACCGCCAGAAGAAGGAACCGGGAGATAATGGCCAAACTCCAGACAACAAGGGAGAAGCCTATGTGTCCGGCTGACCTTGCACCCAAGGGGCCTCTGGCCGTAAAGAACCAGGTAATAGGAATCCTCAGGCAGACTAAAGACGGCGGTGTCGTCATACCCGATCCCTCTTTCAAGGATACGGATTGGGGCATGGTCGAGGTCGATAAGAACCACCTGAACGGTGCGCCTTTCGATATGGTCGTGGTATGCGAGATCCTCAACCCCGAAGAGGGGAAGGGCAAGTGCCGCGGAACAGTCAAAGAGGTGCTCGGGGATTTCGGGAATAACGATGTCAGGATGACCATGGTCATGAGACAGTTCGGATTATCCCAGACTTTCCCCGATGAAGTTCTTGCCGAGGTCGAACCGCTTCCCGTAAACCCGGATCCTGAGATGGTCGATGCCGAGATCCGGAACGGAAGAACGGATCTTAGGGACCTGCTTACGATCACGATAGACGGCGAGGATGCCAAGGATCTGGATGACGCCATATCGATCGAAGAATTAAGGAACGGAAATTTCAGGTTGTTCGTTCATATAGCTGATGTATCGAACTATGTAAGGGAAGGCACGGCACTTGACGATGAAGCGTTCAAAAGAGCGACATCCGTCTATCTTGCGGACCGCGTTATCCCGATGCTCCCGCCCAAGCTCTCAAACGGCCTCTGCAGCCTTAACCCGAATGTAGACAGGCTCGCCATGACCTGCGAGATGCTAGTCGACCGTGAGGGCAGCACTTACGAAGGCAAGATATACGAGAGTGTCATCAGGTCAGACAGGCGTATGAGTTACAACGAGGTCTACCGGATCCTGACCGAGCCTTCAGATAATGATAAGGATGAGTACGGTCCGATCGTCGGAATGCTCGGAAGCATGAAGATCCTTGCCGACTGTCTGAAGAGGATGCGGGAGAGAAGGGGTGCACTCGCTTTCGAGTTCCCCGAGACCAAGGTCATCCTCAACGATGACGGCAGCGTAAGAGATGTCATGCCTTACCCGATCACGTTTGCCAACGGCATTATCGAATCTTTCATGATCTGCGCCAACGAGTTCGTCGCAAAGCAGTATGCGCAGATGGAGTACCCGTTTGTATACCGTGTTCACGAGGATCCGGATCCGATCAAGATCGCAAGGTTCTCGCTCGTGGCAAGGAATCTCGGTGCGATAGGCAGGCTTTCCGGCAAGATAACTCCGCTCGATATCGTGAACTTCACGGATACGATAGCCGATGATAAGGTCAGACCGGTTGTTGACGAACTGCTCCTGAGATCCATGGCAAAGGCAAGGTACAGCTCGCAGTGCCTCGGACATTTCGGTCTGGCATCGAGGTATTACTGCCATTTTACCAGCCCGATCAGGCGCTATCCCGACCTGTACATACACCGCATCATCAAGAGCGTGATCCATAACGAGAATAAGAAGTCACACTTCTCCGGGCTTGTCGAACGCGCAGCTGAGCAGTCATCCGACATGGAGAGAAACGCAGTCGATGCGGAGCGCGCATCCGTCGATGTTAAGGTCTGCGATTTCATGTCTGACAAGGTAGGGGAGCATTTCGAGGGAACGGTATCGTCGATAATAGACGTCGGTTTTTTCGTGGTCCTTCCGAGTTCCATCGAAGGTTTCGTGCCGTTCAGAAGCCTTGCCGACCACTACTATTTCGACGAGAGAAGATACTGCGCGGTCGGAGCGCACACTGGTACGGTCATCAGCATCGGCCTCAAGGTCGACGTGATAGTCGAGAATGTCGACACCGAACTTAACAGGATAGACTTCTCGCTCGAGAACGATTTCCTTCCGGCGCCTTCCGGCAGATCCGGCGGCAAGATCCGGCGGCAAGTCCGGCAGGAAGGGCGGCAAGGATAAGAACACCGGCAGACGCACACCTCCGAGAAAAGCATCCCACGGCAAGGGCGATATGTTCAGGAACAGACCGTCCAAAGGCGGCAGACGCTCTCCCGGCGGAAGAAGACGCAGATAACTGTTTGACAACAACCGCAAATGTAGTGTATATTCGCTATGCCAAGCAATGACGGAGACCGAGTACCCCGGAAAGACACCAACAGAGAGTCTGTCCTTCGGCTGTAAGACAGGCGGCAGTAACCGGGAGAATAACAGCTTCAGCAGCTTGGAAGACAATTGAAGAGAGATCCCGTCACAGGCGGGATAATTCAGGTGGCACCGCGGATACTTTGCAGTATATCGTCCTGAACTTGGAAGCAAGGCTTTTAAGTTCGGGGCGTTTTTGTTTCCGGACAATATAGAAAGGAATGGATGACTATGGGCAACATCTACAGAGACAAGATCATCAGCGAGATCACAGAGCAGGATGTCGGAACTGAGCTCCGCGTCTGCGGATGGATCGAGAACATCAGAGACCACGGCGGCGTATCCTTCATCGATCTCCGCGATATGTACGGTACACTCCAGGTCGTCATGAGAGATACGACTCTTCTCGACGGACTGGTAAAGGAGGAGTGCATCTCGATCGAAGGTAAGATCGAGCATCGTGACGAGGAGACATATAACCCCAAGATCGCTACGGGTACTATAGAGCTCGAGGCGCACAAGGTCGACGTGCTCGGTAAAGTATATTCGCAGCTTCCCTTCGAAGTAATGACTTCAAAGGAGATTAGAGAGGATGTAAGACTTAAGTACAGATACTTAGACCTCAGAAATCAGAAGGTAAAGGATAACATCATCTTCCGTTCCAATGTCATCGCTTTCTTAAGACAGAAGATGACGGAGATGGGCTTTCTCGAGATCCAGACTCCTATCCTTACGAGCTCTTCACCCGAAGGCGCGAGAGACTATATCGTTCCTTCCAGAAAGTTCAAGGGCAAGTTCTATGCTCTTCCGCAGGCACCCCAGCAGTTCAAGCAGCTTCTGATGGTATCGGGCTTCGATAAGTATTTCCAGATCGCTCCCTGCTTCAGAGACGAGGATGCAAGGGCAGACAGATCTCCGGGAGAGTTCTATCAGCTCGACTTCGAGATGAGCTTTGCAACACAGGAAGATGTGTTCAGGGCAGGTGAGGAAGTGCTGACTGCTGCTTTCGAGAAGTTTGCACCTGAAGGTTCTGTCGTAACGGCAGCACCTTATCCGGTAATCCCCTACAAGCAGGCTATGCTCGAATTCGGTACGGATAAGCCTGATCTCAGGAACCCGCTGAGGATCATTGATGTTACGGAGTTCTTCTCCAGATGCACGTTCAAGGCTTTCCACGGCAAGACAGTTCGTGCGATCAACGTTCATGCGAAACTTTCCAAGGGTCAGCACGAGAAGATGCTCAAGTTTGCCCAGGACGAGCTCGGAATGGGCGGTCTCGGCTACCTCGAAGTGCTTGAGGACATGAGCTACAAGGGACCTATCGACAAGTTCATTCCCGATGACATGAAGACTGAGCTTAAGGATCTCGCAGGCCTTGAAGCAGGCGATACGATCTTCTTCATCGCTGATAACGAGGCACGTGCGTGCGAGTGCGCAGGCGCCATCAGAAACGAACTCGGCAAGCGCCTCGACCTTACCGAGAAGAACGCGTTCAGGTTCTGCTTCGTCAACGACTTCCCGATGTTCGAGAAGGATCCCGAGACAAGAAAGTACATCTTTACACACAATCCTTTCTCCATGCCCCAGGGCGGCCTTGAGGCTCTCGAAACAAAGGAACCCGGCGAGATCCTCGCATACCAGTACGACATTATCTGCAACGGCGTCGAGCTTTCTTCCGGCGCTGTCAGAAACCATGACCTGCAGATCATGAAGAAGGCGTTCGAGATTGCAGGCTATTCCGAAGAAGATCTCAAGACCAAGTTCGGTGCCCTCTATAACGCATTTAAGTTCGGCGCACCTCCGCATGCCGGAATGGCTCCCGGAGTTGACCGTATGATCATGCTCTTAAGAGGCGAAGACAACATCAGGGAAGTTATCGCATTCCCGATGAACGGCAATGCGCAGGATCTCCTCTGCGGCGCGCCCGGCGACGTTACCGAGCAGCAGCTCAGGGAAGTACACATCAAGGTAAGGCAATAAGACTTGAAAGTATATTTCCTGACATTAGGATGCAGAGTTAACCGTTACGAGACAGACGCCATGCGGCGCCTGTTTCTCGATAAGGGCTTCGAAGTGACGGAAGACCCGTCGCAGGCTGACTGCTGCGTGGTCAACACATGCTCGGTAACGGGTGAGGCTGACCGCAAGTCGCATCAGATGCTCCGGAAGATGGCAAGGCTCAACCCTGATGCCGTCGTTGTCGCAACAGGGTGTTCCGCAGAACTGTCGGATGGCGCGCTCGACTGCGACATCGTTGTCGGCAACCGCGAGAAAACGACTGCCGCCGACCGCGTCCTGGAATACTTCGCACAGCAGCATAAGCCTGAACACACAGCTGCCCATACAAGACCTGAAGTTACGAAGAGGGATGACTATCACGACTTTGGTCCTGTCTTGTCTCCTGAAGGCACACGCGCTTTCATGAAGGTGGAAGACGGATGCAATAACTTCTGCACATATTGTGCGATCCCCTTTGCCAGAGGCAGGGTGGCCAGCAGGGACTTTGATTCCTGCGTGGAAGAGGCAAGGTTCCTTGCATCTTCCGGCTACAAGGAGATTACGGTATCTGGCATCCACCTGTGTTCTTACGGCAAGGACAGGGGAGAAGACATTATGTCGCTGCTCAAGCTGCTTGAAGCGATCGATTCCACTCCCGGAGTCGAGAGACTGAGGCTCGGTTCGCTGGAACCGATGTCGATGACGGAAGATTTTATCAGGGGACTGGCGGGACTTAAGCACCTGTGTCCTCATTTCCATCTGTCCCTTCAGAGCGGCTCTGATACTGTCCTTAAGAGGATGAACAGAAAGTATGACTCATCGCAGTATGCAGAGCGTGTAAGCCTTCTGAGAAAAGAATTCCCGCTTATGTCCCTTACGACGGACATCATTACGGGTTTCCCGGAAGAGACGGATGAGGAGTTCTCGGAGACATGCGGTTTCGCGCGGAAGATGCATTTCGCGAAGATACATGTGTTCCCGTATTCGGAGAGGGAAGGAACGGCCGCGGCTTCCATGAAGCAGATGGATATGTCCGTCCGTAAAGCACGCGCGGCGGAGCTCATAAAGATATCGGATGAACTCGGTGCGGAGTTTGCATCGGCTATGAAGGGCAGGCAGGTCTCGGTGCTCATCGAGGAGACCGAGAACGGTCATCCGGCAGGTTATACGGAAAACTATGTGCGCACAAGGATCATGCAGAGTCCGCAGGCTTCAGATATCAAACCCGGTGATATCGTCACGGGGATGATAACCGGCAGTGAAGGCACCTCATGTGTCATGGGTTTAGAAATTTAACAAATTTTTAGAAAATACACATTTATTGTGCTAAAATGTTTTTGTAAAGAACTATGGCTCGGCACCGGAGGACGCTTTGATCAACGATAACACGGCAAAATTCAATCTCTCGGGCGATCAGTCTGCTGATGTGCAGGCTCTTATGACTTATGTCCTGAGCGCTCTTAAAGAGAAGGGTTACAACCCTATCAATCAGCTTGTCGGTTACTTCATCTCCGGTGACCCCACATATATCACGAGCTATAAGGGCGCACGCGGCCTCATCAAGAGGATCGACCGGGACGAGCTGCTTGAGGTCATCATCAGCGATTACTGCTCTAGACTGTAATTAATGCCTCCATCCAAAGGAAGAGTAATGGGAATCGACTTCGGGACCAGACATATCGGTCTCGCGCTTTCTGATGAGTCGAGGATACTTGCGACCGGGTATGAGACTGTCAACTGGAATGGCAGGGATCCCGAGTGGGCATTAGACCGTATCTGCACGATCATAAAGGAAATGAATGTCACGGCGCTTGTTATCGGCCGTCCGACAAGGACAGACGGTGAGCGCTCCGAGACACAGGAGAAGGCGGAGGAGTTCGGCGCCGAGCTCGGGAGAAGATCCGGCCTGACTCCCGATTATAAAGACGAACGCTTTACGACCGTAATGGCTTCCAGATATCTTCACGACTGCAATGTAAAGGCCAAGAAGCAGAAGAAGGTCATCGATCAGGTCGCGGCCGAAATAATCCTCCAGGAGTATCTCGATAAATTAAGAAGCACTTAATATGCTATAATTAATAATTATGTTTTTGAGGAGGCATTATTATGGCTGACGAGCTTCTTAACAATATGCTTGATATGGATGAAGAGGACCGCAAGATCGTCCTCGAAGATGAAGAGACAGGTGAAGCGATCGAGTTTATCCTTGATGATGCTTTCAAGTTCAACGGCAAGGACTATGTTGTCCTTTTGAGACCCGTTGACGATCCCGAATATGATTATGATTCAGTCATCATGGAATCTGTCGAGGAGAACGGCGAGATGCTTCTCCAGACGATCCCCGAGAAGGAAGTCGATGTAATCTACGATTATTACGACAAGCTTTGCGACGAGCTCTACGGCGATGAAGAATCAGACGAATAACAATCACGCCGCAGGTCTCCGCAAGAAACGCGCGATGCAGGCCGCCAGGAAAGCAAAGCAGGCGGGCGAGCATCTGAGGAACAGCAGCGAAGACGAGCTTATCGTCATAAGGGATCCTTACAACAAGAAGGATTATTATCTGTCCGTCATCGATACCTTCGTTATCAACAAGAAGGAATACATAGTCATGTACAACTATGCACCGGATGACGGCAACCACGACAAGCCCGAGCTCGTGATAATGCGCACCGAGTATTCGAAGAACGGAGATCAGCTGTTCTATTCGATCAAGGACGGCACCGAGCTCGAGACGGCTTTCGTTTACTTTATGAGACGTTATTACAATTCCCAGGCACCTGATGCCAAAGCGAGAAGGGGCGTCTATCAGGGGGCTGATCCGGAATGAGCCGCCTTGCCAAAGCAGGCAAATACGCTTTGGCCCTGTTTCTCGGGCTTGTAGCAATATGTCTCTATATCTTCATGAGTTTCATCGCTTATTATGCGATGTATTTTCTCAATCTCGATACGGATATCTATGAAGGACTGTACTCTTTAATCAGTGCGGTCCTGGTGATCATATGCTTTTTTGTCTACAACAGATTCTCGTCCGTGTTCGGTAGACCCAGGCTGATCAAGATGCGCAGGATAAGCTTTTTTGAAGTTATCCTGCTCGTCATCATCGGACTCGGTCTCGTCGGGTTCGTTACCTCGTATCTCAGCATTGTGGTCGTGATATCCGACTACCTCCAGCCTGTTCAGGCGGAAGTCAGCAATTACGAGGATTCTGTCGACCGTTTTGCCGAGGTGGCGCAGGAAGTCGTGCCTTTCTGGGATTCCTGCCTTTATGCGTTTACCATGTTCCTTCTCGTTCCTCTGAGCGAGGAGATGGTCTTCAGAGGTATTTTCTACGGGCATCTCGAACGCGAATTCAAACCCTGGGTGGCGGTGCTCATTACGGCACTGTGCTTCGGTTCGATGCACGGCATGTCTATTCACATCGGGTATGCCCTTGTCTGCGGAATCATCATCACGTTCTGCTATTACTATACGGGCAGCCTGGTGTCTTCGGTAATCCTGCACTCAATGTTCAACCTTCTCGGTTCGGCCCTGCCTTTTATGCTGAAGCAGGAGATTTTCGGACTGCCGGATGAGACGCGCTATGCGGTCAACAGCACTGTGAGCATTATCTGTCTGCTGGCAATGGTGCCTGCTGTATTCGCATTCATTTCACTGGTAATATATAACCGCAAAAGAATGGCTGCTGAGAAGGCAGCTTCGGAAGAACCGGCCGTGACGGAGGCAGCTGCAGCAGATGAATAAGCTCGACAGGTTCAGATACGGCAATACAAGGCGGAAGCACCTCACGATTGCAGGCATCATAAGCCTGACAGTGATAGTGCTCGCTCTGATACTGCTTGCCGCGCTGGGTATATTCAGCTACCGCACCGAGCTTGTTACCCTCAGGGCGACTTCCACGAATGCCGGAAATACGTTTGAAGGTGCGGGTGTTAATCTTGAAGCTGTTCCGAATGTCAATCTCATCTCGGATCCGTCCTTTGAGATGCCGTCAGAGTATCTTACATTTGTGGTGGCTTCCGTGGACAGCGGTGCAATATATCTCGCCCCTGAAGACATCGAGGCTCAGGGTATCGCAGGAGAGGAGATGGCAGGCGATCTGGTAAGGATCCTGTCGATCGATGAGAGCGGCACTATGAGCGAGAGATATACCGGCACCTGTACCGGATATGAGCCGGCAAGACTCAGCTCCATCGAACAGATCGAAGGCGAATCCGAACTGCTTAACGGTGCGAAGATCAAGAATGTTATAAGCTACAGCAATTCGTTTGTTGCTCTTCTGGATGACGGAAGACTTATATGCAATCTGGGATCAGATCCCCAGGAAGCCTCGATAGGTCTTGATAACGGGGAATACATCCAGGGTATCGAATCCACAGAAGACGGTGTGTATGCGGTTAGCACTTACGGTAAGGTCTATTTTGCCGCTGACGGACGTAACTTCAGCGCTCTTATGACTCTGGAAGGTTTTGATCCCAGGCAGGAGATGCCTGTAACGGGTTCGGGCAACGGGATCTTTGCTGCCTGCTATAAGGACGGAACGGTTCTTATAGTATCCAACGGCTATGTTGCATCTGCATCCATACCGACAGACGGCAGCATTGTGGCATTCGCTTCCGCAGACACCGGCTTTATCGCATCGGATTCAGACGGAGCCGTCTACTATTCCGGCAACGGGTTCGTTTATGAGAAACTTGAAGATGAACTGCTCGGGAACATAACCGTAAGAGACATTGCGGGGCAGGGATCTTCGTTCTATATCCTGACAGAAGACGGCAGTATCGCCGTTATCGATACAGAGGATGATATGAGCGTTAAGATCCTTGAATGCTGCATGGACGACGGGACTGTCTACAATTCCATAGCTGCTTCCGATGCCGGGAAGATTCTGCTTGTCTCGGACAAGGGAACCTGTACGGCGATATATGAGGATAAGGATGAATGCACTGTCTGTACCGGCGAGAACGTCGTGGTGGACAGCATTTTCGTTATAAAAGGCGACAGGATGGTCTATTCCTCGGGTAATAAGCTTTACCGTGCGGCGGTCCTGTCCGGTCTTTCCATGGAAGGTTCAATCCCGGAAGATGCAATAATCAGCGGTGATATCTGCATCGTGGAGAACGGCAAGGTACCCGTGGCGGTATATTCGGGCAGCACTGACGGTACTTGGACAGACACTTCCTACAGCAGCTGGAGCTGCAGCGGCGAGGGAACAACGATGGCGACCTGCCAGAGACCTGACGGCAAAGGACTTTGCGCGATGCTGTCCGGAAGCACTGACGGCGTTCACATCATGTCGCAGAAGCTTAACGGGACCTCGGCAGACTGTTTCGCGGACGATACATTCTACAGGATCACACTCTCGGCAATGAGCTATGACGAGGATGTTACCGTCAAGGTGTGGATCTACGGCGAGACATTCGGAACGCAGGGCTTTGTCATCAATGATGTCAAGGAGAACTTCAACGAGTACAGTTTCGTTTTTGCCGTAACAGGTGCGATGACTTCCGACGATACCGTAAGGTTCAACATTTCTGTCGAAGGCAATAAGAATGTACTGATAGATGAGATATACCTTGGTCCCGATGATTATAAGACCGCAGGGATCCCGGAGTACTATAAGTCGACTTTGGCAGACAGCGGTCTGTCCGTTGTCAGGCTCGATAATCTTATGCTCGGCTCGAGCGGTTTCTGCCGCAACGCATTCTACGGCATGAGCGCGGATTCCGTCTCGGCTTCTGTCGTGTCGGCACAGTACGGCAACGTGGTAAGGGTATCCGCATGCAATTCGCTTGAAGACAGTCTTAGGATGGTAAGCGAATGTCAGGCCACGCCTTGGTTCGTGATCGGATCAGCCGCATCTCAGAGCGATATAGATGCTTTCCTCGAATATCTTTGCGGTTCAGTCTCTTCGGAGTACGGCGGCAAGCGTATCGACAACGGAACGGCGCTGCCGTGGAGCAGACAGTTCGACAAGATGATCATAGAGATATGCGACAGCGAGAATTGTTTTGCAAGCGATACCCAGAAGGCGGCATATGTGGACTGCGTCATGGCCATGTTCTCGACTTCGGAGTACTATGCCGACATCAAGGACAAGATAATCTTCCTGGACGGAATGGAATATTCCGGCGGAACGATGCTCTCCGGAGCCGACAGCCATACGATGGGGCTTGATTCCAAGTTTACGGATCCTGAAGCCACAGCTCTTGAGAATATCCAGAGCATCCTCGGGCTGGCACAGTACAACTCTCCTCATATCACTTCAGGATCAACGAGCGGTGAGTACATATCCGGCCTGTCCTGCGGAACAGACATCAATGCGGGCGAATTCGTGTCTCTGCTCATCAACGACGGTTCTGATTTCATGTCGACCGTGGCGGTAAATGTGGACAGCAGTTTTGTTCCTGCGGAATACGGCGGCAGCGGTGTGTTTGCTGAACCTGAGTTTGCTGATATTGTCCTGTCTACCATCAAGACTGTCAATTGCTGCGACGGCATGCCTGAAGTGTATGTGGAAGCATCCGAGCCGCTCAACAGCGAATCTCCGGAATCCGTCCAGTCGCTATCCATGGGATGTGTATGGGGCGCTTATTCCAGTGGAGAATGCAATTACATAATCGTTGCAAATCCGTCCGATTCCCAGCAGAATTTCCTTTTGAATGTATCGGCATTCCTCGGAACAGGCGCATCGATCGACAGGTATTCTTCGGCCGGACAGCTCATCACGAGCAGGAATTATGCGATGAAATCGATGAGATACACACTCCAGCCGGGTGAGTTCATAATAGTAACTATCAATACTCCGTTGGATTAATCAAGTGACGACAGGAAAGCGGCAATCGCTTCCGAACTGCTCTTCTTCCAGGAATCACAGAGCCTGCGGGCTTCCGCCTCATCTGCGCAGATGAAGGAAGCACTGAAAGATCTGCCGTCCTTATCAGCGAAAAGAGTGATCTTGAATCTTCCGTCTCCTTCGGGAGCGATCTCCGTGGTAACGCTGCTCTTGATGCTCATCTGCTCCGCGAGCCTTGCCGAGATCTTCTCAAGATGTTCGAGAACCGGCTGGCTTACGGCAGGGAGGACTTCATCGAGCATAGCGCTTCCGCCGCTTGTTATGGTAAGCGTCTCGGTGCCTCCAAGGGCATCTGTCACGCCGTTCATCTCGAAATTCTTATCTATAAGGTTGCCTGCGGTAAGCTCGTCGTAGGCCTGGTTGAATGTAAAGAAGTCCATGTAGAGCGAATCCAGTGAGTTCTCCTCAAGCATGTGAAAACTGATCCCGGGAACGGCCCTGACCAGGTAGAGAATGTGGATTTTCGCCTCTGCGATAGAAATATCAGCCATGCGTTAGATTATACGCTATTTTTTATCCAAAAACAGGAAAAAACGGGTACATAATCGGGACCTCGGGTGTTATACTCTGTAATGTTTTGTATTAATAGAAACAAGGAGAGAGTTTATGATTAGTTTTGATTACCAGAACGCGCTTAAGTTTATCGGCGGACAGGAAGCTGTCGACAGAATGGAGCCCCAGATCAAGACGGCTTCTGACATGCTTCACAAGAAGAACGGTCCCGGAAATGACTTCCTGGGTTGGCTCGACCTTCCTTCACAGTATGACAAGGAAGAGTTCGCAAGGATCCGCAAGGCTGCACAGAAGATCAGAAGAGATTCAGACATCCTCATCGTTATAGGTATCGGCGGCTCCTACCTCGGAGCAAGAGCAGCCATCGAACTGCTCGGACATTCATTTGCTTCCGCAGCTTCCAAGAAGGTTAGAAAGAGCCCGATGATCCTCTTCTGCGGCAACTCTATCAGTGCCACATATCTTGCAGACATGATGGAGATCATCGAAGGAAAGAACATCTCCCTGAACATCATCTCCAAGTCCGGTACAACAACCGAGCCTGCAATCGCTTTCCGTATCCTCCGCGCATACATGGAGAAGAAGTACGGCAAGGAAGAGGCAAGAGCAAGGATCTATGCCACAACAGACAAGGCAAGGGGAGCGCTCAAGGGTCTCGCAGACAAGGAAGGCTATGAGTCTTTCGTAGTACCTGACGATGTAGGAGGAAGATTCTCCGTTCTTACAGCAGTAGGTCTCCTTCCCATCGCTGTAGCAGGCATCGACATCAGAGAACTTATGAAGGGTGCAAGAGATGCATCCAAGGCATACAAGAAGCTGCCTCTTTCTGAGAATCCCTGCTATCAGTACGCAGCAGTACGCAACTGCCTGCTCAGATCCGGTTACTCCACAGAGGTCATGGTCAACTATGAGCCTTCCTTCCACTATATGACAGAGTGGTGGAAGCAGCTCTACGGCGAGTCCGAGGGTAAGGACAGAAGAGGCATCTTCCCTGCAGGCGTTGATAACACAACAGACCTCCACTCCATGGGCCAGTTCATCCAGGACGGCGCAAGGATCATGTTCGAGACTGTTGTCCAGATCGATTCGCCCAGAGGAACATTCGAGATCCCGAACGATCCTGAGAATCTCGACGGTCTTAACTTCCTGTCAGGCAAGGATATGAACGAAGTAAACACAAAGGCTATGCAGGGCACGATCCTTGCTCACGTTGACGGCGGAGTTCCGAACCTCATGATCCACATGCCTGAGCAGAGCGCATACGCACTTGGTGAACTCATCTACTTCTTCGAGAAGGCATGCGGAATCTCCGGTTACCTCCTCGCAGTAAATCCGTTCAACCAGCCCGGCGTTGAAGCATACAAGAAGAACATGTTCGCTCTTCTCGGCAAGCCCGGCTACGAAGATCAGAAGGCTGAGCTCGAAGCAAGACTCAACGGCTGATATTACTGAAATTAAGTGTCACCCGGGGCTGTCTCAGGAATTGAGGCAGCCCCATATCCATTATACGGGGTTTGGAAAATGAGAAAGTGGACACCTGCAATAGTAATAATGCTACTGGCTTTGTTAAGTTCGGCCGCGACTGCGGCCGTGGGATTAGAGGCATATCTTGCTCTGACCGGACTGGATCTTCTGGTAACGGCCAAAAAGACTGCTCCGCAGTTGGCCGTGATACTTGCAATTGTAAGTTTTGTGTTGTGGATCACAGCAATTATCGTCTTGGTTATCACGATGCGTAAGAATAAAAGAACAGGAAATAATTAAGCTATATTTCCGATACAGGTTTATAATCAGCATATGGGCAATTTATTGGATTATTTGATGTGGAGAGGCGACCTGACACTGGAACAGGACCCTTTCAACGATATCGACGCACTGCTCTTATCGACGCTGTCTTATGTGGATTTCTCGAACGTGGTTCCGTCGTTCGGAGGCGGCAAGATAACGATGAAGGATGCGGCAGAGAAGTATTTCGAGCTGCACCCGAATGCAGAGCTCGAGGTCAGCAAGGAGTTTATCAGCTATGGTCCCGCTTTGCTGCGTGACCTTGCACATTCGGCCAGATTCGGTGATGCGTATCTGCAGAATTATGTTGATGATTCCGATGTGGGAAGGGAGATACAGTTCGCGGCAGTCGAGATCGACACCTCGGACGGAGTGGCCTTCTTCTCTTATAGGGGAACCGACGACAAGATAGTCGGATGGAAAGAGGACTTCAACCTGAGCTACATGACCGTTCCCGCTGAGACTGAAGCGGTCAATTATATCAATAAAGCGATGATGGGCAAGAGGTGCAAGCTCCGTGTGGGCGGACACTCCAAGGGCGGACATCTTGCTATCTATGCCGCATCGGTCGTAGGCGACAAGTTCATTGACAGGGTATTGAACGTCTACAGCTTTGACGGGCCCGGCTTCGGGTTCAACCGCGAGATAATGGATACCGAACAGTTCAAGGGCTTAAGACCCAGGATAAAGAAATACATCCCACAGACTTCCATAGTAGGAAGGCTTCTCACAAATGCAGTGGTTCCTGTCATCGTGAAGAGTAACGAACAGGGTATCATGCAGCACGATCCGCTCTCATGGCAGCTGGAGGGAAAGACTTTTGAGACCTGTGCTTCGACGGATAGCATCAGCGACGCTTTTGATGAGTCGATGACCATATGGCTGAACGAGATGAGCTTTGAGGACCGCAAGGTGTTCGTGGATGAACTGTTCTCCGTTTTCGAAGCGTCGGGATGTGAGACCCTGAGCGCGATGACCAAGGTCGGTGTGCGCGGTACCAGGGCCATGATCGTTCGGATGAGGGAGATAAGGAATGATTCCGGTGAGAAGGTACGCGCGCTGGTCAAGATGTTCTTCGTCAACTTCAATGCGATGAAGGAACCGGGCAATGTGCTGGGACTCGTCGCGGGTATCAAGAACAGGAATGAGAAATAAAAAACAGGCCGCCTCGGATGAGACGGCCTTGTGTTTTACTGTCAGCAGGACTTACTTAGCGACGATGTTTGCAAGTCTTCCCTTAACGTAGATGAACTTAACGATGTTTCTGCCTGCAAGCGCACCCTCGAGCTTGGGATCTGCCTTGACGATAGCTTCAACTGCAGCCTGATCAGCTTCTGCAGGGATGTTGACCTTGAACTGTACCTTGCCGTTGATCTGAACTGCGATCTCGATCTCGTCCTTAACGAGAGCGGATTCGTCGCACTCAGGCCACTTCTGGTTGAAGATCGAATACTCGTTGCCGAGCGCGTCGCACCAGAGTTCCTCGGTAAAGTGGGGAGCGAACGGAGCGAGCACGAGGAGCAGAGTCTCTACAGCCTTGCGGTAAAGCTCAGGCTTGAAGCCTTCTGTCTGTGCATACTTGGAGATGGCGTTGAGCAGCTCCATAAGACGTGCAACAGGTGTGTTGAACTGGAATCTCTCGATGTCGAACGTAGCGCTCTTGACCGTATAGTTGATCGCATAGTTGAGTTCCTTGTCCTCCTTGGTAAGGTCAGCGGGGATACCGGATGCAGCCTTTGCGGCGTCGGGGATCATTGCTTCGATACGTCTGAAGAACTTGACGATAGCCTGCAGACCGGAATCAGACCAGGGACCGCCCTCAGTATAAGCGAAACCGAACGCCAGGTATGTTCTGAATACGTCCGAACCGTACTTGTCGATATACTCGTCGGGAGCAACTGTGTTGCCCTTGGACTTACTCATCTTCTGTCCGTCGGAACCGAGGATGACACCCTGGTGTACGAGGCTTGTAAAAGGCTCGTCGAAATCGAGCATGCCCATGTCGCGCATGGCCTTGGTAAAGAACCTTGCATAGAGCAGGTGCATGCATGCGTGCTCGGCGCCGCCGACGTACTTGTCGACAGGGCAGAGGTTGTTGATGATGTCACGGTTGAACATCTCTTTGTCATTCTTGCTGTCGCAGTATCTGAACTGATACCAGGAAGAATCGACGAAAGTATCCATCGTATCGGGATCCCTTCTTGCGTCGCCGCCGCACTCGGGGCACTTGCAGTTCATGAAGGACTCGCACTTGGCAAGCGGGCTCTCACCGTCGGGTGTGAACTCAACATCGTAAGGCAGCTCTACGGGAAGCTGGTCCTCAGGTACGGGTACAACGCCGCACTTCGGGCAGTGGATCATCGGGATTGGAGTACCCCAGTAACGCTGACGTGAGATGAGCCAGTCCCTGAGACGGAAGTTGACCTTCCACTTACCCATGTCCATCTCTGCAAGCTTTGCAACGATAGCCTTCTGCGCATCGTGCATCTCCATGCCGTCGAACTCGCCGGAGTTTGTAAGGTAACCGGACTTCTCGCAGTACGGAAGCTCATCGTCAACACCCTTCTCGGACTGGACGACACGGATGATATCGAGGCCGTACTTGTGCGCGAAATCGAAGTCTCTCTCATCGTGGGAAGGTACTGCCATGACAACGCCCGTACCGTAACCTGCAACAACATAATCCGCTGCCCAGATCGGAACCTTGCGTCCGTTCAAGGGGTGGATGGCATATGCACCTGTAAAGACACCGGTCTTCTCACGTGTGGTGGACATTCTCTCGATCTCGGATACCTTTGCGGTAGCCTTCTTGTATTCTTCAACTGCTTCTCTGCAATCGTCTGTCGTGAGCTTCTCGCAAAGCTCTGACTCAGGTGCGATGACTACATATGTGATACCCATGAACGTATCGACACGTGTGGTGAACACTTCGAGCTTAACGGGAGTGCCGTCTTCGTTCTCGAGACGCTTTCCGTCCTTCTCGACATAGAGTGCGACCTGCGCACCTTCGGATCTGCCGATCCAGTTTGTCTGGAGCTTCTTTGTCTTCTCGGGCCAGTCGAGCTTCGGAAGATCGTCAAGAAGTTCCTGTGCGTAGTCGGTAATCTTGAAGAACCACTGTGTCATGTTCTTACGGACAACTTCGCTGCCGCATCTCTCGCATGCACCGTCAACGACCTGCTCATTTGCAAGAACGGTCTTGCAGGAAGGGCACCAGTTAACGGGTGCGTTCTTTCTGTA
>CADAOK010000035.1 GCA_902789515.1 Oscillospiraceae bacterium
GCAGTAGGCTTCGGAGTATAGTCATAAAGTACTCTGTTAATACCGGGTACTTCATGAGTGATACGGTCAGTGATCCTGCACATGAGGTCATACTCGATGGGCTCGACAGTAACCTGAACAACATCAGTTGTGTTGATCGCACGGACGATGCAGAGCCACTCGAAAGCTCTCTTGCCGTCCTTGATGCCTGTTGACTTGAAATCGGGAACGACAGTGAAGTACTGCCATACCTTGCCTGCGAGACCTGCCTTCTCGAACTCTTCGCGGAGGATCGCATCAGATTCTCTTACTGCTTCGAGTCTGTCTCTGGTAATTGCACCGGGACATCTTACGCCGAGACCGGGACCCGGGAACGGCTGACGGTAAACCATCTTGTCGGGCAGACCGAGTGCGGAACCTACAACACGAACTTCATCCTTGTAGAGATATTTAACGGGTTCAACAAGCTCGAAATCGAGTTCCGGAGGCAGACCGCCGACGTTGTGATGAGCCTTGATGCCCTGCTCGCTCTCGAGGATATCGGGGTATATGGTACCCTGAGCGAGGAAAGAGATGCCGTCGAGCTTTGCTGCTTCTTCAGCGAAGACCTTAATGAATTCCTCGCCGATGATGTGGCGCTTCTGCTCGGGATCCGTAACACCTTCAAGAAGTCCGAGGAATCTGTCATCGACTCCGCCCGAGAGCGCGAGTAAGACTTTCTTGTCACCCACCTGCTCCTTGATAGCCGCAATCTGCTCATCAATGAAGCTGTTTGCCAGTTCCCGTGTCGTAATGCGCTTCAGAGAATCAGGTCTTTTGTCTGCCATGATATGTACCCCCTGGAAATAGATTTTTAGCGTATCTGTATTTTACATTAAAATGCGTTACAATAGGGGCGAATTTCATGGAGAGGAAACACTTATGCGTAAGACTAAGATCATATGTACTATAGGCCCTGCATCTGCCAACGAAGAGACGTTGGCCAAGATGTTCGAAGCGGGAATGAACGTCGCGAGACTGAACTTCTCCCACGGCACACACGAAGAGCATCAGGAGAAGATCGACCTCATCAAGAAGGTCAGGGAGGACATGCATCTTCCTATTGCGATCATGCTCGACACCAAGGGCCCCGAATACAGGATCAAGACATTCAAGGATCACAAGATCGAGCTTAATGACGGAGATAAGTTCACACTGACCACAGACGATATCGAAGGCGACGAGACAAAGGTAGCCGTTACTTATAAAGATCTTCCCAAGCAGCTCAAGAAGGGCGACAGGGTCCTCATCAACAACGGACTCGTTATCCTCGAGGTGGCGGATATCAGCGGCACGAATGTCGAGTGCGATGTCATCACGGGCGGAGTCCTGTCCGACAGAAAGAGCATGAACTTCCCGAACAAGGTCATGACCGGCGATTACCTGAGTGAGCAGGACAAGTCGGATCTCCTTTTCGGCATCAAGAATGACGTGGACTTCGTTGCGGCTTCGTTCGTATCCACAAAGAGTGATATGGAGGAGATAAGGACTTTCCTCGACAATAACGGCGGCGAAGGCATCGAGGTAATCGCCAAGATTGAGAACCGTGCCGGCGTCGACAACATTGACGAGATCTGCGAGATCGCTTCCGGCATCATGATCGCCAGAGGCGACCTCGGAGTTGAGATACCTTTCGTCGAAGTCCCGAGCATCCAGAAGAGACTCATCAAGCGCTGCAGACTCCTCGGCCGCCGTGTCATCACCGCGACAGAGATGCTTGAATCAATGATCACCAACCCGAGGCCGACCAGAGCCGAGATCTCCGACGTCGCGAATGCCGTTTACGACGGTTCTTCCGCGATCATGCTCTCCGGCGAATCCGCTGCCGGCAAGTATCCTGTCGAGGCAGTAAAGGCAATGGCAAACGTAGCCGAGTACACAGAAGCAAACATCAACTACAAGGAAAGATTCAAGAAGCAGGAATTCAAGATCAGGAGCAACCTCGACGCGATCTCACATGCTACCTGCGCAATGGCAGTCGACGTCAACGCGAAATGCATCGTCGTCCACTCCAAGTCCGGTATCACCGCAAGGATGGTATCCAGGTTCAGATGCCCGATCGACATCATCGGCATGACCACATCAGAACACATCTGGAGGAGACTGAGCCTGAGCTGGGGTGTTATCCCGATCCTCAACGAGGAGTTCAATTCGACCGACGTAATGTTCTATCACGGTTTCCAGGTCGCCAAGGAGATCATGAACCTTCAGGAAGGCGACAATGTCGTCATAACCGGCGGACTGATCAACGGAACAAACGGCAATACGAATACTATTAAGGTCGAAACGGTTCAGTAAACTTTCCGTTTTCTGATTTGGTAACGTAAAATAGCATTTTTGACACACGATTGCCACATCGTATGTGTTAAATAGAAGGGGTTATCATAGTATAATCCCTTTGTGCTTCAGAGGGCACATGAGGATAAGTAGGTAAGAATTTAATATGGGTCTTTCTGACAAGGATAACAGTTCTTTCCCGAAAGAGACTGAGACGCGGGTGCGCCCGGGTTCGCAGCTCCCTTCAGAGGAGAAGAAGCCTGAGACTGCGGCTGCAAAGCGCGCGGCAGGTTCTGCTGCATCCAAAACCAAGAGCAAAGCAAAGGTTAAGGCCAAGCCGCCCAAGGCTCATAAGTCTGCGGATGAGACTGCCGGCAAGTATGCCATGTCGGTCATACCCAAGGCATATGAGACACTCATTCCAGACGATATCCCGGAATTCGAAGATACACCCGAGAGACGCGCTCTTGTTGAGAAGCGTAAGAAAGGCCATTTCAGAAGGAAGTTAAGAGACTGGGGAATATTTACCGGTTACCTTACACCGAGCCTTCTCGGCGTTATGGTGTTCTTCTTCCTGCCGCTCATCCTGCTCCTTAAGACTTCATTCCAGAAGTCACCTACGAATGCGGACTTTGTCGGTTTCCGTAACTACGAGAGAGTACTGACCAATGCCGCGTTCATATCAGCTTCAAAGAATACACTGACATTCGCGCTCATCTCCGTTCCGCTTGCGGTTGTCCTTGCACTGTTTTTGGCGATGCTCCTCAACTCGGGACTTCCGGGCAAGTCGGTGTTCAGGAGTATCCTTCTCAACCCGATGATGGTACCGGTCGCATCCGTCGTGCTCATATGGCAGGTGTTCTTCTCATACAACGGCGTCATCAACGGATGGACGGCACAGCTGTTCTCATGGGATAAGATCGACTGGCTCAAATCGCAATATGCGCAGATAGTCATCATGTTATTGTTCTTATGGAAGAACCTGGGTTATAACATGGTCCTCTTCCTTGCGGCTCTGAATGCGATACCGTCCGAGATACTCGAATCCGCATCGCTGGACGGCGCGGGCCCGGTCAAGCGTTTCTTCGCCATAAAGCTTCATTACTTAAGCCCGACGATTTTCTTTGTCGGCATCATGTCGCTCATCAATTCATTCAAGATATTCAGGGAAGTCTACCTTCTTACGGGTGACTATCCGTTCGATAACCTTTACATGCTGCAGCACTTCATGAACAACAAGTTCACGCAGCTCGACTACAGCCTGCTCTCTTCAGGCGCCATCGTAATGTGTATCGCGATGATCATCATCGTAGGTATACTGTTCTATTCCGAATCCAAGTTTGATTCGGATGTGGAGGAATAAGCCATGGACGCTGAACTGAGAAAACAACGCAGACTGGCCGCTACCAAAGCGAGACGTAATGTCTTTACCGAGACCGTACACCCGAAGTCTTACTTCGAGCAGATGACGGATGCGGAGCGCGAGGCATTCTTTGCAAGAGAGAAGAAGAGATCCGCGACTGCCCTTAAGCAGAGGAAGGTCAGGAAGACCATACTGACTGCCTTAGGACTTATGATCGCGGCAACGATATCGCTCCTTGCACTCGTCCCGATCTTCTTTACATTCCTTAATTCGTTCATGTCATCTGATGAGATCATCAACAATTACTCGGTCATCTTCCAGAGTATGTCCGGTCATAATTCTTCAGGTGCGACATACCTGTCGAGGACACCGGTCCTCAAGCTCATACCTGAGGAAGTAACGATCAAGCAGTACACGACGCTCCTGTTTATGAACCCGGCATATCTGTTCAAGTTCTGGAATTCGATCGTCCTGACGCTTCCGATCGTCGGAGGACAGATGGCGGTCGCTTGCCTTGCGTCTTACAGTTTCGCGAGATACAGAAAGAAGAGGAGAGAGGTGTTGTTCTTCTCGTACATCATCCTCATGCTCATGCCGTTCCAGGTTACGCTCGTTCCGAACTACATGATCGCGGATGCCCTCGGGATACTGAACACATATTGGGCCATCATCCTTCCGGGTGTCTTCTCGACCTTTGCGATCTTCCTCCTCACGAAATACATGAGGCAGATACCGTCGGGCTATATCGAAGCTGCGACGATAGACGGCGCGACAGAGTGGCAGATCTTTACCAAGATAGCCATACCGCTCTGTAAGAACGCGATATTTGCCCTTACTATCCTTTTGTTTATAGACTATTGGAACATGGTCGAGCAGCCGCTCGTACTTCTTACCGATACGGAGCTCCAGCCTCTGTCGGTGTTCCTTGCGCAGATAAATGAGCCGGAGATAGGCATCGCCTTTGCGGCTTCGGCAGTATATATGATTCCGCCCCTGCTGATATTCCTCTGGGGTGAGGAATACCTAGTAGAGGGTATCTCGAGATCAGGCATTAAGTAACGGAGGATCAAAAATGAAGAACAGGCGTAAGATTATTGTAAGGATCATGGTGGCGTTCGTTGCGGCACTCGCACTTCTGACCTTCTTTTCAAACACGATCATGAATCTGACTATTCCTAAGGTCATGGGTGAGTATGCGACCAGAGGAAACCTTGCATATACGAATACCGCATCGGGTACCATCAAGGTCGAGAATGAGACCAAGCTTACCGGCGTGGAAGGAAGGACGATAGACCAGGTGCTGGTTACCAACTACGATACCGTCGAAGTCGGCGATGTCATTGCCACGCTCAAGCCTGTCGAGAACACCGATGATCTCGAGACACTTCAGGATAAGCTGACACAGCTCCAGCGTGATAAGGAATATGCGGAGAGGGAACCCGACACAAACGACCTGTCTACATACGAGACTGCAGTTGACACTGCACAGGAGTCCCTGACAACTGCTCAGGAAGGACTTACCGCTTCACAGAACAAGCAGGCTACTATAGATGCTGCAGATTCCACCATCCTTGATCAGTCTGCCCAGCTGGCGACATTCCAGTCAGCGCTGGATTATGCCACAGCCGAGAAAGCGGGATACGAAGATCAGATCAAGACGATCGATGATGCCATCTCACCGCTCTCGACACAGTTGCTTGTATACCAGTCATACGGATATGCGATCACTGTCGAGGAAGAGACAGGATACTACAGGTTTACCGCTTCAACCGGTGAGACGGAATCCGACCCGATAATAACGGATCCGACAACATGGACGGACGAAGAGAAGATCAGGGATCTCTGCTTCCAGATCAACCAGTACATCGATGCCAAGGTTCCTCTCCAGGAAGGACTCGACGCTGCACAGGCTGATATAGATTCCAACAGTTCCGCTGTGGCAGCTTGTGAACTTGCGATCACGAATGCGCAGACGGCAAAAGAAGCTGCGGAAGAGCTTCCTTCTGTATCTGATGCACAGAAACTCGTTGACCAGGCTCAGACGACCCTTTCAACAGCACAGCAATCGCTGTCTGACGCGCAGGTCAATGCAGGCATCGAAGCAGATAAGGCGCAGGATGCCGCAGACGACAGAGACAAGGAGATCGCAGAACTCGAGGTCGAGATCGCAGAACTCGAAGAGAAGATAGGACAGACAGAGATCAAGGCTACGGCAGCCGGTTATGTATACAACCTTTCTATTGAAGAGGGAACCGTCATGGATAAGAACCAGACGATCGGTTACATTATCCCTGAGTACGACAGAGAGTGCACGGCCACTTTCAGTTTCCCTACAGATGTTGCTTCAAGACTCAACATCGGTGATGAGATGGATGTTACGGCGGGTTATGTTGATTCCTGCGTGATCATCAATATCAAGCCGGATCCCGAGAACCCGAGAGAGTACAAGCAGGTCAAGTGCAAGATCGACGATTCGTATGCTTTCCCCGGAGAAGCGATCACGGTCCGTGCAGATAAATCCAACAAGGATTATGAATGCGTCATTCCGAGCAGCGCAGTCAACAAGGATAATTCCGGTACATTCGTATATCAGATCATCGGATCATCCAGCCCGCTCGGCGACAAGTACACTGTTAAGCGTGTCGACGTAACTGTCCAGGATGACGACGGAACATATGCTGCAATTTCCGGCGAGAAGCTGGATAAGGATGCAATGATCGTCGTAAGGAGCGAGAAACCTCTCGAGGACGGCGAGCGCGTCAGACTTGAAGACTTTGATTCAGACAAGAAGAAAAAATCCTGACGGGGGACAAAATGGCTTTTAAAGACAGCATAAAGGAATACTTCCGCGAGACAGGATCCTCGAACAAGAAAAGGATTAAGAGCATTGTTCTTGCAGCTCCGTTCTGGATAATACTGGCTGCCATCGTCCTGATCTGTGCAGGATTCATAAGGATATCGGTCCTTACATCAGCCCGCCAGGAGCAGTATATGGCTACCTACTGGGGACAGGGATCTGATGTGTCGTACAGACAGATGAGCGTTTTAGCGCGCGGGGCAAGACCTGTGGACGATATGACGCCCCTGATGTATGTGAGTTCGGATATATCCCTGCGCAAGTCGGATATCCCTGTTATCAGGGCTGCGATCCAGGGCACTGTGGATGCTTCAAATCCGAATCTTCCCGAGAAGGCAAAGGGCCTCGATACCGACGGTTCGCCGAAGGGATGGGAGGACTGCTATTCCTCATCGGTCATGGCAAACGTAATGCTCGTGAATGAAGAAGAGAAAACATCACAGGATACGATCATACCCAATGTCGATGCCGAGATCATCGGAGTCGGCGGCAACTATAAAGCTTTCCATCCGTTCAGGTTCCTCTGCGGCGGCTTCCTTCCCGAAGTGCAGATCGACAGGAACCAGATAGTCGTCAACGATATCCTCGCATGGAACTTCTTTAAGTCTTATGATGTCGCAGGCCGCAAGGTCTCGATCGGCGGTGAGACATTTACCATCATAGGCGTAGTCGAGGAACAGGATACGGAGATCGACGGACTGGCCGGTGCGGATAAGCCGAGAGCGTATATCTATTTCGACAGACTTACCATTCTTATTCCCGCAGGTGCCGCAGCATCCACGGCAGATGCTTCTTATGCGGATCCTTCCACGGGCGGAACTGATTCGGCGGGTTCTTCGGATGTACTTGCCATCCAGTGCTATGAGGCCATGATGCCCGAGCTCGTTAAGGGTGTTGCAATTACCGACATCAAGGGTGCGCTCCCGACATATGCGCTGACTGACCCGAAGATTTTTGTTCTCAGCAATACGGACAGATACACACTGGTGAGTGTCTGGGACTGGGTATTCCCGATAGGCGAGACGCAGAGCCAGCTTACGGGTTATGAGCTTCCCTATTGGGAGAGAGCGGCTCAGCTGACCACAACGAGGGTGTTCTACGATATGGTCATGATCTTTGCGGGATTCCTTCTCCTCCTGATCGGAGGCATGATGGTATTCCTCAGGTTCCGCAAACCCAAGCCGGCTTCTGAGACGGCCGATACTGCTGAACCGGATAAGACCGAAGAAGAGATCAAACTGCTGGAAGAACAGACCAAATAATACGCCGGTACAAAATAGAATTATCTAAAGGAGCGGGGACTGCGAAATAGCATCTCCGCTCTTTAATCTGCCGTTATTTATTCGTATCACCCCCTCGGATATCATTTATCTCAGAAAATGAAAGGAGGGCAAGAAAATGCCATTTGATTACATTTTACCGATCGGCATAGGCCTCGGAGTAGTACTGGTTATCGCAATAATACTGTCAGGATACGTAAAGGCACCGCCGGATGTAGCTTACATCATCTCAGGACCTAGGAGAAAGAAGAAAATCCTTATCGGTCAGGCCGGAGTTAAGATCCCGTTTATTGAGAGAAAAGACACGCTGCTCCTTAAGCAGATCAGCATCGATATCAAGACAAGCGGCTATGTTCCCACAAACGACTTCATCGGTGTAGACATCGACGCAGTCGCTAAGGTAAGAGTCAAGACCGATCCGGAAGGCATCGAGCTCGCTATGAAGAACTTCCTCAACATGGACGAGGAAAGGATCGTAACAGCACTGACAGACTCTCTCCAGGGTAACATGCGTGAGATCATCGGTACCGTAGGTCTGAGAGAACTCAATACCGACCGTAAGAAGTTCGGTGACGAGATGCAGACCAAGGCGCAGACAGACATGAATGCACTCGGTATCGAGATCATCTCCTGCAACATCCAGAGGATCGAGGACGAGAAAGGTCTTATCCTTGCTTTAGGTCAGGACAACATGTCCCAGATCCAGAAGGACGCTTCCATCGCTAAGGCTCAGGCTGAAAGAGACGTAGCGATCGCAGAGGCAGATGCTAAGCAGAAGGCAAACGAGGCTTCCGTCGCTTCGCAGATCATTATCGCAGAGCGCCAGAATGCACTTGCAATCAAGCAGGCTAACCTGCAGGTAGAAGCTGATACAAAGAAGGCTGAAGCAGATGCTGCTTATGAGATCCAGAAGCAGGAACAGCAGAAGGTCATCGGCGTAAAGGCAACGGATGCAAGCATCGCTAAGACCGAGCAGGAAGCTATCCTGAGACAGAAGCAGGTCGAGGTCAGACAGCAGGAACTCGAAGCTGAGATCAACCGTAAGGCTGACGCAGACAAGTACCAGAAGCAGAAGGCAGCAGAGGCTGCTCTCATCGAGAAGCAGAAGGCTGCAGAAGCTGCACTCTACAATCAGCAGAAGCAGAGCGAAGCTGAGAGGGTAATTGCCGAGACTGAGAAGTACAAGGCAATCCAGGATGCGGAAGCAAAGAAGGCATTGGCTGAAGCTCAGCGCTATGCGGCAGAGCAGGAGGCAGCAGGTATCAAGGCTAAGTACGATGCTGAGGCTGCAGGTATCCAGGCAAAGGGTCTCGCAGAGGCTGAAGCTATGGAGAAGAAGGCTGAGGCAATGAAGAAGTACGGTCAGGCAGCTATCCTCGAGATGATCGTCAGCGTACTTCCCGATGTTGCAAAGGCAGTTGCAGAGCCTCTGTCCTCTATCGACAAGGTCACTGTATTCGCAGGCGGCGCAGACGGCGGAAACGGTGTGCCGGGCATATCGGCAAACGTTCCGACAGTCATGGCTCAGACATTTGAGACAGTTAAGGCTGCTACGGGCGTAGATCTGGTCGACATCGTCAAGGCTTCCGGTTACGACGCTAAGGTAACACGCAACATCAATGTCTCCGGACCTGAAGGTGCAGACGGCAACGTCACTGATACGGTAACCGCTGCGGCAATCGCAGATGCCGTATCCGACAAGGGCGAAGACAACAAATAAACAGCCAGGGACTGTAAATTACAAACAGCCGGTTCACTGTAATGGTGGGCCGGCTGCTTGCTTTTGAGAGTTTTTATGTGTCTTATTGTCATCAGTCGCTGAAAAGTCGCTGAGAAAGCCGATTCCGGCGAATAATCAGCTACTTTCGCTGGTTTGTCGCTGTAAATAGCATTTTCAGCGACTTTCCAGCGACGGGGAACCTGATTGATATATAATGTCCGTAGGAATTTTTGTGGTCAGAGGTAGATATGAACAAGAGACTTATTGCATCCGCACTTGCAGCCGTGATGCTCATCCAGGCGGGCTGTGCCGCCAAAACGCAGGAAGAACCTTCAGCATCCGTGCCTTCTTCGGAAAGCATGCCGGAGGCAACCCAGACGGAGGGCACGGCGGAGACAACTGAAGCTGTCCAGTTGAGTGAGGGGCTGTACGGGTCATCCAAGCTCGATACCGGCAATCTTACGGAATTCGGGAACGGATATGAGGGAATAGAGGGAACCGGCGACTTCAATTACGGCGAAGCGCTTCAGAAATCCATATTGTTTTATGAACTCCAGCGATCGGGCGATCTTCCCGAGCAGGTCAGGTGCAACTGGCGCGGCGACTCGGGCCTTAATGACGGTGCCGACAACGGGATAGACCTCACAGGCGGATGGTACGACGCCGGCGACAACGTAAAGTTCAATCTTCCGATGTCATATTCCGCGGCGATGCTTGCATGGTCAGTATATGAGTTCGACTATGCTTATGAGGAAGCCGGACAGATGGAGTACATCCTGGGCGATATCAAATGGGTCTGCGACTATCTCATCAAGTGCCATCCGGAAGATGAGGTCTTCTACTATCAGGTCGGAGACGGAAATGCCGACCATTCGTGGTGGGGACCTGCAGAAGTAATGGCAATGGAAAGGCCGAGCTACAAGGTAACTGCGGATAATCCGGGTTCGTGCGTCACGGCAGAGGCTGCCGCCGCACTCGCTTCCGCATCGATCATTTTCGAAGAGACGGATCCCGAATACAGCGCACTCTGCCTTGAGAATGCCAAGAGCCTGTTCGAGTTTGCGAACAAGTACAGGAGCGATTCTGGATACACCGCCGCAGACGGTTTCTACACTTCTTGGAGCGGGTTCTATGACGAGCTGGCCTGGGCCGGCGCATGGCTGTATCTTGCTACAGGCGAACAGGATTATCTCGACATTGCTGAAGAGTGCTATCCCCAGGCTTCCCAGGATTACAACTGGTCGATGTGCTGGGATGACGTTCATATCGGCGCCGCTGTACTTCTCGCGAAGATTACGGGAAAAGATACATACACAAATGCCGTCGAGAAACACCTCGACTGGTGGACCACGGGAACCTCTGACGGAGACAAGATAACCTACACTCCCGGCGGTCTGGCATGGCTCGATTCATGGGGATCTCTCAGATATGCGACGACCACGGCTTACATCGCCTGCGTCTACAGCGGTTATGACTGCTGCGACCCGTCCAAGGTCGATACATATATTGAATTTGCCGAAGCCCAGTGCAATTATGCGCTCGGTTCGTCAGGAAGGTCCTATATGGTCGGTTTCGGAGAGAATCCCCCGGAGCATCCGCACCACAGGACTGCGCAGGGCTCATACTGCGATAACATGAATGAACCGTCCACACACAAGCACACTCTGTACGGTGCGCTCGTCGGAGGTCCGGATGCGAATGACGGCTATTCTGACGAAGTGTCCAACTATACGTGCAATGAGGTGGCATGCGACTACAATGCAGGCTTCACGGGCCTTCTCGCATACATGTACTCGAAATACCACGGCCAGACACTGAAGGATTTCGGTGCGGTTGAGCAGATCGATGAGTACGAGTATTCTGCCGAAGCATCTGTAAACGCTTCAGGCGACGACTTCACGGAGATCAAGGTGGTCGTGTACAACAAGACAGCCTGGCCGGCAAGAGCCGCAACGGATCTGGAGATGAAGTATTTCGTGGACCTGAGCGAGATAATCGAGTCAGGCGGCGATCCCTCCGCGATCGAGATCACATCGAGCTACATGCAGTCGGGTACCTGCGAAGGCCTTAAAGTTTGGGATGAGGAGAACGGGATCTATTATCTGTCCGTGACTTTTACCGACGGTACGCTCTATCCCGGAGGACAGTCGCAGTGCAAGTCGGAAGTACAGATAAGGCTCACTTATCCGGGCGGTCCCTGGGATCCTTCGAACGATCCTTCCTATGAAGGTCTCAGCACCGGCGGTGAGTCTCTCAACACCAATATCGCGCTGTACGAAGGCGGAGTACTGGTATTCGGTACCGAACCTCCGGCAGGTGACAATGCCGGCCAAAGCGTGGTAATAAGCGGCGATTCAGGTTCGTCCGGATCTTCTTCCGGCAGCTCCGGTTCGTCCTCATCTTCTTCGGGCGGTTCCGGAGAATCCGGAGATCTGTCGCTGTCCGTCAAATACGACAGCAGCGGCGGCAACAGCATTTCAGGTTCGATGGAGATCAAGAACCTGAGCAGCTCCGCGATAAGCTTCTCCGGCCTTAAGGTCAAGTACTACCTTACAAACGATTCGGGCGCCGCCATGACGTTCGACTGCTACTATGCGGGTATGAACGGCGCGGACGGTGCATATTCCGAGGTAAACGGCATCACCGGAGCATTTGAGGATGCTTCGGGCACTGATGCCGATACATGCCTGGTCATGTCTTTCCCTTCGTCGGGAACTCTCAATGCCGGCGCTGTGGTTACAGTCAATTTCTCGATCCACTATTCTGACTGGTCCAACATGACCACATCAAACGATTACTCGATGACGGATGTCGGCAACATCGTTATCGAGAGCGGAGGCAAGGTAATCTACGGAACAGAGCCGTAGTGTTAAAATGGTTGCATGACTGACACCGCTAAGCAAAAACCGGGACTGTTCGGGGCACACAGGAATAGGGATTTCCTCATTCTTTATACCCTGATATTCGCGTTGCTCGCCGTTCTGACGCACATCTATATCTACGTCAGCGGCAAGACGCTCGTCTGGAACCTCGACGGTTCAGGTCAGCACATCAAGGCGCTGGCTTTCTACGGAGAGTGGCTCCGGGGCGTTCTCAGGCACATATTCATCGACCGCGAAATGTCTGTACCGTCGTGGTCTTTCTCAATCGGGTACGGTGCGGATGTCCCCGTAACTCTCAGCTACTATGTAACGGGCGATCCGTTCGCTATCCTGTCGGTCTTCGTGCCGGTCAGATACACTTACTTCCTCTACGAAACCCTCATTTATCTGCGCATCTGGTGCATGGGGCTTGCGTTTGCGATATTCTGCTTCGGAAAGAACAGGAATGCCGCTCCTTATGCAGTTCTTGCTTCTTCGTTTGTTTATTCGTTCTGCGGCTTTGCAATGCACAACACCATCAGGCATCCGTTCTTCCTGACTCCGATGGTATTCCTGCCTCTGGTCCTTCTCGGAGTGCAATATGTAATTGACAGGAGAAAGCCCTGGCTTCTCATCGTCTCGGTCTTCCTTGCGGCTGTCTCGAACTTCTATTTCTTCTATATGATCGCGCTTGTGACGGTGCTGTATGTCGGGCTGATGCTTTTCGTGCCGTTTGCCGCGGACAGGTTCAAAGAAAGCCTTGCGGCGATAGGGCGGGTGGCACTCTTTGCCTTTACCGGCGTGCTCTTGAGCGGGGTGCTCTTGTACCCGACGTTCCTTCTTATAATGAGCAATTCCAGGACGGGCGCGGATCATATGCTGAGCCTGCTTTACCCCCTTAAGTACTACGAGTCGTTCCTGTCGTCTTTCCTCACGTTCTATGAGGCAGAGGGAGGGGAGTGGACGACCCTGGGATATGCGGCTCCTGCACTTGTGGCTGTTGCCCTGCTGTATTTCGGCAGGAAGACGGACAACGTGAAGCTCAGGCTGCGTGTCGCTTTCGCGGTCATGACGGTGTTCCTGCTCATCCCCGAGGTCCAGTTGGTATTCAACGGATTCACATATCCTTCCGCAAGATGGCATTTCGCATACGGCTTCCTCGTGGCATATATCCTTGTGTGCATGTGGCCGGAACTTATAAAGGCCTCAAAGAAAAAGCTCATATACTTTGCCGTATTCCTCGGAATCTACGCAGCAGTGTGCCTGGTCCTTCCTCACGGCAGGAATTGGTGCGTGGCCGCATCTCTTGCGCTGGCGCTTGCACTCGCTCTCGTACTCAACCTGACCGGCGAAGGGAAGGATGCAATCAGGGAGAAAGCAATCCTTCTTACGGTATCCGTATCGGTAGTGATAAACAGCGCATTCATGTTCCTGCCTTCTGACAGTACATTCATGAAAGAACTTGCGGACAGTGCCGGCATTAACGGGCTGATATATCCGGCGGAGACGGAAGAACTAAAGGCTCTCGGCGAAGGCGGCGGACTGTGGAGATTCTCGTATTTCTCGCATCACGATGCCAATGCCTGCAACGATGCGATGCTGTCGGGAATGGGGAGCACGGGAACATACTTAAGCTTTGTCCCTGATTCCGTGACGGATTACATGCAGCTCAATGAGATCGACAGAAAGTCAGACTTCAGGTTCTCGGACCCGGACAGAAGGACTTTCCTGCTTGCCCTGGCAGGCGTCAAATATGCTGTTCTCGCGAATCCTGCTGAAGGCGCCCCCTACGGTTATGAGATGATCTCGGATAACATATGTGTCAATAAATATGCGCTCCCCTTTGGATACACATATTCTTCAGCACTGACGGAAGATGAGTACTTATCCATGACACCTGCAGAGCGCCAGGAGGCCATGCTCCAGGGAGTTTATCTTGAAGGCTATGAAGGAAGCCTGCTCGCTGCCGGGGAAGTCAAACTGACTTCCACTGAGGTTCCCTGCGAGATCATGCCGGGAAGCGGAGTGTATCTGACCGGCAATTCGTTCTATGTTACCAAGCCGTTCGCGACGGCGACGATCACTTTCGCGGGAAAGCCTTTGTGCGAGACTTATCTCGATATCAAGGGCTTTACCTACACTGGAACAACGATGTACAGGATCTACAAGAGCAATCCCGACATGTTTGACTGGAATGCGCTTACTCCTGACGAGCAGAAGGCAATGACAGAAGAGGACAGGTATTACACTGAGCCCGAATTCGTCATGGTGACGCTCAACGCCCTGAGCCCGTATACGCATGAACTCTACCTTGAATCAAAGACCTACAGCAGATATTCCGGAAGAGACAGGTTCCTCATCAATATGGGGTACAGCGATGCCGCCAGGAGCATGATGACCATGACATTCCCGGAAGTCGGCATCTATTCATTTGAAGAGATCAGTGCCGTACTGCAGCCGATGGATGATTATCCGGCGGAGATCGGCGCACTTCAGGAAGATACACTGGATAATATCGACCTTCACGACCTTCATACGAGCGGCAATGCGACCTGCCTTGTTACGGGCAGCATATCGGTTTCCGAAGATAAGATACTTGTTCTGCCGATACCCTATTCAGAAGGGTGGAGTGCCACGCTGGACGGGGAATCCGTTACGGTATACCGCGCGAACACCATGTATATGGGGATCCTGATCCCTGCGGGTTCGCACAGTCTCGAAATGCATTACGCAACGCCCGGCGCCGCTTTGGGCCTGTGCATGACTTTTGCCGGCATCCTTATCTGTGCCGGGTATGCGGTTTTCGGCAGGATTACGGGAAAACGGACAAAGAATAATTAAATATTTTATATTATTTTTATTATGCGATTGACTTAAAAAATACTCCTGCCTAAAATTGTTAAGGTATCGGAGGGCATAGATGCAAGAAAGAAAAAAGACGATCATAGTCAACACGCTTCTGACTATTCTGTTCATAACGGGTGAGGTAATCCTCGAGGTCCTCATCCCTAACATCACGTCCGGCATGGTTAACGGCATCAAGGACGGCGTGCCTCTGGAAGTTACCCTGAGCACCGGCGGACAGATGGCCATTGCAGCTGTTGTATCTCTCATCTGCGGTTCCCTGGCCGGCAGCTTTGCTGCCAAGGCTTCATCCAATCTGGCAGGCGCACTGAGGCATGACATATTCAGGAAGGTTCAGAGCTTCTCCTTCGGAAATATCGATAAATTCTCCACATCGTCTCTGGTAACGAGGATGACAACCGATATCACCAATGTTCAGAATTCCTACATGATGGTCATCAGGACGGCAATAAGATCGCCCTTTATGCTCATCTTTACGATTATCATGGCTTTCAGGATGAGCTCCGAGCTTGCGGTGGCCTTCGTTATCGTCGTGCCGGCTATGGCTTTCGGGCTCATAATGATAGGTAAGTTCGCGATGCCCGCTTTCCGTGCGGTGTTCAAGAAGTACGACCGCATGAACGAGTCCATAGAGGAGAATGTCCGCGGAATGCGCGTTGTTAAGGGTTTCGCGAGAGAACAGTACGAGACAGAGAAGTTTACCAAAGCATCTGAAGGCATAAGGCTCGATTTTACCAAGGCCGAGAGGATCGTAAGCCTTAACGGACCGTTGATCGAGCTGTGCATGTTCTTTGATACGGCATTCATTCTCTATGTCGGTGCGCAGCTCGTAATCGGCAGCAAGGGACAGGATATCGATGTCGGACAGATCTCAGCGATGCTGACTTACGGCGCGATGATCCTGATGTCACTCATGATGATCTCTATGATCTATGTCATGCTGACCATGTCGCTCGAATCGGTAAAGCGTATCAGGGAGGTCCTCAAAGAAGAGCCTTCCATCACCAATCCTGAGAATCCCGTAATGGAGGTCATTGACGGTACGATAGATTTCAGTGATGTTGCATTCAAGTATTCAGAGAATGCTTCCCGCGACGCACTCTATGATATCGACCTTCACATCGACAGCGGCATGACAGTCGGAATACTCGGCGGAACGGGTTCGTCGAAGACAACTCTCATCCAACTCATACCGAGACTCTATGATGTTACGGACGGCGAGCTTAAGGTAGGCGGAGTTCCGGTAAAGGATTACGATGTAAAGACCTTAAGAGATGCAGTATCTGTAGTGCTCCAGAAGAACGAACTGTTCTCCGGCACGATTAGGGATAATCTCAAGTGGGGCAATGAGCAGGCTGATGACGACGAGATCGTGACCGCGTGTAAGATCGCGCAGGCAGACGAATTCATCTCACAGATGCCTGACGGTTATAACACTTATATAGAGCAGGGCGGAACGAACGTATCAGGCGGACAGAAACAGCGTCTGTGCATCGCGCGTGCCCTTCTCAAAAAGCCCAAGATCCTGATCCTGGACGATTCGACATCAGCCGTTGATACAAGAACTGATGCGCTTATCCGCAAGGGATTCCGCGAGTATATTCCCGAGACGACAAAGATCATCATCGCGCAGCGTGTGGCTTCCGTCATGGACTGCGACATGATCGTGATCATGGACAACGGTAAGATCGCGGATAAGGGAACCCACGACGAACTCATGCAAAGATGCGATATCTATCGCGAGATATACGAAGAACAGACAAAGGGGGACGATGGCAATGACTGAAAACAAGTCCGATGTAAAGTCTGCTAAGGCTCCCCAGGGACCCGGCGGAAGACGTAAAGGTCCGGCTTCGATGTCGGATGTCATGGCTTCCGCAGGAAGCCTCAAGCGTGTCATGAAGCTGTATTTCAAGACATTCCCGAAGCTTACCCTGCTTATAGGTGTATGCGTCACTGTAGGTGCGATAACCGCTGCAATCCCTGCAGTATTCCAGCAGAAGGTCCTCAAGGTAATTGAAGGCGCTTTCGCATCAGGTGACTGGGAAGCGGCCAAGCCTCAGATCCTTCACTATATCATCCCGCTTATCTGCCTTTATGTGTTCGCGCTTATCCTGAGTGTTGTTCAGTCCCAGGTCCTTGCGTATATGACACAGAAGTTCCTTGCCAAGATGAGGGAAGAGATGTTCTCGAAGATGCAGACTCTGCCTCTGAGTTATTTTGACACTCACAAGCACGGCGATATCATGAGCCACTATACGAACGATATCGATACATTGAGGCAGTTCGTATCCATGGCATTCCCTACGATGATCCGCGCCGGCATCGTTGTGCTGTCGGTATTCTTCATCATGCTCTATTACAGCGTATGGCTGACACTCATCCTGTGTCTCGGCATAGTTCTCATGGTCTTCATCACGGGCAGGGTCGGAGCAGGCTCATCGAAATACTTCCTGCGCCAGCAGAAGGCGGTTGCCTCCACGGAAGGTTTTGTCCAGGAGATCATGAACGGCCAGAAGGTAGTCAAGGTCTTCAATCACGAGCCTGAGGCCATCGAACAGTTTGATGTGCTCAATGACGGTCTTACAGAAGACAGCGGCAAGGCTAACATGTATGCGAATATCCTGGCTCCGATAATCAACAATATCGGAAACATCGTATATGTTCTTATCGCCATACTTGGCGGTGTCATGATGTTCTTCGGCTTATCGAATCTGTCTTTATCAGGTCTTGCTTTCGGCATCGATATCATGGTTCCGTTCCTCAATATGAGCAAGCAGTTCATGGGCAACATGAACCAGCTCACCATGCAGATGAATGCCATCGTCATGGCAGGAGCCGGCGCACAGAGGATCTTCGATCTTATCGACAGAGAGCCCGAGACCGACGACGGATATGTAACCCTGGTTACCTGTGATGTCGCTGAAGACGGCACGATTACCGAGACTGACCATACCACCGGACACTGGGCATGGAAGCATCCCCACCAGGCTGACGGTACTATCACATACACGGAGCTCAAGGGTGACGTCAGGCTTACGGATGTTGATTTCGCGTATGTTCCCGACAAGCAGGTCCTTTATGATGTGTCCGTTTTCGCCGAACCCGGACAGAAGGTTGCCTTTGTTGGCGCTACCGGTGCGGGCAAGACAACGATCACGAACCTTATCAACCGTTTCTACGATATCGCAGACGGTAAGATCAGATATGACGGCATCAATGTAAACAAGATAAAGAAGAGGGACTTAAGAAAGTCTCTGGGCCTCGTTCTTCAGGAGACGAACCTGTTTACGGGCAGTGTTATGGAGAACATCAGATACGGCAGGCTCAGCGCGACCGATGAGGAGTGCCGCGAGGCAGCAAGGCTTGCAGGTGCAGCTGACTTTATCGAGAGACTGCCTGCCGGATACAATACCGAACTGACGAACAACGGTTCAAACCTCTCTCAGGGCCAGAGACAGCTTATCGCGATCGCGAGGGCGGCTGTAGCAAATCCTCCGGTAATGATCCTCGACGAGGCTACTTCTTCGATCGATACGCGTACAGAGGCGATAGTCCAGCGCGGCATGGATAAGCTCATGGAGGGACGCACGGTGTTTGTCATCGCTCACAGGCTCTCAACGGTAATGAATTCCGATGTCATCATGGTCTTAGATCACGGAAGGATCATCGAGCGCGGATCTCATGAACAGCTTATTGCAGAGAAGGGCACATACTACCAGCTCTATACCGGAGCTTTTGAACTTGAATAAAAGTGATAATCTCCGTTTACCAATTCTCTTATTTATAATAGAATAATCCGTGTTACAATATTAAAATAAAATGATATACATATATTTGGGAGGGTGTTCGTATGAGAAGCAAGGTTAAAGCAGCATCGGTGCTTTTGGTAATGATGCTCTCGCTTGTGCTCCTCGCAGGATGCAGCGGCAAGAAAGTAACGCTTAGAAGAGTTACATACGAGATCCCCAGCAATTACAAGTTGAGCAGCCAGATCGGCAACGATACGGCAACCTATACTGCCAGCAACGGTTTCGAAGAAGGTGCGGTCCTCAGGTTCAATTCAAGCCTCGGTGATCTTTATGATGAGAATGCATTCGATAAGGAATGCATAAGATATGCTGATTCCTGCCTGAATTCGATCCCTGAAGTAGGTCAGTATTCCATCGTATCCAATGTCAAGACACAGTGGCTGGGCATGCCCGCCGTAAGGTTTACGGCCAATGCGGTGTCTAATTCCGGCAAAGCACTTGTTGTAGAAGGTATATATGCCTATGATGCAGAGAACAATGCGATATACAACATCTCTCTGACACGTCCTGCAACCAGCTTTGACAAGGACTTCGATAGTATTCTGAACAAAGCGCGTCTGGGCTGATATCAGACCTCTTCCTGCTTAGTTTTCCGGACTGATCTTCCCTGCTTTACCTTGTACAGGGCGATTATTGCTGCAACAACGGCAAGGCCTGATACCGATACGGCAAGGCCTGTGTAGAAATTTCTTTCCACGTATCTGACAGAGATGTGGTGCTCTCCGGGAGGGCAGACCACCTTTATCTCCCACAGATTTGAATCCGCCTCAATCCCGGCCGGTTCCCCGTCAATGGTGCAGGTAAAGTATTCATCGTGCGCATAGTTCATGGTTATCTCTCCTCCGGCAAATCCGGCCGGAGTGGTAAGCTCGAGGCTGTTTACCTTTTGTTCCAGAGCTATCCCGTTACCGTCTTCGTCGTACGCCAGAGGCTCACAGAAGGAATCTTCGAAGATCACTTTACTGTCGTCCTCGAATACCTCAGTGATGCCGTACTGCCCGAAATATGCCGTAAAGGCATCCTTGTTCCTGATGTCTGAGACATACCATCTTACAGAACGGCCCCGCATCTCCTCAACGAAACCGGGATATACATCCGGAAGCTCGCCGGAGAGCTCCGTAACATGTGAGAAAAATTCGGAATACTCCTTAACGTCGCTCTTCATCATTACATCGTAGTACCCGCTGACACTGTTGAACCCGAAGTAAGATGCAAGATCGTACTCAAGTGTAGACGTCGTATCGATCATCTGAAGACCGCTGACAGGATCGATAGTTACCGGGCAGAAGCACACGGATACATATCGTCCTTCCGCAAGGTTATCCGCATACTCTTCCTCGAAAGGAATCTTGCTGGTGCAGATGATCCCCGCGGTCTTGCGCGGTGCCATCATATATAGCCCGAGAAGGCTTACAGTCTGGATAACGAGGAATGCGGCAAACAGGACATTAACAGGTTTCCCGCGCTTTTGCTGCAGATATTTCCCGATCACGGTCATGGTAAGTGAGGATATGACGATTACCGCAGATATGGTAATTATCGTCAGTTTATGCTGATATCTGAATCTGTTGAGTATCGGGATGAGATAGATGATCCGGTTGAATCCGACACTCAGCATCCACAGCAGGGATATAGCGCAGACGGGGAGAGATGCCGCCATGCCGGTCATCTCTTTCCTGTAAGAACCGAAATTCCTTCCCAGCGTGACTCCAAGGAATATCAGGAGGATCGCACCTACTGCAGTAAATACCGCAGAGATAATGCCGAAGAAACCGACTCCGGATATCAGTCTGTAGCTCGTGAAAGTCTCAAAAGACAGCTTGTCCGCTCTCTCGCTCATAGCCGTAAGATCAAGCATCGGGAGCATGAGAGGGAGGCAGGCGAGAGTTACTATCACATAGCTAACCGCATACTCGCCGATGAGTTCGATGAACGAGCGGGATCTCTTCTTTGACTTATCCTTATCAATAAGTACATAAGAAGCAGCAAATATAAAGTCGAAGATCGCAGAATAGATGAAGAACTGGGGATGCCCGCAGTAAAAGAGTGCGATCCTGGGAACAGAAGCCAGGAGAAGATTGATGACGGAGTGTCGCTGGTGGAGCCTGAATGTTCCGTAATACATCCAGGGAAGCGCAGCAGTCGTCATCATGACTATTATCCACGAGTCGCCTATGCAGATGTTATATGTGTTGAGGTTCCACCCGACAGCACCTATTATGGCGGGGATCCTCGTGCAGCCGATCTCGCGGAGGAACAGATAAGCACCGGCAGAGCCCGTCATGATAAGGATAAGCGCCATGATATCGATGGTGGCATCGATGTGCCCGAAGATGAGCCGGCTTACGGCTGCGGCTATGAAAACGAGCGGATTGAGCGAGCCGGTCTGTCCGGTCCCGAGAAAGCGTTTGCCGCAGAACTGGTGGAAGTTATAGAACGGGAATTCCCCGCCGAGCAGGGATCTGACCGAATGCTGATACATACACAGATAAGCATCGGCATTGTCATCGTTGAGGAAGAAATAGGGAAAGCGTATCTCCAGGAGCACGAAGAACAGCAAGCAGATCAATAAGATCACTGCCAGATCGGTCGTATATTGCTTCCTGACTGATAATTCCGCCTTCTTATTCATCTCCCGGTTTCCTGATATCTGAAGTCAAGAGCTTTACTGCGATCGCGCATTCAATACGCTTGCAAAACAGTTTGCATCCGTAATCGTATACGCCGCTGATGTCTCCCGTTGCATGGTAGGCATTGGCAGCACAGCCGCCTGAGCAGTAGAGCTTTGCCCAGCAGTCCCTGCATTCGGGCCTGCTGTAGGCATTGCAGGATGCGAACTTGCTGCGCATGTCTGTGTTGGTCACGCCCTCATATATGTCACCCATCTTATACTTGTCATCGCCGACAAACTGGTGGCAGGGATAGAGATCACCCCACGGTGTTACGGCAAGATACTCAGTACCGGAACCGCATCCTGCTATCCTCTTGTATATGCAGGGGCCGCATGTCAGGTCCAGCATATAGTGATAGAAAGTGAAGGGGCGGCCTTCCTTGTGCCTTTGGACCATGAGCCTTGCGAGTTCGTCGTACTGCTCAAAGATGACGGGAAGATCCTCTTCGGTCAGAGCGGAAGGGGATGCCGGATCGGTTACGACCGGTTCCATGGAGAGCTCCGTGAATCCCAGATCGAGGTAATGCTTTATATCATTAAGGAAATCAGGGTTGAAGTGCGTGTATGTGCCGCGCATATAGTAGCTCTTGCCGTCTCTTTGCGCGACGAATCTTTGGAAGTTCGGAACGATCTTGTCGTAGGAACCGTTGCCGGCGTAGTCGACCCTGAACCTGTCGTTGACTTCCTTGCGTCCGTCGAGAGAGAGGACCACATTGTGGAATTCCCTGTTCGCGAACTCCGTGACCTCATCGTCGAGCAGCACGCCGTTGGTCGTAAGCGTGAACCTGATGTTCTTATTGTGGAGCTTCTCCTGTTCTCTGCCGTATGCGGTAAGCTGCTTTACCACTTCCCAGTTCATGAGAGGCTCGCCGCCGAAGAAATCGATGTCCAGGTTCTTGTGGAAACCGGAATTCTCTATCAGGAAGTCGATCGCACGCTTGCCCACCTCATAGCTCATCAGTGCACGGTCGCCGTGGTACTTGCCCTGACTTGCAAAGCAGTAGGAGCAGTTGAGGTTGCAGGTATGTGCCACATGCAGACAGAGAGCCTTGATATTGAAATTCTTTTTTCTGAAATCGCGGGCAAGGTTCTCGTATTTGTCCGGTGCGTACAGTTTGCCGGCCTCTTTGAGACTGTCGATGTCCGAAAGACACTCTTCGGCTTCTCCCCGGGTGATCTTGTGCTCCGTGACAGCCCTGGAGATGACATCTTCCGCGGGCTGTGTCTCATACCATCTGATCATGTCATATGCCACGGGATCGACCATGTGGATCGAGCCCGAATGGCAGTCGAGCACTATGTTAAGTCCGTCAAACTGATAGCAGTGAATCATGTGTTTACCAACCGTATAAAATAAAAAAAGGTCTCAAATCGATGAGACCCTTAATCTCGCAAATTACCAATGCTTATTTTGAAAGCTTCTCGCAAGCCTGATTTGCAACTCCGCAGGAAGTCTTGCAAGCTGACTGGCAGGATGTCTGGCACTCGCCGCAGCCGCCTTCCTTAGCGGACTTATCAAGGTCGCGGGTCTCGATAGTAACGATTCTCGTCATTGTGAGGTTCCCCCTTTTTTTGATAGAGAAATTATACTTTGTGCCCGCCATACAGTCAAGGCAACACTTTGACATAGCCGCCGAAAGGCTCGGCCGGACGCCTTATCTCAGCTCCGCCGGAGCGGATGTAATCTATCGTGTCCTGTGTGATGAGTTCTCCGGGGACCAGCAGGGGCACACCGGGCGGGTAGCAGAACAGATATTCTCCGGATATCATGCCGGAACTCTCTTCAATGGGTTTCTCTTCTGCAGTCAGGCCTTTGATGGATGCATCGCGCACATTCATCGCGAAAACGGGTTTCGGGCGTGGCAGGACCGAACAGCCTTCCTGCGGAGAAGACAGCCCGTCTATCGTCAGAACGGCATCACAGAAACGGCTTATCGACTCTTCCGTGTCTCCTATACCGGTCATGGCGATCAGGTGTGTGGAGAAAGCGGCCTCGCACTCTATCCCGAAATCACCTCTGAGTCGCTCGGCGAGTCCTATGCCGTTACCTAATATGACGAGTTTGGAGCGTTCCTTGACGGGAGCCTGCCAGAGCCGGTAGTTCTTCAGGCCCGTGAGACGTTCCTCAGCCAGGCGGATGCCGTTCTTCCAGGGTGTCATGATGTCACTTCTCGCGTTGATCGAAGCAAAGCATCTGGAGATCCCGCGCAGGAGTACATATGACGGGGAACTGGTCTCGAAAATATCTATATAGTGACGTATTACCGATTCCGGGATCCTGCATCCGGGGTAAGTCAGCATGACTGATGTCTGGGTCGGGGAGTTGAGAGTCTTGTGAAGGCTCTTGATCACGATATCGCCGTAGCAGTTGTGCCCGAAGAAATCGTCACCGAGACCGAGATGCGCCCCGTGGGCACAATCGGTAATGAGAGTGGCGTCATAGCGCTTTGTTATCTCATATATGGAATGAGTATCCGATATGACACCCTCATAAGTGGGGGAAGTAATGATGACGGTCCTTATGTCAGGGTTCCTTACAAGTATCTTCTCTATGTCATTTGCCGAGACGGGTCCGGCAAACGGCAGGCTGCCGTCTGTTACGGGCATCAGCGGGACAGGATTGTTGCCGGTCAGCTCGAGTGCGTGCCATACGGCGAGGTGGCTGTTCATTGCGACAAGCACCTTGGAACCGGGCATTTCCGCATTGCATGCCGAGATGGCGGTAAGCAGCATTGCCGTTGAGCCGCCAACCGAGACATAAGCCTTCTCCGCACTCCAGAGCTCTGCACCTGCGGTCTCCATGTCCCTGATGAGACCGGAAGGCGAGTGGAGGTTGTCGAAGCCGGAGATCTCGGTAATATCACGGGCAAATTCCTGGGATATCAGATTAGGATTGCGCTTGTGTCCGGGCATATGCATCGGCAGCGGATCGCTTCCGAGATAGAGCTTGAGTGCCGCACCGAGCCTGTCGTTGTCGTATGCCATAGTTGTTCCCCTTTAACAAGAAACCCTGCCTCATCAGAAGAAGAGGCAGGGAAAAGAAATGGAGTAAAAAATGAAAAATTAATCCTTAGGTGTGTAAGTAGTGAAGCTGTAACCGTTGATCATGTCGGGCTTCTCATAGATGGATTCCTGCATCTTGAGTGCTGTGGAGAGGATCAGTGTGTAAGGGCTGAGACAGCCGTCGATCTTATCGCACTCTGCAGCATAGCTGATAGCCTGTGCCTCATCATCGGAAAGCAGCATGTACTGCGATACGAGGAAGAGGGATCTTACGCCTACGCTCATGTAAACGAGTTTGTTGTTGATGGAATAAGAAGGTGCGGAAGAAGATGTGGTGGACAGCCTGCTGCTGAATGACAGACCGAGCGCAGAACTTGCAGAGCTCAGTGAAGTTGCTTCTTCCTGGATAAAGAGAGGCTTGCCCTCGATACCGACCTTGCCTACTTCGTGGAAGAGACCGATGATGATAGCGGACTCCTCGTCGAGCTGAGGCATGATGGTATCCTTGATCCTGAGGAGCTGCTTTGTAACAGCAACGCTCCTGATGAGGAGGCCCTTCTCGCATGCGAGCTCACCCTTTACATCTGCGGGTGCGGTAAGCCATGCTGTCCTGTTCTCGAGGAAATCGATAAAGTGATCGAACTCGGTCTTTCTCTTAACGACTGCTGCCTTGAGCTGCTCGTAATAAGTTTCGACATTGTCCTTGTTGACTTCGATCATGGGCATAATGCCTGCAACCTTGTCGGACTTGCCGGTAGCTGCTGCCGAGACTGCTGCTGCCTGAGGAGTAACAACTGCCTCTGCACCGCTGTCGCCTTCATCTGCTGAAGTAAATGTATATTTGCACTTAGGGCATCTGATAGCCTGATTAGCAATTACCATTCCGCAATCGGGACACTTTTTCATAGTTGGACCTCCTGAAGAATTCACGGCGTTGAGGGATTCAACCGCCATGAGTTAATTTATTTTGTTATTTTACAACTTAAGAAACTAACTATCAATAAAACTAAACTTTGTTTTTGGTTATTTTCAAAAGATTTAACACTTTTTTATCGGATATTTTGTGCAAAAAGAAAAAAGACACTGACGAGGGGTTGTCAGTGTCTTAAGGAGGGTGTTATGAAGTAAGGAACAATTACTTAGAACAATTGTATAATACCACGCCCGGGATTTACTTTAAGATTCAAAAAAGGCAAAATAGTGGCAAAGATTCATCAGAATTGAGGCACAGCCTCGCAAAAAGGGAGAATTGTTATGAAACTGGAAGGCAGACTCTTTGTCGGAAGCCGCCTTACGGAGATAAAGGAAGTCGCGACAGAGAGCACGGATGAAGCCTTTTCGAGGCAGCTGGAGACCGCTCTGGTGCTGCTCTGCAAGGAGATGGACATCCCGGTGCCGGTGTGGATGAAGAAGAACACCAAGGAGTTCGCGGCATTCCATCAGACGATATTCTTCAGCGAACAGTATACCGAACAGGTCAGGTTCGACAGATTCCAGATCAGGATGACAGAATAAAGAAGACCGTCTCAGTTTTGAGACGGCCTCTTTGTCTAACAGCAAATCAGGTCGGGAGGACCATTTATCTCAGTTGTTGCCGGTAGATACCCGGAAGATTACTTCGCCCGGATATACCATGTCGAGCTGGCTCCTTGCCACGCTCTCGATATAAGCATCGTCTTCGCCGAACTGCTCCTGGGCCTTGATCTGTCCGAGCTTCTCACTCAGTGATTCGGACTGTGCGATAAGGGAACTGTTCTCAGCCTTGAGGCGCGTACGCTGCTCCATTATGTTGGAGAATCTCGTAATGCAGAGGATGGCAACCACGACGATGCCGATGTAGACCAACGCCTTGAGGAATGATATTCCGTGTGTCTTGTGATGCCTCTTGCGCAAGAGCGGTTCCAGCCTTTCCGATAATAATACTGATTAAAATATCTCATACGTAAAATGCCAAAACAACAACGCATCCCCAAACTTAAAGGGGATGTAACAATAAGTAAGACAATTGTAATCTTAGGATTCTTCCTCGGAATTCTCGTCGGTGTCTTCGATGAGTTCGTACATCTCGCGGGCTTCTTCGCGGCGCACGTTCTCGGGAAGGCTTAAGACCTTGAAACTGACGACTCCGTTGCCGAACATGATCGAAACTATGTCCCCGATCTTGAGCTTGGTGCCGGGTTTGGCGACCTTGCCGTTCACGGTAACGCGCCCTGTGGAACACACTTCGTTTGCGACTGTGCGGCGCTTGATAACGCGGGAAAGCTTAAGGAATTTGTCAAGCCTCATCTCCGGCCCCCGTGCTGAGTGACACTCTGCCTTTAAGGGCATTGGCCAGAGTAAGGTCGTCTATGTATTCGATATCCGAGCCCATGGGAAGACCGGAAGCCAGACGCGTGACCTTGATCCCCGAAGGCGACAGCATCCTGGAAAGATAGAGTGCGGTCGCATTGCCTTCCGCATTCTGATTGGTCGCGATGATAACCTCTGTTACCTCGCTGTGCTCCGACAGTCTCTTTATGAGCTGAGGGATCGTGGTGTCGTTGATGCTCTTGTTGTTGAGCGGGTCGAAGACACCGTGGAGCACATGATACTGTCCGTTATATTCGTGCATCCTCTCGAATGAAGAGACCTCCCTCGGGGTCTCGACAACGAGGACTGTGCTCTTATCGCGCGTGCTGTCGGCACAGATACGGCAGGGATCGCCGTCGGTAAAGTTCTGGCAGACAGAACATCTTCTGGTCGACTGCCTTGCGGTAATGATCGAATCAGACAGGGCTTTGGCCTTGTCCTCATCCATCGAGAGGATATGGAAAGCCAAACGCTGAGCAGACTTCCCGCCGATTCCGGGAAGATTGGACAGCTGTGCTATGAGATTCTGGATGGAAGGGGAGTAGCCTGACATATCAGAAAGGAAGCTTTACTCCGCCCGTGATGGTGTTCAGACGCTTCTGGGATTCCGCCTCGAGTTCGTCTGCAGCCTGGTTGAATGCAGCCATTACGAGATCTGCGAGACCTTCTGCGTCTTCGGGATCGATAACGGAAGGATCGATCTCAACGCCGTAGATCTTGTGATCGCCGCCGAGGATGACCTTGACCTTCTCGCCGCCTGCCGTGCCTGTGATACGCATAGCCGCAACTTCAGCCTGAGCTACCTCGAGCTGTCTCTGCATCCTCTGTGCCTGAGCCATCAGGTTATTTGCATTTCCTCCGGGCATTCCACGGAAACCGCCTTTTGCCATAATATCTGTCCTCCTGTAAACTGTTTATTCCTTAATTAATCGTCATCACCGAAGTGGACGTTTGTGTTGATGCCTTTCTCTTTCGCGCGCTGCATGAACTCGTCTGCTTTCTTCTGCGCCTCATCTTCCTGCCTGGCGTTGAGCATATTCCTGTACTGGTCTTCAGTGCAGAGGAAGATGTGTGCGGCATCAAACTCTTTCTTTGCCGCAGGTGCGATCGTCATAAGCGCAGGTGTCTTCTTGAGGTTTAACATGAGCTTTGAATCCTCGTTCGCGAAAACGATATATGCGCTGTCGCCGTCGAGCCTCATGGAAGATTTCCCGAGGGCCGCAGCCGCATTGGAATTCTCTTCCGGAAGGGATGCTATGAAGTTCTTCCATCTTACTGCGATATCCGCAGTCTCCGTATTGAACTCGGGAACCCTGATCTCGTTCTTCGGAGTCTCGACTATGAGGTTTGAACGGTCCATTTGGGCCGCAAGCTGTGTCCTGTGTTCGGGTTCCGATGCTTCTTCTTGCTCATCTTCCGGTTCTTCCTCAGCTTCCGCACCGGCTCTGAGATCGTCAAGGAAAGAGGAGCCGAGTCCTGCCAGGAAATGTTTTGAATCATCCTGTTCAGGGAAAGGAATGCCGCCTGTTGTTGTGTCTTCTGAATCCGCGCCGTCCTCATCGTCATCATCATCCGGATCTTCCTCCGGCTCTGATGCGGGCTCTTCGGGCTCATCGGATCCTGTGCTGCCGCCTATCGAAGAGAAATAACTGAATATGGAGCTCTGTCCGGGGATTTCTTCATCTGAGCCTTCGTTGTCGGATGCTTCATCAACGGGAGCTTCGGGCTCATCGGATGCTGCAGCAGCTTCTTCCTCAGCCTTTGCTTTCAAGGCTTCTTTCTGCTTCGCGAAAATGCTTACCGGGCTGCTTGCGGGCTTTATCCCGCTCTTGCTCTCTTCTTCAGGCTCATCGTCAGCGGGAGCAGGTTCCGGTTCAGCTGCCGGCTTGGACGGTTCTTCATGAGATTCAAAGGATATGCTCTTTGCAGCTTCAGCCTGTTTCTTCGCAAAATCGGGAATGACAAGCGGTTCGACAGGCAGACGGGATTTCCTTCCGCACAGCCTGAGCATCATTATCTCAAAACTGGTGGTAATGTCCGGAGACCATTTGAAGTCTGAGACCTCTTTGGAAAGGTATGTAATGAATCCCGACAGGGTGTCCGCACTGACCTTGTTCGCGGTTACATACATCTCATGTATGGTATCGGATGTATACGGCAGGAGCTTTAACGGGTCCGGCATGACGCGGATCATGAGAAGATCCCTGAAATAATGTGCCAGTTCAAGAGTGAACTTGACATAGTCACGGCCGCTCTCGTGGAGCTCGGTCATAAGATCCATGAGCTCATCGAACCTGCCGTCGATTATCGCGTTAGCAGTCTTGAACAGGAATGTGTTGTCTACGGTTCCCGTGGCTTCTTCGACATCGGTACCGGTGATCGTCTTGCCGCCGGTAACCGCTCTCATCTGGTCGAGCAGGGTAAGGGCGTCTCTCATCGCACCGTCAGACTGTGCCGCAATGAGACCGAGAGCCTCGTCCTCGACCGGGATGCCGTCCTTGTCCGCAACATAGCGCAGACGCTCGATTATCTTCTCGCGGGAGATGCGCTTGAAATCATATCTCTGGCATCTCGACAGGATCGTCGAAGGAATCTTGTGGACCTCCGTGGTCGCGAAAAGGAAGATCACATGCTTGGGAGGCTCTTCAAGAGTCTTGAGCAGGGCATTGAATGCACCCTGGGAAAGCATATGGACCTCGTCTATGATGTATACCTTGTATCTGGCTGCAGACGGAGCGAAATTAACCTGTTCCGTTATCTGCCTGATATTGTCGACACTGTTGTTGGAAGCCGCATCCATCTCTATGACATCAAGGATGCTGCCGTTAAGGATACCCTTGCAGGTGGGGCACTCATTGCACGGATTGCCGTTTACCGGGTGTTCGCAGTTTACTGCTCTTGCGAAGACCTTGGCGATCGTTGTCTTGCCCGTTCCGTGCTGTCCGCAGAAGAGATATGCATGGCCGATCCTGCCGCCGGTTACCGACTGACGGAGAGCGGTAACAGATTCCTTCTGTTCGACGATGTCGTCGAATGTCTGAGGTCTGAACCGTCTGTACAACGCCAAGTGTTCTTCCATGGATGATCCCCCTTAAAAATAAAAAAGTCCATCCCGCCCAAAATGCAGACAGATCAGGCTTCCCCGCGGCACACGCGGAAATCCGCTTACTGCTGCTTCCTTCCGGACCTGACAGGGTTCACGGCACCGAGTTGCACGGGACCCGAATAAAAGGATTACTTATTCCGCATAGCATGCGGAGATGAAATCATAAGCGTAGGAAGACATTGTATACAGGGCGGTATCGGCTGTATCGGCGTTCTTGGCCTCCACATAAACGACCAGGATGACCGGTTCATATCCGTCGATTATCGCGCAGTCGATATATGCGCCAAGCTCGGAATTGCTTCCCGAGACATGGTAGACATCGCAGTCTTCCCCGAATGCGTCTTTGATGGGCGAAGGCATCTCGCTCGTCGCCAGATCGTTGATAAGCCTCTGATAAGTGTCAGGGTTATTAATATATCCCTTGTAAAGGTATTCAAGGTAATTGGCCATATCGTAGCAGGTGGTCCTGTGGTTGCCGCTGATCTCATAACCGCGGTAATCCGTATAGAGGACACTGTCCTCATATGAGATGTAAGAGCTGATCTTACTGATCTCATCGCTGACGGCCTCCGAGCCGCCGAGAACATTGACGAGCATCGACAGTGCAATGTCATCATTGAGCGTGACGGCGTATCTCATAAGTGTCCTCAGATAGAACTGCTTGCCGGCCGTGTACTGGGAGCATATGTATGAGATGTTGCTCGTTTTCGAGCCGTCATAGGAATAGACGGACGAGAAGTTTGCCATGTTCTCCGCGACTTTATCACAGAGCACGATTCCCGCAGGAAGGCTCCAGGCGCCCGAGGGAGCGATGGGGTCGAGTTTGTTGAAACCGAGTTCCTCGCCCGTATCAAGTGATTTGATCAGGAAGCAGATGCGGAGATTAGGGTTATCGTTGGCGAATTTCGTGATCTTCTCCTTGAGGCTGTCGAGAAGGACAGCGCGCTCCTGATATGAGACCGTCCTTGTGGGATAGTCATCCCTGAAATGGATGCCGTCAGGCTCCGAGAACGGATCGGGCTTGTTGTCCTGCTCGGTGCTCTCGGTAGGCTCGGTGGTCTCGGGAAGCGTCGTGGTCTCCGCGATCACAGCGGAAATGACCGATGTCTCAGCCTCTGTCGTGGATTCGGTCGTCGTCTCTTCCGTGGTCGTGTGGACCGGCCTTGAATACTTCTCCCATTCCGTTGTGGTGGATGTCGCAGCTCCGACAAGTTCCGGATACGCCTCGGCGTATTTGCGCTGCATCGCCGCCACAGACATGACAAATGCCGTGACCAGGGCGATGGCGGAAATGCAGACGATTATTATGAGTGCGCGTTTGCGGCGGAACTCATGAAGTCCTTCTGCTTTCTTCAGGAATGTTGGATTAGGCCTTTTGCTCATGCTCAGAACAGTCCGGTTATGTCTCCTGTATCAGATACGCTGATGTCGAGAGCGGCAGGATGTGCGGGAAGTCCGGGCATCGTGAGGATGGTGCCGGTAAGTCCGACGATATAGCCTGCACCTGCCGACAGATGGCAGTCTCTTACTGTAAGAGTGAAGCCTTCGGGACGTCCGAGAGCCTTGGGGTCATCGGAGAGCGAATACTGTGTCTTGGCAAGACATACGGGAAGGTCTCCGTAGCCGTCCGCAGTAAACTTGTCGATCTTCGCCTTTGCTTCGGGGAGGATGTCGACCTTGGCTGCACCATATATCTTAGTTGCGATCTTTGTTATCTTTTCTTCCACGGATTCATTCAGCTCGTATGCATAATTCAGTTTGCCGGATGACTTGGGGATTGCAGCGAGGACTGCCTCTGCCAGATCGATCCCGCCGTCTCCGCCCTTGGCGAAGATCTCCGCAGGTACGCATGCCGCACCGAGCTTGGCACACTCTTCTTCCATAACGGCAAGCTCGTCATCCGTGTCTGTGAGGAATCTGTTTGCTGCAACGACAGCAGGGATGCCGTACGAATTGATGTTCTCGATGTGCTTTGCAAGATTTACAAAGCCTCTTCTGACGGCTTCGGGATCGGGCTTGGAAAGATCAGCCCTGTCGATGCCGGCATTGTATTTGAGGGATCTTACGGTGGAGACTATGACGCATGCATCAGGACACAGGCCTGCTTCGCGGCACTTTATGTCGAGGAACTTCTCTGCTCCGAGATCTGCTCCGAAGCCTGCTTCCGTGACGGTTATGTCACCGAGCTTCATCGCAGCCCTGGTGGCGATTATTGTATTGCAGCCGTGAGAGATGTTGGCGAACGGACCGCCGTGAACAAATGCGGGAACGCCTTCAAGCGACTGTACGAGATTAGGACAAAGGGCATCTTTGAGAACTGCCGTCATGGCGCCGTCCGCACCGAGATCGCCTGCGGTTATGTTCTTGCCGTCCTTGTCGCATGCGATGATGAGGCCTGCCAGTCTTCTTCTGAGATCTTCAAGGTCCCTGGCCATGCAGAATGTTGCCATGACTTCGGATGCTGCCGTTATCGTGAAGTGATCGGTCCTGGTGATGCCGTCCTTGCCGCCGGTGGCAGCGATCGTGACATTTCGGAGAGTACGGTCATTCATGTCCAGGCATCTCTTCCAGTAGATGCGTTCGGGGTCGATGTTCAGCTCGTTGCCCTGATAGATGTGATTGTCGATCATTGCGGCGAGAAGATTGTTAGCCGTTGTGATGGCATGGATGTCGCCGGTAAAGTGCAGGTTGATATCCTCCATCGGGATGACCTGGGAGTATCCGCCGCCGCATGCGCCGCCCTTTACTCCGAAGACGGGGCCCAGAGAGGGTTCGCGGAGTGCTAATACGGTCTTCTTGCCGAGCTTTGTCAGAGCCTGCGCCAGACCGACACTTACTGTGGTCTTACCCTCGCCGGCGGGCGTGGGATTCATGGCGGTCACAAGGACAAGCTTTGCGTCCGGATTGTCACTGATCCTGTCGATAACATCCAACGGGACCTTTGCTTTGTACTTTCCATAACACTCGATATCACTCTCTGACAGACCGAGTCTGCCGGCTATCTTCTCTATGCGTTCTGGCTTTGCCTGCTGTGCTATCTCAATGTCGCTCAACATATCCGTTTCCCCCGTTTCTTTTGACCCTTCGATTTTAAATAAATTCATAGGAGTTTTCAAATGCGCGCCCAAAACACAATATTTTGTGAGGGGTATGACAAATTTCCACTATATATTGTGTTTTTTATTGACATTTTATCAAGTAAATGTTAGAGTTGTGTGGTATATAAACCACCCGGCAACAGGGTATTTCCGAATTGGGGGAACGAGTACCGATGATTATCAGTTCAGATCTGGCTAAGTGCCGCGAGAAGTTCGAAGAGCTTTTGGGAAAGAAGATCGTTTGCAAGACAAACGGCGGCCGTAAGAGGATCATCACTTACATCGGAACGGTTGAGCACTGCTATCCCAACGTGTTCACTCTCAGATGCCAGAGCGAGACCGGTAAGGAATCATTGGTTTCTTTCAGCTATATCGATGTTCTGACAAGAACGGTACGCGTCGGAGTAATGCCTGAGAAGGCTGAAGAAGTAGCTGTCTGATCCGTTTTGATTTACAGGTAGACACAGGTCATCCCGCGAAGACTGCGGGATGGCTTTTTTGTTTATAAACTTTTATTTATATATTATTTAATGTAAAATCAGATTCATGGATAAGATCGAGACATACAAGACATCCGCGAATGCCAAGGTCAACCTTTTCCTCAGGGTATGCGGTACCCTGCCAAACGGTTACCACCGGCTTTATACGGTAATGCAGGAGATCGACTACTGCGATGAACTGCTCGTATCGATCGGCGGCGAGGGACCGGCTGAAATAGTTGTTGAGTGCGAAGGAAGAACGGACATAATCCCGAATAAGAACCTTTGCTACAAAGCGGCAGACAGATTCTACTCAAGTCTCCGCAATAAGCTTGCGGCCGAGGGAAAGCAGGACAGCAGGAGTATCTTCCCGCGCACGGTCATCAATCTTACCAAGAACATTCCTTCCGAATCCGGAATGGGCGGAGGGAGCTCCGATGCCGCGTCCGTCCTTATCGTGCTGCAGGAGCATTTCGGGAATCCTTTCACGGAAGAAGAGCTCGGCAAGCTGGCAGTCAATGTCGGTGCAGATGTGCCTTTCTTCCTTTACGGCGGAACATGCCTCTGCGAGAAGGTGGGAGAGGATGTGACCCCCATAGCAAGCCTCGCGGGCCTGCCGGTACTTATCGTCAAACCTTCGGAGGGTGTCTCTACTCCCGAATGTTTCAAGGCAATCGATTCCGAAGAGCTTCCGTTCTTTGACGGCGATGCTTATGCGGGATATGTCAGCAGCCTTACCGAGGAGAAAGACTCGCTGTCTGACAAGCTGGATCTGTTCCTGACCGGCGGAGAACTCCTGGTAAATGACCTCCAGAAACCTGCAGTAAACAGCGTTCCCCAGATTGGAGAGATAATAACGGCGCTTAAAGATGCAGGTGCGTCTTATGCGGCTATGACCGGTTCCGGCAGTGCTGTTTTTGCACTGTTTGATTCGGAAGAGAAGGCGAAGGAAGTATCTGATACGGTCAAGACCGATCCGCGCGCGAAGGATTGTATCGTTATCTTAACCAAGACTGTTTGAGAACAGACCGCGGTCGTATCCTCTCGAGTCTTCGTGGTCGATAAGCCTGAATCCGCGTTTCCTGTAGAATTCCACCATAGACTTATTGGTAGCGGAAGAGTGAAGCAGCACGGCGCCGCAGTCCTCTTTGACAGCCAGTTCAACGGCCCGGTTTACCAGCTCTATCCCTAGTCCCGAATTTCTCAGGTCTTCGCGTACTGCAAAGCGCGATATGTAGCCGACCTTTGAAAACCCTGAAAGATAGTTCAGCGTCTTATCGGAGAAACTCAGTTTCTGAGGAGTATCCACCGTGTTGAAAGTGATCGTTCCGACAATGTCATTTCCGTCCAGGCAGCACAGACAGGTGCATCTCCTTATCCTGTCTTCTATCGTCGCGGTATCCTCGTTCATGGCTTCAAGCATGGCCTCGGAAATGCCCGAACCCTCGCAGTACGTCTTCATCGCACACTTCAAAAGGCGCGACAGCTCGGGGGCGTCTGACACATCAGCTATGCGGAATGTATAGGGCATATCAGTTCAGATAGCAGTTGACCAGGATAGCCTTGTGGGCATGGAGCCTGTTCTCGGCCTCGTCGAAAACGACGCTCTGGGGACCGTCGATGACATCTTCCGTAACCTCATAACCTCTGTATGCAGGGAGGCAGTGGAGGAAGATGGCATCCTTCTTTGCAACGCCCATAAGCTTGCTGTTTACCTGATAATCCTTGAAGATCTCGACTCTCTTTGCCTTCTCCTCTTCCTGGCCCATGGATGTCCATGTGTCGGTGTAGATGACATCTGCGCCGTCTGCGGCTTCGAAAGGATCAGTCGTCATAAGGATCTTGGAGCCTGTGATCTTGGCATCTTCCTGCGCCTGCTTAACATACTTGTCGGGGCAGGTATAGTCAGCGGGTGATCCGATGGCAACATCCATGCCGGCCTTGGCGCATGCCTGGAGCAGTGAGTTGGCAACGTTGTTGCCGTCTCCGACATAGCAGAGCTTAAGTCCCTTGAGATCTCCCTTATGCTCCTTGATGGTAAGAAGGTCAGCGAGCATCTGAGTGGGGTGCTGGTCATCAGTCAGTCCGTTGATAACAGGGATCGAACCGTACTTTGCAAGATCTTCGACATCGCTGTGCTTGAAGGTCCTGATCATGATGCCGTCCACCATTCCGGAGAGAACGTGTGCGGTGTCATAGATGGTCTCGCCCCTTCCGATCTGAATGTCGTTGTTGCTGAGGAAGAGTGCCTGACCGCCAAGCTGGTACATGCCGACCTCGAATGAAACCCTTGTCCTCGTGGAAGATTTGGTAAAGATCATCGCCAGGGTCTTGCCCTTGAGGTAGTGGTGCTCGATGCCTGCCTTTGTCTTAGCCTTCATGTCTGCCGCGATATCGAGCAGATAGGGAAGTTCATCAATGGCAACATCTTCGTGAAAATCTATATAATGCTTCATTTTAATTATTCTCCTTGATCACATGCCATCTTCGTCTGTCTCTGCGGTTGCCTTGGGTGCTGCAGGTGCCGCGGGTGCTTCCTTTTCGCCGGGTAGCCTGTCGAACGAAGCTACGCTGACCTGTTTTGAAGTGGAAGGCAGCTTGTCCTTTATCGCCGAGATGAGACCCTTTTTGGCAGGGATCGTATTCTTAAGGATACTGTCGAGCGCCTTGCAGAATACGTCGATCTCCCTCTTGCCGACGATGAGCGGGGGAGCAAGCCTGATCGTTGAGGTGCCGATCGAGCTTACAAGGATACCGTTCCTGAACAGTTCGATCATCATCTGCGAAGCGGAGATGCGCTCGTCGAATTCGATGCCGATCAGCAATCCCATGCCTCTGATGTCCGTGATGCAGTCGTACTTAGCCTTGAGCTTTCCGAGTTTTTCGGTCAGGTATGCGTTCATGTTGTTGACGTTGACGAGGAGATCGTCCTCCCTGATGGTATCGAGTACTGCGTTTGCAGCCGCACAAGCCAGGGGATTGCCTCCGAAAGTCGTGCCGTGGTCTCCAGGATGGAAACCTGTGGCAACTTCGTCGGTGCAGAGCATTGCTCCTATCGGGACTCCGCCGCCAAGACCCTTGGCAAGCGTGATGATGTCAGGTGTGATGCCGTATCTCTCGTAGCAGTACATCATGCCTGTCCTGCCGATACCGGTCTGTACCTCGTCGATTATGAGGAGGATCCCGTTGTCCTTGCAGAACTTGTCGACAAGCTTTGCATACTCGATGTTGGCCGGATGTACACCGCTCTCGCCCTGGATGAGTTCGAGCATTACTGCTGCCGTCTTCGGACCGCATGCCTGTTTCAGAGCATCTATGTCATTGAACGGAACATAAGTGAAACCGGGCATTACGGGTGCGAAAGGCTCACTGAACTTGGGCTGGCCGGTTGCCGCTACCGTTCCCAGAGTCCTGCCGTGGAAGCTGTTCTTGGCGGTAACGATCTCATATCTGTTCTCGCCCTTGTAGTGGAAATACCCGCGTGCGATCTTGATAGCCGCCTCGTTTGCCTCCGCACCGGAGTTGCAGAAGAACGCCTTGTCGGCGAAGCTGTTCTTGCAGAGCTTGTATGCGAGTTCGGACCTGCCGGGAATGTAGTAGTAATTGCAGCAGTGGATGAGCTCGGAAGCCTGCTTCTTGATTGCCGAGACGAGCTTCGGGTGAGCGTGTCCCAGTGAATTGACGGCAATGCCGCCGATCATGTCGATGTACTTGGTGCCCTGGGTATCGTAGAGCCAGCAGCCCTTGCCTTTTACGAAAGCAACGGGAAGCGGGTTGAATACCTGAAGATAGTAGTTTTTATCAAAATCCGCGATCAGGGAAAGGTCATTTTCTATACTCATAATTCTCTTTCTTCTCCTTTATTATCATTGTGCCTATGCCGTTCTTTGTGAATATCTCGAGTATGATCGAGTGCGGTATCCTGCCGTCTATTATGTGTGCGCGGTTCACTCCGCGTCGTACCGTATCAAGGCATCCGCCGATCTTCGGGATCATGCCTCCGGAGATTATCCCGCGGTCGATGCAGTCTTGGACATCGGATTCATCCAGAACGGGGATCACCCTGTCCGTGCCGTCTTCGAGCTTCTCGAGCACTCCGCCGACATCAGTGAGCATGATGAGCTTGGATGCCTGGAGTGCGACTGCGACCTCGGCAGCGACGGTATCTGCATTGATGTTGTAGCTCTCTCCGTCAGTTCCCACGCCGATGGGGGCTATGACGGGAATGTATTCGTCGTTGGCGAGCATGGAGATGACTTTGGTGTTGATCTTCTTTATCTTGCCGACATATCCGATATCAACGGGGTTGCCGTCCGCATCCTCGGTCATCTTCTCCGCCTCGATCAGATTGCCGTCGATGCCGGAGATACCGATCGCTTTCGCGCCCTTGCCGCAGAGAACGGATACGATCTCCTTGTTGGTCTTGCCGATCAGGACCATCTGCGCGTAGCCCATCGTCTCGCTGTCTGTATATCTCAGGCCGTTGACGAAAGTCGACTCCTTGCCGACTGTCTCAAGCATGCTGTTAATGTCGGGACCGCCGCCGTGAACGATGACGGGGTTGATGCCGACCAGCTTTAAGAGAGTGATGTCATCCATGACGGTCTGCTTGAGGCCGTCGTTGACCATGGCATTTCCGCCGTACTTGATGACTATCGTCTGTCCCCTCATCTTCCTGATATAGGGGAGGGCTTCGGTAAGGACCGCCGCCCTGTTTACCATGTTCTGCATATCGCCCGTGATCTCGGGCATCTTGTCCTGATTTGCCATATTACACGCCTCTTACCATATCTTTGAGTCCGGTCTCTTCCGGTGCGCTGCGAAAAGCTTGATCATGCCGGTATCGGCATCATACACACCGTTTACCTCGATGTAATTGGAACCATTTACGGCTTTGACATCCGGCATAACGCCTTCGGGAAGGGCTCTTACGAACTGTTCGTCCTTGTAGAATTCCTGATATATGCCATTGATTGCGGAAGATGAGACATCATTGAAGTCATCTGAAGGCTTCGCATATATCGTATTCAGCATGCCTCTCTTGAAAGGTGCCAGGTGGGGAGTGAAGGTGACCTTGATGTCACCGGACTTGCCGCCTGCAAGGAAAGAGCACTTCTCCGAGATCTCGGTGGTGTGCCTGTGTCCGACCACGCCGTAGGGCTTGAAGGAATCATCCTCTTCACAGAAAGCATAGGCCAGATCCGCCTTCCTTCCTGCACCCGAGACTCCGGATACAGCATCTATTATTATAGTGTCTTTCTTAATTAAATTATTCTTAAGGAACGGAGCAAGCGCTATCAGCGAGCATGTGGGATAGCAGCCGGGGTTGGCAACGAGCTTTGCAGTCTTAAGTTCATCCCTGTAGAACTCGGGAAGACCGTATACGGCTTCTTCGAGCAGCTCGGGATGAGGATGAGTGAGCTTATAGGACTTCTCGTATGTTGCCAGATCCTTGTATTACGAGATCGCTCTCCTTGCCGACTTCCGCAGGATCCTTGTCGCTGAGGATGATGTCACATACTCCGCGGAAGACGGGGTATACATCAGAGAATGCCTTGCCGGCAAAACTCTTGCTGGTCAGGGTCTTAAGCTCAAAACACGGGTGGGATACAAAACCCCTGACGAGCTCTGCACCAACATATCCCGTTGCTCCTATAATGCTTACTTTAATCTTTTCCATAATAATACGCGCCTCTTGGCTATGTTAGATTTATGCAATATAATGCATAAAAATACAATTGTCAACAACTGACTACTATATTTTTACATCATTACTATATAAGTAGAATGACAATGAGGTAACAGATCAGCCCTTTATATGCCTGCAGTTGACAGATAGCACAAAGCACAGGGGTGTTTTGTGTGCGCTGTAGTTGTCAGAAATACTTGCTTTTTTGGACAACACACACAAAAAACCAAATATCGAATGGTAATAATAAACAAAACAGGGCTTTGCGCATTACAAAAACCCTTATTTTTTTTTGGGAATTATGTCATATAGTAAAGAAAATGCGCCTTTGTTAGTATTTCTGTATGAATTAGCCCGTCTATTGGCGTGGCACCTTTGGAGGTAAGAAAATGGCAAGTTTATCTTTCCAGCATGTTTACAAGAAGTATGAAGGCGGCGTTGTAGCTGTATCAGACTTTAATCTCGATGTTGCAGATAAGGAATTCGTTATCCTGGTAGGACCTTCCGGTTGCGGTAAGTCAACAACTCTCCGTATGCTCGCTGGCCTCGAGGACATTTCCGAGGGCGAGATCTACATCGACGACCGTTGCGTTAACGACGTTCTTCCTAAGGACAGAGATATCGCGATGGTTTTCCAGAACTAC
>CADAOK010000036.1 GCA_902789515.1 Oscillospiraceae bacterium
TATCTCGAGGATATGCTCGATGAATACGATCTTGATGTAGATGATCTTACAGCACAGGAATACTATCGTTCCAAGACTGAGGGTTACCTCAAGTTCAACCTCGATATCCAGGATATGTGGGAGATCGCACAGGAGAATGACGATCTGATGGATCTATTTGAAGAGGCCGATATGGAAGACGAGATCGAAGATCTTTTCGACAGCATTTCCGGCAACATCTGTGTCTCCTATCAGATCAGCGGCAATAACCTGATCGTGGTGTTCGGAGTTGCATTTAATTCCAAGGGTGATTGCCTGAATGATATGTGCGGCAAGCTCGGCATCGATAATCCTTCAAAGCTTAAGACAAACCAGGTTTTCGCTGAGAGCATTATTGAGTCCATCATGGACAGCGCTATGAAGTACATGTCATATGCTTCTGCATACAGCGATTGATCTTAAAGGGACCTATTAAGTAAATTCACGCCGGAAGCCGGTCTGGCTTCCGGCATTTTCATAAAGACTATGGTAGACATTACTAACGTTTCACTTAACTACAAGAAGAAGACTGTCCTTACGGATGTGAACATCCACGCCGTAAAAGGCGAATGCATCGGACTTCTCGGTCTCAACGGATCCGGCAAATCCACATTGCTTTCGGCTATCGCGGGCATAAAGAAACCCATTGCCGGAACAGTTGCCACAGAGGGCAAGATAGGTTTCGTAACGCAGGAGAATGCCCTGATCGACGAGCTCTCGGCACTGGACAATCTCCGCATGTGGACACCGCTGTCGAAGGAAGAAATCAAAAAAGTCCTTACCACAACCGACGTCTCGGTGCTCAAGGTATCCGAATTTGTCGACGTGAAAGTAAAACGCATGTCAGGCGGCATGAAGAAGCGTCTCGCCATAACCTCCGTCCTTATCGAGAAGCCGGACATCCTCCTTCTCGACGAGCCTCTCTCAGGACTCGACATTCCCGCCAAGACCGACATCCTGAATGTCATCGATTCCTACAGGAAGAACGGCGGCATCGTCTTCATAGCAAGTCACGCAGAAGAGGTCTTCGCACACTGCGACAGGATCTTCGTCCTGAAGGACTCGAAATGCACACTCCTTCCGGAAGGAATGACGGTAATACAGGCAATAAATGATTAGGGTATACATCAAACGCATTCTCCATTTTCTCCCGTACGCGCTATGCTATCTGCTGGCGTTCGGGTTCGCGTCGATATGCATCATAACCTATGGCGAGTCGTTCATTTTCGGAGACAAGTACTCTTATTCCCAGGCCGAGATAGTGCTCTATCTTCCGGGAGATTCCGAATACAACGATGTGGGCCTGACCATGGTCAACCGAATCGACAGTGTCGGCGAGACGGTGGATCTCAAACGGCTTGATTCGCCCGAAGAGGTTCTGCAGGCCGTATCAAAGGGAGATGCCGTCGCAGGAATAATCATTCCCGAGGGCTTCGCAGAAAGCCTGTCCACGGGAGAGAATCTTCAGGCTCAGGTATATTTTAAAGAAGCCGATTCATTCGACGGCAAAGTCGTAAACGATCTTCTCATGTACCTTGCCAATCTTCTTGGAACCGGCCAGTGTGCGACTATCACTACCTACGCCGTGTTGGGCAACGGAGAGATCTCCTCGTCCGATATGTACAACATAGGAACGGACGTGCAGAACAGATGCATAGAATATGTACTGTCAAGGAACGGCCTCTTCGATGAGGAGAGCATAGACTATCTGTCTGCTTACACGCTCAAACAGAAGATGACCGCATCCTATACATTCTTCCTGCTGGTCATGTCGATCTTTGTTTTCGCATACTTTTATAAGGGTTCGAACGATGCCGTAATGACAAGAGTAAAGCTCAGCGGAAAGAGCCCCGTTGCCTTCTTCCTTATGGAGACAGCTTCGGTGGCCGTCATGATCTACATCATGTATCTGATCGTATTTGTCGTGCTCAATTCACTGAGGCTCGGCGTAAACGAGTTGTCGCTGCTCCTGATGATACCGGTGATCATCCTGATCTCGTTCGTATCATCTGCCCTTATCTATTTGGTAAAGAAGCCGAACACCGTTGCTTTCATAACCTTTGGTGCCGGTCTGGTAATAATGTATCTCGCAGGCGGCCTTATGCCTGTCGAATACATGCCCAAGTTCTTCCATACGGCAGTGCTGGCTAACCCGGTATACTACCTCATACAGTATGTCCTGGGGGTAATGTTCTGATGAAGCTCTTTATGAACAGATTGATCGTTGTCATAAAGCGCTGTGCACTCAGCCCCTTTATGTATGTAATGGCATCCGTGCTCATCATCCTCTCGATGCTGGCGATACTTATCCCCGAATCGGAGAAGTCCGTGTATCTTCCGGTCGCCATCCTCAACAACGACGACAATGAGAAGACTGAAGAGATCGTTGACAGCCTCTGCGAGATGAGATCGATCTTCCATTTCTATGTGGTCGACAGTGAAGAGGAGATGTATGACGATCTGGCCCAGGGCAAAGCCAATACCGGATATGTTATCCCTGAAGGATTTTTAGACAGATGCACCGGAGACAAAAAAGCCCGCGAGATCGCCGTTGTAACGACACCTTCATCAGGTATGACATCCCTGGCCACCGAAGAGATCTTCGAGAAGATCTTCAGATACAGCGCCCTCAAGATACTGCAGACCACGCTGGAAGAATACGGCTACAATGATAACGGCGAGAACAACTCAGAGATAGAACAGATCTACTATGACTTCCTGAACGGCGACCAGATATATGCCCTGACGGGACTTCAGGGTGAACAGTACAACGAGATCACCAAATCCGAGAAGATCGAGATCCCTGTCTACAAATTCGCGGGACTCTTCATCTATGCCGCATGTCTGCTCGGTCTCCTGTCCTTCCTTACGGATGTCGACAACAGGATATATCTGAGGTTCGGTAAAGTGCAGAAGATCTATCTGGCTTTCATCCAGATAGCTGTCTATGCCCTGCCGATGGCCGCATTGTCCGCCATCTGCTTCCTTGCCGCAGGAATCGATTTCTCGCCGGCAAAGATCATATTCTATACATTCTCTGTCATAGTGCTTTCTCTGGCCTTAGGGGTCCTGATCATAATGCTCCCCCTCAAGGTATCACCCGCCAAAGTGCTCTCGGCAGTCCTTCCCGTGTATCTGATCCTATGTTTCCTGTTTGGAGGCATCCTGTTCGATCTCGCTTCATTTACCAAGTTCCTTAAGACCATCAGCATGATATTCCCCCCGCATTATTTCTGATGACGGGTTATAATAGCAACATACGGTCATTCTGAATCAACATCAACAGCTCAGGAGGAGAACATGAAAGCAAAGAGAATCATCGCAGCGGGAATGTCTGCACTAATCCTCATTTCCTTTACAGGATGCGATTTCCTGAACACAAAGATCGATGTCGACAAGCTTGATGAGATCGATGAAGAAGATTGGATCGACGCTCTCGAAGAGATCGGTATAACAGAAGAATACTACTATTATTACGAGGACGATTACTTCACATTTGCTGACGGCACAAGGTTCGATATCGTGTCTGAAATAGACGCGGAGACCGGTCTGAACTGCTACTATTACTCAAGGTTCGCGACCACCGAGGAAGCGGAAGAGCTTTTCGAATACTATGTGGATCTGTATTCCGACGTGTTCAACAACGAAGGCGGCAAGTTCAGCGGAACAAAGGGCCTCGATTCGGATGATGATTCCGGTTACATAGTCCTTAACGGCGACTTCGAAGACGAAGACAGCTATGCTCCTTACTACGATATCCTCATCTGGAAGGATGATGTGGTCGTCATGGCATTCATCGGAAATGTAGAGAATGAAGCCCAGGTCACCGGAGCAAAAATGGAAATAGGCAATTTCCTCGACGCATTAGGTTATCCCAAGCCGTAAGAACATAACGGAGGTATGTTCTCATGCCTGACTATGACGTTGTTATTATCGGAGCAGGTGTTACGGGTTGTGCCGCAGCCATGCAGCTTGCCCGGTATGACCTGAAGATCTGCGTCATAGAGAAGACAGAGGACGTCTGTTCGGGCACCTCCAAGGCCAACAGCGGCATAGTCCACGCAGGTCACGATGCGCTCCCCGGAACTCTCAAGGCCAAGCTCAATGTCAGGGGCTCTGCCATGATAAGAGAGCTCTCCGCCGCACTTGATTTCCCGTTCAAAGAGAATGGCTCGATGGTGGTCGCATTTGATGATGACAAAGTTTCACAAGAAGGTCTTGAAGAACTCCTTGACCGCGGTATCAGCAACGGCGTACAGGACCTCCGGATAATTACCGGAGAGGAAGCGCGCACTATCGAACCTAATCTCTCTGACGAAGTGAAGCTCGCGCTTCTCGTCCCGCACGGCGGTATAGTCTGTCCTTTCCTAATGACTGTCGCTTTCGCGGAGAATGCTGCCTCCAATGGAGCCGAATTCAGATTCCTTACGGAAGTTACCGGCATAGATAAGACCCCTGACGGGTATCTGCTATGTACGGATACCGGAACGATCAGCACTAGGGCTGTGGTAAACTGCGCCGGCCTCTATGCGGATGTCTTCCATAACATGGTCTGCCCTGACAAGCCTATCCACATCACGCCCAGACGCGGCGAATATGTCCTCATGGATCACGACGCAGGCAATCTGGTAACTCATACCATCTTCCAGCTTCCCACGGCACAGGGCAAAGGCGTGCTCGTTACGCCGACAGTACACGGCAACATCATGGCCGGACCCAATGCCGAAGATCTCGCGGACAGAGACGATACATCCACAACATACGAAGGAATGGAATACATCAAGGCGAAGGCCAAAGACTCCGTTCCTGCCATACCATACGGCAAGACCATTACTTCTTTCGCAGGACTGCGAGCCACGGAAGACGGCAAGGACTTCATAATCGGAGAATCCGCCGACGGGTTCTTCGATGCCGCGGGAATCGATTCACCCGGACTATCGGCCGCTCCCGCCATAGGAGAAATGCTTGCCGGGTTGATCGCGGGAAAATACGGAGCCGCGATCCGCAAAAACTATATCTCCACACGGAAAGGTTTCATCAAACCCTTTGATCTTTCTCCCGAAGAACGCGCAAAGCTCATAGAAGAAAACCCTGAATACGGCCGGATAGTCTGCCGCTGTGAGAACGTTACCGAGGGAGAGATAAGAGATGCAATACGCCGCCCTGTAGGTGCGAGATCCCTTGACGGGATCAAGCGCCGTGTCCGCCAGGGAATGGGGCGTTGCCAGGCAGGTTTCTGCTCTCCGCGTGCAATCTCCATCCTCGCGGAAGAACTCGGGATACCTGAAGAGAAAGTATGCAAGAATCTCCCCGGATCGGAGATGCTGTGCAATAAGGAGAGACTATCAGATGAATAAACGCAGCATCGTTATCATCGGCGGCGGTCCCGCAGGACTTGCAGCTGCCGTATCCGCTTACGACAGCGGAGAGCGGGATATCCTCATTATCGAGCGCGACGATCACTTGGGCGGCATCCTTAACCAATGCATACACAACGGGTTCGGACTTCACACTTTCAAAGAAGAACTCACAGGTCCGGAATATGCCGCGCGGTTCATCTCGCAGGCAGAAGAACGCGGGATCGAATGCAAGCTGGACACAATCGTTACAGACATATCTGCTGGAAGATATGTGACATACATGAACGGCGAAGAAGGCATCGTAACCATAGAAGCAGGCGCCGTAGTGCTTGCCATGGGATGCCGCGAGCGTCCGAGAGGAGCGCTCGGGATACCCGGATTTCGCCCTGCCGGAGTCTATACCGCAGGTACGGCGCAGAGGCTCGTAAACATCGAAGGCAAATGCGTGGGCAAAAGGTGCGTCATCCTGGGTTCCGGCGACATAGGCCTCATCATGGCAAGGCGTTTGACCCTGGAAGGCGCGAAAGTCTTATGCGTGGCAGAACTCATGCCGTATTCGGGCGGGCTCCAGAGGAACATCACGCAGTGCCTTGACGATTTTGATATTCCTCTCCTTCTCAGCCACACCGTCTCACGTATATACGGCAAGGAAAGAGTCACGGGAGTCGACATCTCAGAAGTTGCTGAAGACCGCAGCATAATCCCCGATACTGCAGTCCACTATGACTGCGATACTTTACTTCTGTCCTGCGGTCTGCTCCCCGAGAATGAACTTACACGGCAGGCGGGAATAGACATCAACCGGGTCACGGGTGGCCCTGATGTAAGAGACGACCTCGAGACTTCCGAAGAAGGCGTTTTCGCTTGCGGAAATGTGCTCCACGTGCATGATCTGGTCGATTATGTCTCGCAGGAAGCGATGCGCGCCGGGAAGATGGCGGCAGAGTATGTCTCGGGCAGAAGGAAAACAGACGGCTTCGAACTTAAGCTGGTCACGGACGGCGGTGTACGCTATACGGTTCCTCAATACGTGTCCCCTGCTCAGATGGAAGACAGCCTAACGGTCAGATTCAGAGTCGATAAAGAATACCGGAACAAAAAGCTGTGCGTGTATCTGGGCGGCAGACAGATCAGGCAGCAGCCGAAGAACATCGTCAAACCGGGCGAGATGGAACAGGTGATCATCCTCAAAAAGGACCTGGAAACAGCAAAGCCTGAAGATACGGTAAAGATCTGTCTGGAGGACTGAAGCAATGGAAGAATATAACCTTACATGCATCAGATGCCCGATGGGCTGTTCGCTTAAAGTAACCGTGGACGGCAGTGAAGTAACCGTTACAGGCAATACATGCCCGAGAGGCGCTGACTATGGGAAGCAGGAAGTAACTGCTCCTGTCAGGACCGTAACCTCCACCGTTCCCGTAGCCGGCGGAGAGATCCCGGTGGTATCGGTAAAGACCGCAGGAGACATCCCAAAGGACAAGATCGCTGACGTTATGAAAGACATAAAGAAAGCTTCCGTCACAGCTCCCGTTAAGATAGGCGACGTGATAGCAGGTAATGCCGGCGGGACCGGCACGGATGTGATCGCAACCAAAGATATTAAAGCGAGGTGAGAGAATGACAGTACTTGCTTCTTTTATGGTGCCCCACCCTCCCCTTATCGTCCCTGCAGTAGGCCGCGGAGGCGAGAAAGAAGTCTCCAAGACAATTGCTTCGTACGAGAGCGTGGCAGGCGAGATCGCCTCGCTTGAACCTGAGACGATCGTTATCACAAGCCCGCATGCGACGATGTATTCTGACTTTTTTCATATATCTCCCGGCACGGAAGTCGTAGGTTCCTTCGCTTCATTCAGGGCGTCGGAAGTAAAGTTTGCCGAGAGCTACGACGAGGAACTTGTCCTGGAGATCGAAGCTCTCGCCCGCAAAGAACATTTCCCATGCGGCACCCGCGGCGAGATAGACCGGGACCTCGATCACGGAACGATGGTACCTCTGTGGTTTATAAGGCAAAAATACACAAAGGGAAAGATCATCCGTGCAGGTCTGTCGGGACTGCCGCTGTCGGATCACTATAAGCTCGGAACTATCATCAGAAGAGCAGCAGACAGCTTAGGCCGCAGGATAGTGGTCGTGGCGAGCGGAGATCTGTCTCACAAACTGCAGGATTACGGACCGTACGGGTATGCTCCGGAAGGTCCCGAATACGATAAGAAGATTATGGATGTCATGGGCCGCGCCGCTTTCGGTGAGCTCCTGGAATTTGATGAAGACTTCTGTGACAGGGCCGCCGAATGCGGACACCGTTCGTTTGTCATTATGGCAGGTGTATGGGGCAAGACCAAAGTAAAGCCCCGCGTCTATTCACACGAAGACGTCACGGGCGTCGGCTACGGCATCTGCTCATTCTACCCTGATTCGGAAAAAGATTCCGGCGATGTCTATGTGCGCCTTGCCCGCCTGTCTCTCGAAACTTACATACGGGAAGGCAAACGCATCTCGGTTCCGGAAGACCTCGCAAAGCTTGACGAGAACATTCCTGATGCACTCCTGAACACCCGCGCAGGAGCATTCGTCTCCATACACAAGAACGGTGACCTCAGGGGATGCATAGGCACCATCGGACCGACCGCGGGGAACCTTGCGCAGGAGATCGCAAACAATGCCGTCAGCGCATCCACGAGAGATCCCCGTTTCGAGCCGGTAACGGAAGATGAATTCCCTGACCTGGAGATAAACGTGGACGTCCTGGGCGAACCTGAAGACATAGATTCCCTCGATAAGCTCGACGTGAAGAGATACGGCGTGATCGTATCCGCCCCCGACGGAAGAAGAGGACTTCTGCTCCCCGATCTTGAAGGTGTGGATACGGTGGAATATCAGGTCGCCATTGCCAAGATGAAGGCCGGTATCGGAACGCATGAGGATTACTATCTGCAGCGTTTCGAAGTGGTGCGCCACACATAGGGAAGAACACCATGCCCGAATGTCACGTCTGCTACAGACACTGCAAGCTAAACGAAGGTCAGGCCGGGATCTGCGGTGCCCGGATCTGCAAAGACGGCCGGGTGGTGACGAGAGACTACGGTCTCGTCTCAGCCATCGCGCTCGACCCGATCGAGAAGAAACCGCTGAGCCGCTTCTGCCCCGGTTCGAAGATCCTCTCCGTCGGCAGCTGCGGGTGCAACCTGCGCTGTCCCTTCTGCCAGAACGACGATATCTCCTGGGGAGAAGATGTCGGTCAGGTCAGGAAGGAAAGCCGCGTGCTGGATCCCGAAGAGCTGGTCCGTATCGCAGAGCGATACAGAGAAGACGGAAATATCGGCATCGCCTTCACATACAACGAACCTCTTGTTACATATGAGTTTGTCCGCGATACTTCGAAACTCTCGCACGAGGCCGGGATGAAGAATGTCATCGTAAGCAACGGCACGGCTGAATCAAGCGTTCTCTCCGAGATAGCGCCTTACATAGATGCGATGAACATCGATCTGAAGTGTTTCGATGCGGACACATATAAGAGCGTCCTCGGCGGCAATCTTGAGATGACAAAGAACTTCATATCTCAGGCCGTAAAGACTGCGCATGTCGAGCTTACATGCCTTATCGTTCCGGGGATAAGCGATTCGCCTGAGATGATGAGGGAGATGTCAGGTTGGATCGCTTCGCTGGATGATGAGATCCCGCTTCATGTCTCGAGGTTCTTCCCGAGATTCCATATGGCTGACAGCCGCCCGACACCTGTCGCAACAGTGTATGAACTTGCGGATATCGCACGGGAAAAGCTGAAGTACGTTTACACGGGAAATTGCTGATACGCCACTGTTTTTAACAGAAAATGCCGCCGTCTGTTAAGAACAGTTGGTGGAGTCCGGTTTGCCGCCTCAGTACAATTATGTTAAAAATAATGGCATAGGTGGTAGATTTATGAGAAAGTTATACCTCGACAACATCAGATGGGTTACGGTCGTTCTGGTCGTACTGTATCATGTGTTCTATATGTATAACGCTGAGGGACTCCCCGGGACAGCCGGAAAGATCACAGACCTCGAGATTCAGTATTACGATATATATCAGTACATCGTCTATCCGTGGCTCATGATGCTCCTGTTCATCGTCTCGGGTGCGAGCGCGAGATACGCTCTCGAGAGACATACCGGCAGGGAGTTCATCAAGGCAAGAACGGTAAAGCTTCTTGTGCCCGTATCGCTCGGTCTTCTTACATTCCAGTTTATCCAGGGATATATCAACATGTCGCTCTCGGGCGCTGCCGACAGCCCTGATATGCCCTTGGTCGGAAAGATAATCGCGTGCATCTTAAGCGGAATCGGTGTCCTCTGGTATCTGCAGGTGCTGTGGATCTTCTCGCTGGTGATCGTTCTTGTCAAAAAGATCGACAAGGACCGCCTCTGGAAAATCTGCGCCAAGACTCCCGTCTGGGTATTGATCCTCCTGGGAGCCGCAGTATACGGTGCGGGACAGATCCTTAACACGCCCATTATCGTCTGCTACAGGTTCGGACTTTACGGACTGTCTTTCCTTATCGGGTATTTCATCTTCTCGCATGACGAGGTCATAGAGAAGACAAAGAAGTTCTTCTGGCTGTTCGCAGCAGCCGCTGCCGGTCTGTGCATCTCTTTCTGCGCAATGTACTTCGGTCAGAACTACGCAGATAACCCGGTATACCGTTCGCCTCTGTTCCTGCTCTTCGGGTGGTTTGGAAGCCTTGCAATGATTAGCGGCTTTGCGAAGTTCTTCGATAAAGAGAATGCCTTCACAAAGTGGATGAACTCACACAGCTGGGGACTCTATATCTTCCACTACCTCGGGATATCGGCAGTCGCTTTATACCTTGCAAAGCCCGGTCTCATCCCTGCCTGGGCTTCCTACCTGCTCAGCACCATAGCCGGATTTGCATTAGCTTACGGACTTTACTTCATCATCTCAAGGATCCCTTTCTTCAGATGGACAGTCCTCGGAATAACCAAGAAAAAGGAGAAGAAAAATGTTCAAGGATAATCTCGTAGAATTGCGCAAGATCCATGACATGTCTCAGGAAGAACTCGCAGATAAGATCGGTGTGTCGAGGCAGACCCTGTCCAAGTACGAGACGGGAGAGTCTCTCCCCGACATAGAGAAATGCAAGACGATAGCCGAGATCTTCGGCGTGACCGTGGATGATCTGATAAGCTACGGGCCCACGGATCCCGGGAACATGGGGCTCGGAGTGCCTCCGAAGGGCAAGCACGTTTTCGGGATGGTCAAGGTTGGGGACAAAGGTCAGATCGTCCTTCCCGCCAAGGCCCGCAAGGTCTTCGACATCAACCCCGGCGACAGCCTCATCGTGTTGGGCGACGAGGGGCAGGGACTCGCTATAATAAAAGAAAAAGGCTTACTTGATCTGATAAGGAAGGCAAAGGACTTTGTATGACCAAAAGAGTGGGCATAATCGGCGGCGGTGCGGCCGGGCTCTTTACAGCCTGCCAGTTCAAGCGTCTCGGGGCAGGAAGTGATGTTGAAGTCACTGTACTCGAGAGAAAGAACATCCCCGGGATCAAGCTCACTCTCACAGGTCACGGCAGGTGCAACATAACCAACCGCAAGGATCCTTCCGAACTCAAGAAGGGATATCACGAGGCAGGCAACTTCATCTATCCTGCGCTGAAAGGATTCTCCCCGGAAGACACCATACGGTTTGCAGAGACAGGTCTCGGGCTCAAGCTCAAAGAAGAAGATAACAACAGGATGTTCCCTGTCTGTGACAGCGCCACAAAGGTAAGGGATACCATACTGTCATACATCGAAGACAGCGCGGGGATCATTACCGGCACGAAGGTCACGGAAGTTTCGAGAACGGATTGTTTCGAGGTTGCCACGGAAAGCGGAACATACCATTTCGACTATTGCGTATTGTCCTGCGGGGGAAGCTCTTTCGCGAAGACCGGTTCAACCGGAGATTCCTACAGGCTGGCAGAGAGCCTCGGGCATACGGTAAACCCTGTTAAGGGAGCCCTTGCCCCCGTCAACGCCGATAACGGATCAGCCGCACTCTGCAAGAGCTTAAGCGGTGTATCCGTCCGTGCAGGCGTATCGGTCAGCGTCAACGGAAAGAAGATTTCTTCTCTGGAAGGCGATCTGCTATTCGCAGAGCACGGGCTTACCGGACCTGCAGTAATGGAGATTTCCAGGGATATCCCGCTTGAGATTAAAGGCAATGAATACATCGAACTAGATCTTGTTCCCTCCATGAGCGACGAAGAGTTTGACAGGGAATTACAGCAGCTTATTAATGACCATCCCGACACGAAGATCACAACGCTTCTCGCAAGATATGTACCCGCTTCTGTCGCAGGTGTTATTGCTGCTAAGGAAGGCTGCGCAGATATGTATGCTCAGGGCTTTACCAAAGAAAACCGCAGGAAGGTCTGCCGCGGCATGAAGCATCTTGCTATAGGCATCGGTCAGGCGCCGGAGATAGACAAAGCTTACGTTACACGCGGCGGTGTGTCTCTCAGGGAAGTTGACCGCAAGAGCATGGAATCAAAGATCGTGCCGGGCCTGTATATAATCGGCGAAGCTCTTGATATCGACGGCATAAGCGGCGGATACAACCTTCAGGCCTGCATGAGTGAAGCGTATATGGCAGCGGGGAGCATCCTGGAAAGATAGCCTCAGCCTGATAATGGTATAATGTGCCTGATAAATCAGGAAGAAGAGGGTATATGGACAAGAGCTTAAGGAACCGCAAGATCGACATCCCCAAGTTTGCGATCGTAACCATCGGAGAGATCTTTGCTGTTATTTCTATTATTATCTTTGCCCGGGGAGCGGATTGGACTCGGTCCGTGGCCGCCGCATTATCTATGTTTACAGTTCTGCTCCCGACAATAACCGAACTATTACTCAGGCAGAAAATGACGCTCCCCTGTTTCCTCATCGGCATGCTCTATGCCATAGGACCCATGCTCGGTCTCACATACAGGATGTATTTCATCCTGCCCTGGTGGGACAAGCTCCTGCATTTTACCGGCGGTGTGATCTTTGCCCTGATCGGTTTTGAGATTGCCAGGAAGCTCTGCCGCGGCAAAGCAAATGATGTAAGCATCTGGCTCATAGCATTCTTCGGGATCTGCTTCTCGGTAACTCTTTCAGCTTTGTGGGAGTTTACGGAGTATGCTGTGGATGTGACGCTCGCACTCGATATGCAAACTGATACAGTAGTCACTTCGATCTCGTCATACAATCTGACCTCTGACCCCGAAGTCCGCACTTCCATAGAAGGCATAAACGAGGTCGTAGTCAACGGGAGTCCTCTGGGATTGGGCGGTTACCTCGACATAGGTCTGCACGACACCATGGCCGACATGATCGTGGAGACTCTCGGCGCTGTGATAATAACTGCAGTCTTCGTAATACGCAAAGGAGCAATCGCTATCTTCCGCAAGCCGGCAGAAGAGAACCGGTAATTATTTCTTCTCCGGTTCCTTCTTCTCTTCCTTTGAATCCTTCTCCTGGATCTGCTCTTCTTTCCTTATCTTGCGGATCTCATCGTCATCCATAAACCTGGGTGCAGTAGAATACACGACCTTCTCCCTCTTCTCGAAAAGGAACTTCTGCACCTTCTCCGTGATCTTCTGTTCCCAGACACCAAACAGTGTCGAGAAGATTATGACGGCAACAGCAAAGAGGTAGAGATTGTTGTACTCGCCTCCGACATAGAACGGAGAATCCTCGAAGTTATATTCAAGGAATCTGAACAGCATGATGGCAGCCAGGTTCATGAGATATGTGTGCAGTGAATACTTGCCGAAGAAAGCCAATACCGGGTTTTTGACATGGTACTTCATCATGAAGATGAATATCGTGAATGCAAGGACCAGGAACAGCGGGACCTGGCAGAAGTATGTGATGATCTTGTTCTCGATCTCAGGTCCGTTCATGTTGAACTCCGTCCAGTAACCGAACTTGCTCTGACCAAACTGTGACAGCTGATAGAAGAGCATCGTAACGGCAAGAAGGATATGGAACTTGAGAGCATATCTCTTCTTGAAGAAGGCGACGATCTGTTTCTCGTAGTTTGCAAAGATGAGACCTGTAAGGAACGCAGGCATCGAGTTGACCCACCATTCGCCGTGGAACCAGAAGATCTTCTCACCCATCCACCATTGGGCGGTCTCCCAGCCTTTCTCGGTCATCCACCAGTTAGGTTCTCCTGCCCACCAAGCGTAGTGTCCCATGATGCATGTTCCTATACCCATCAGGACCATACATATGAAAATAATGACAAAGCATACCGGGCGGTTCTTGATAAACCGGAAGCAGAGATAGAACAGGAGGTAGAGGATGACAAGCACGATCGGGAACCATGCGAACTGGTTCATCATGGTAATGCCAAGAAGGTTTGTCACCCACTGCGCCGGTTCCAAAGGGATCTTGGCGACAGCATAGAACAGGCCGTAGATAATCGCATTGACATAGAACGGAACGACTATCGCTCTGACTACTCTCTTCTTAATGAATCCTTTGAAATAATCCTTCTTGGTATCAAGACTCTTGAGAAGACCGTAACCCGAACAGAAGAAGAATATAGCGACGAAGTACGCACCGGCATTAACAAACGGAGTCAGTATCCCTGATTCCTGAAAAGTCCATTCCTGTGAGATGTGGTGGAGGATTACGCCGATAGCGGCAAATCCGCGGAGAGACTTCATAACTTCCGGGCTGAGGAAGTCGTCATTGAACTCATCTCTCTTGCCGAACTTGACAGTCGCGCCCCAGATAAAAAGACTGATAAACAGATAGCATCCGTTAAAGAACTCTGCCATTCATCAACCCTCGCTAAGTGCCTGTTTTGCTTTCTCAATCCGCTTTGCTTCCCTGCGCTCTTTCCTCATCAGCTTCCTGAGCTTGGCTTCATCCTTGTCACGGATGAATATGAAATAAACGATCGTTGCAAAGAATACATGTATGCCAAGCAGGATAAGGCTTGCAGCAGAAGCTCTGTCAAATATTGCGGAAACCGCCCACGCCTGGTTCTCGATATACTGCATAAGCGTAAGATTCCTTCGCATGAGATCCATGCCGAACATGGATGGGACATCCATGGCTCCCAGACCGTCGACCAGAGTAACGACAGTTATGAAGAACATCATCGGCTTCATGCAGGGAATGGTTACATGGAAGAATATCTGCACCCTGTTCGCGCCATCGATCTCTGCCGCCTCAAAGACTTCGGGCGGGATACCGGTAATGCCGGCAACGGCATAGATAAAGGTAATGCCGAAATGCAGCAGGACAGTCATGACGATGATAAAGAACTGCATCGAAGTGAAGAATTCAAAGTCCTGATCAGTCACTCCGAAACCATTCATCATGGCTGCAGTCAGCATCATGACTATTACGGTCGCGACGGCTCCTGTTACATCCACCGGAATGATATTCGGCAGGAAGAATGCTGTCTTGAAGATCATCCTCCCCTTCAGCTTCAACCTTCTGTCGGTCATCACTGCCGCCAGCCAGAACGCCACTATCCATTCAGGTATAGTTGCGGCAAAGAAGAAAATGAATGTGTTCTTGAACGCATCTTTAAATGATGTAGATTCAAACACCTCGACGAAATTCCTGTTCAGCGGCTGACCAGCCAGAGGCAGGAACACAGGATCGTTCTTGAGCGCATGTCTCAAGTCACAGAACGCATAGTATAGGGTGCTGGCCAAAGGCCAGAAATTATAGATCATGAATATAACGACAAACGGGATGATAAAGATATATCCCCATTTGGAATAGTACTTCTCTATAGATCTTTTCTTCTTCATTATGCCCCATATTGCGGCAGACCGCCGCTGTAAAAAAGATGTGATTATTATATCTATTTTGGTCAAACCAGCGCAATACTGTTTTTTGATAAGCACACAAATGTGTTAAGTTGACACAGATTCATGATACCTATACAATCTCAAATAGAATCCGCAAGTCGGCGGATCCTATGGGGAGAACAGACATGAGCGATATGACTTACAGACCTTTGCTGAAGAAGAAGGATCTTTCTCTTAAGATCTTTTCATATGCGGTCTGTCTGTGCATTGTTTGGATTATCCTGCCTCCGACCATTGAGTTTATCCAATTCCTTTTCGGCGGCTCAATGCAAATGCAGGTAGCGCCCGGACGCTACGAAGAGGTCACGGCACCCAAATCCGATTTCACATCCTGGAAGTCTTTTGTTAAATTCCTCGGTTCAAGGACATTTAAGGCATTCATCAATTCACTCATAATATCGTTTGGAAGCACGATTCTGTGCACCTACATCTCTGCCCTTACCGCATATGCGACAGTTGCCTATGACTGGAAGTTCAAGAGGACATTCAATAATCTCATCATGGGATTCATGATGCTCCCCGGCACCATCGCCACAATCGGTTTTATCCAGATCGCATATAAATTCAGTTGGAACAATCACATCTCCACTATGATCCTGGGGTTTATCGCATCACCTTTAACCGTTTTCTTCATGAGAATGTACCTTCTGGCCACATTCTCGAAAGAGATGTTGGAATCGGCAAGGATCGACGGTGCGGGAGAGTTCCGCATATTCAATCAGATCATGCTGCCAATACTGAAGCCCGCTATTGCCACACAGGCGATCTTCATCTTCATGGACTCCTGGTACACCCAGTTTTTGGCGCAGGTCCTTCTTACCGATGTCAGGAAGCAGACTCTCATGAGCCTGGTAATGCCGGATGCTTCCTACACCACCATTAACATACTGGTTTACGCGGTGCCCGTTATCGTGTACCTCGTTTTAGCGAAGAACATCGTCGAGGGCGTCTCTTTGGGAAGCGTAAAGGCTTAAGTATTCTGTTCTGTTATACGGATATTTGTAAGA